>JAJQBJ010000136.1 GCA_021203345.1 Oscillospiraceae bacterium
TTCAATCGCTATGGATTTTTTAGGTGTTCAACTTCATTTTACAATCGACCTTTTAAAAAATTTTGATTTTCAAAGGACGTGGTGGGGTGGGATCTGCGCGGCAGCTCAAATTGCGAAGTGGCAACCCCTTTTGATTGGGTATTCATTTCGCAGTGGGCCTTTTCAACCCCATTTCTTTTTGACGGGGCAAAAAGAAACGGTGTCGACCCGCCAAAGAAAAACCCCTGTTTCCCTTGCCGCAGGAAGAATGCGGCAAGGGGACGTGACACATTATCAAATTTACCTCGTAACCAGACCCGCAGATAACGTAGGACGAATTATTTTTGTGCGTTCCCGCTTGCGAACGTGGTTACTCGTCTATTCATTTTGTTCTGTTTCGTGCGAATCTGGTTACGATGTTGCTTGCTGCACCGCAGAGAGAATTTTTATATTTCATAAGGAATCGCTTGTTTTTTTGCGGGAATCTGGTACAATAGAAGGAAAATTATAAAAGTTTTGAATGGAGGCATCCCCATGATTAACGAGGTGTCTATTCGCTGTTTCCTGACCCTGGCCAAGACGCTGAGCTTTACGGAGACAGCCAGGCTGACCTATATGACCCAGCAGTCGGTCAGTAAGTATATCGCAAAGCTGGAGGACGACCTGGGCTTTTCCCTGTTTATCCGCACCCATCATTATGTGATGATGACCAAGGCGGGGGAGAATTTCTATCAGCTGTTCCGCCGGTTCAGCGAGGATTTTGACACCACGATGGAAAAGACTCGGAAATATTATTCCAATCTGTACAATTCCCTGCACATTGGCTATTTGGAATGGCTGGAGATCTCCTCCAGCATTGGAGAGGCGTTGCACGAGCTGAAAAAGGAGAACCCGGATCTGCGCTTTATCGGGGAGAAGCATCCCCAGTACGAGCTGAACGAGCTGTTCTTGAACCACAAGCTGGATCTGATCATCACCTACAAGGAGTTTGCGCCCAAAAGCACTGGCCTGCGGAAAATGAAGGTGCTGGACACGCCTCTGGTGCTGCTGGTGTCCACGGAAAACCCCAAGGTTCGCCCCGGGGCCACCGCTGAGGACTTTAAGACGGAGCCGTTTATCAAGGCCGCCGCCAGCCGGGAGTCCCTTTCCGAGAGCAAGACCCGCGCCCGGCGACAGTGCCGGGAGCTGGGCTTCAATCCCAGCGAGATTGTGATCTCCCCCAATCTGGAGTCCGCCTATATGGCGGCGGAGTTCGGCCAGGGGGTCATGGTGTCCACCATGCTGTCCCGGATGAGCCTGCACTCGGAGCTGGCCTGCTACGACCTGGGGAAGAATGAGGAGCTACTGTGCTTCTGGCACGAGGATCAGGAGAACCCGGCTGTTTCCACCTTCGCCAACGCTTTGGAGAAAGCGCACAATGCCCGGGACGAAAGTTGAGCGGACAGTCTCTTGCATTTGAAGAAATTTGCGATATAATAATCTCATCCAAACATGAGCCTGCAAACGCAGGCTCAAAGTTCAGTTTATAAAAAATCTAAAACCCTGTATGGAAAGAAGGCTGAATGTATATGAGAAACGAACTGATTTCCCTGCGCCGCGTGATGGCGGAGCATGGAATCGACTACTATCTGGTTCCCACCGACGACTTCCATTCCTCGGAGTATGTGGGGGAGCATTTTAAGTGCCGCGCCTATGTTTCCGGTTTCACCGGCAGCGCGGGAACGCTGCTGGTGGGGCAGAATTGGGCCGGCCTGTGGACGGACGGACGGTACTTTCTCCAGGCTGCACAGCAGCTGGAGAACAGCGGAACCGAGCTTTGCAAGTCCGGGGAGCCGGGAGTTCCCAAGCTGGAGGAGTATTTAAAAGAGCATCTCCAGGCGGGGAATGTCCTTGGCTTTGATGGCCGCACGGTCAACGCCGCCGCCTACAAGAGTTATCAGGAGCTGGCGGAGGCCAACGGCGCCTCCATCAGCTGCCAGGTGGATTTGGTGGGCGAAATCTGGACAGACCGGCCTCCGCTGCCCGTTACCCGCGCCCAGGAGCTGCCCCTCATGCTGACGGGACAGACCCGCGCCGCCAAGCTGGCGGACGTTCGTAAGGAGATGGAGAAGGAGGGCGCAGACGTTCTGGTGATGGCCTCCCTGACCGATATTTGCTGGATGCTGAATTTGCGGGGGCGTGACGTGGAGTGCGTGCCGGTGATTCTCTGCTTTGCGGCGGTGACGCGGGAAAAGGTCTATCTGTTCTGCGACGGAGATCGGTTCAGCGAAAGCGTTGTGGAGCTGCTGGGTCTGGACGGCGTGGAGATTCATCCCTATGGCGAGATTTACCGCTTTGTCCGGGAACTGGAATCCGGCTCCAAAGTGATGATGAATTTGAAGGTGGTGAACAGCGCCATTCTGGACAGCGTGCCGGAGGGTGTTACCGTTCTGGATCGCATCGACCCGACGGAGCTGCCCAAGGCCTGCAAGAATCCCACCGAGGTGGGCAACTTTAAGGCCGCCCATATCAAGGACGGCGTGGCAGTCACCAAGTTCATGCGCTGGCTGAAAAAGAACATCGGGAAGGTGCCCATGACGGAGATCTCTGTGGCAGAAAAGCTGGAGGAGTTCCGCAGTCAGCAGGAAGGGTATCTGGGGCCCAGCTTCCATCCCATTATGGCCTGGGGGCCCCACGGGGCCATCGTTCACTATTCCGCCACGGAGGAGAGCAACGCGGAGGTACAGCCCAAGTCCTTTCTGCTGTCCGACACCGGCGGGCATTATATGGAGGGCTCTACGGACATCACCCGCACCTTTGCCATGGGGCCGCTGACGGATGAGGAGAAGTGGCACTATACGCTGGTGCTGAAGGGTCATCTGAATCTGGGGGCTGTGGTCTTTAAAGAGGGCTGCACCGGCGCAAACCTGGATTTGCTGGCCCGTCAGCCCCTGTGGGAGCAGGGCCTGGACTTCAACCACGGCACGGGCCACGGCGTGGGCTATCTGCTGAACATCCACGAGGGGCCGCAGCGCATCCACTGGAAAAGCGTGGATGGGGCCAAGCTGGAGCCGGGCATGATTACCAGCAACGAGCCGGGGATTTATCTAGAGGGCAAGTTCGGTGTCCGTCTGGAGAATCTGGTGGTGGTCAAGTCGGTGCAGGAGAATTCCTATGGCCGGTTCCTGAAATTCGAGGACTTGACCATGGTGCCGTGGGATTTGGACGCCATCGACGCGACCTTACTCACCGAGCGGGAAAAGGCTCTGCTGAACGACTATCACCGCCGGGTACGCAATTCCGTCATGCAGTACATGACCTCTGAGGAGGCCGCCTGGCTGCGGAAGGCCACCCGCGCCATATGAGCTTGATTTATTTTCCCTGAACAGAACCCCGCCGGGAGGTCAGCAGTGAAGTGCCCCCTGTCAAGTAGACAGTGAAAAAACAAAAAAGTCTTTCCA
>JAJQBJ010000088.1 GCA_021203345.1 Oscillospiraceae bacterium
GGTGCTCACCTTTTTGGGGCCCTTTTGCTCACATTTTTATTTGACAAACACACGTACATCGGTGAATTCATCGAATTTTCTCATTGACAAGCGGCCTGTTCTGCCGTATACTACAGGTGTAGAGCAAAGAACCCGAATAATTTCCGTTTGGAGGGATGCAAACGTTTTCATCCGGATATTTTCAATGAAATCGTGCTGTTTTTATCTATCCTGCGGAGCGTGCAAAGGAGTTTGAATTATGAAACAGATCCTTGAAATTGTCGATGTAATCGGCCGCGAGGTCATGGACAGCCGCGGCAACCCCACCGTAGAGGTAGAGGTCTATCTGGACGATGGCTCCATGGGCCGCGCTATCGTTCCCTCCGGCGCTTCCACCGGCATCTACGAAGCCTGCGAGCTGCGGGACGGCGACAAGAGCCGCTATGACGGCAAGGGCGTTCTCACCGCTGTGGATCATGTGAACAAGGAGATTGCGGAGGTTCTGATTGGCCTGAACGTGCTGGATCAGACCGCCATCGATCAGGCCTTGATCGAGGCCGACGGCACCCCCAACAAGACCAATTTTGGCGCCAACGCCATTCTGGGCGCTTCTCTGGCCTGTGCCCGCGCCGCTGCGGAGGCGCTGGGGCTGTCCCTGTATCAGTATATCGGCGGCGTCAACGCCAAGACGCTCCCCGTTCCCATGATGAACATTCTGAACGGCGGCGCACACGCCACCAACAACGTGGACATTCAGGAGTTCATGATTATGCCCGTGGGCGCTCCCTCCTTCCGGGAGGCGCTGCGCTGGTGCGCTCAGGTGTTCCACACCCTGAAGGCTGTGCTGAAGGAGAACGGCACTCCCGCCGCCGGTGTGGGCGACGAGGGCGGCTATGCTCCCAACCTGGCTGCGGATGAGGACGCGCTGAAGTGCATCGTCAAGGCCATCGAGGCTGCCGGCTTCGAGCCGGGCAAGGATTTCTGCATCGCCATGGACGCCGCCGTTTCCGAGTGGTACAATGAGGAAACCGGCAACTACGATCTGCCCAAGGCTGGGAAGACCCTGACCAAGGAAGAGCTGGTCGCCATGTGGGTGGACTTTGCGAACAAGTATTCCATCATCTCCCTGGAGGACGGCATGGGCGAGGTCGATTGGGAGGGCTGGAAGCTCCTGACCGACGCCATCGGCGACCGGGTTCAGCTGGTGGGCGACGATCTGTTTGTCACCAACACCTCCCGTCTGTCCACCGGTATCCAGAAGAAGGTGGCCAACGCCATCCTCATCAAGGTCAACCAGATCGGTACCCTGACCGAGACGCTGGACGCCATTCAAATGGCCAACCGCGCCGGTTATACCGCCATTGTGTCCCACCGCTCCGGCGAGACGGAGGACAGCACCATCGCTGACTTGGCTGTGGCGCTGAACGCCGGACAGATTAAGACCGGCGCACCCAGCCGCACTGACCGGGTGGCCAAGTACAATCAGCTGCTCCGCATCGAGGAGGAGCTGGGCGACGTGGCGCAGTACCTGGGCAAGGGCGCATTCTTCAACCTGAATCGGTAAAAGATAGCATAGTCAATCAAGGGCGCATTGCGGAGGAAATCTGCAATGCGCCCTTTGCACATGAAAAGCCTGCATAGACAGCAGTGCGGCCCGCCGGGTTCCCGGCGGGCCGCATTGTTATGATAGATTAAGGCTTCAAAAGGCTTATGCCGCAGGCGCATTTGTGCGGTGATGGTTCAAGTGTCTTCGCCGAACGCAAGGAAGGGATTTTCGGAATCTTCAAATTCGGAGAAGGGATCTTCAAAATCAAGGAAGGAATCTGCCTCTGCGGGATCGGGAGAGGGTGGGTCAGTCGGCTCCTCGGAACAGGAATCATTATAGTGAATGGTGGCCTTGTGCAGAGACATATTCCCATCCCCAAAATCGTCGCATCCGATATCCGCCCAGCTATCTTTCGTACCGTTGTAATATACGTCGGTCAGGCTGGAACAGTCTTCGAACGCATCCATGCCAATTTGCGTTGTGGCACGCGGTATCGTGATGCTGGTTAGGCTTGAGCAGCCTTCGAACGCATGGCTACCAATGCGAAATGTTCTGTCCGGTATTGTGATACTGGTCAGGCTTGTGCAGTACCGGAAGGCAGAATCGCCAATGAGAGTTGTTTCGGTCGGTATTGTGATACCGGTCAGGCTGGAGCAGCCTTCAAACGCTTTTTCGCCAATGCTAATCACGCTGTCAGGAATTGTGATGCTGGTTAGGCCGGTGCAGTGTCTAAACATGGAATCGCTGATTTCCGTTACATTCTCAGGAATCGTGATATTCGTCAGGCATTTACAGTCCTCAAATGCGGAGGATTCAATGGTATACACGCTGTCCGGAATGTTCACGCTGGTCAGCCCGGTGCAGCCGGAGAACGCATGACTGCAAATGACAATCACGCCGTTGGGGATACTGTAGCTTCCTGCTTTTCCGCCTGGGCAACAAATCAGCAGGTACTGTTTCTGGCTGAACAGCACACCATCCTCTGACCGAAAGCTCTCATTGTGTTCGGAAACGGAAATGCTGGTCAGCCTGGTACAGCCAGAAAAAGCTCCGTAGATAATCGTGGTCACGTCATCGGGGACGGTATAGTTTCCCGCCTTTCCGCCTGGGCAACAAATCAGGGTTGTTTGCTCTTTGTTAAACAGTACGCCATCCTTTGTTGCATAACGTGCATTATCTCTGGAAACCGTAATGCTGGTCAGGCTGGTGCAGTTGGCGAACGCAAAATCTCCAATCTGGGTTACGCTGTCGGGAATCGTGATACTGGTCAGGCTGGTACAGTACCGGAAGACGGAGTCGTGAATTCTGGTCACGCCGTTGCGTATCGTAACGCTGGTCAGGCCGGTACAGCCTTCGAACGCAGAGTCCTCAATATTGCGTACACGGTCAGGAATCGTAATACTGGCCAGGCCGGTACATCCTTTGAATGCAAAAAAACTAATGCTGGTCACACTGTCGGGAATCGTGATGCTGGTCAGACTGGTGCAGTTGGCAAATGTACACATATCGATGTACCTCACCTTGCTGGGAATCGTGATGTTAGTCAGGCTGGCGCAGTTGTTGAACGCAGAATCTCCAATATAGGTTACGCTGTCAGGAATTGTGATGCTGGTCAGACTGGTGCAGCTGTCGAACGCAGCATCTCCAATGTAGGTTACGCCGTCGGGGATCGTAACGCTGGTCAGCCCGGTGCAGCCGGAGAACGCATGACTGCAAATGACAATCACGCCGTTGGGGATACTGTAGCTTCCTGCTTTTCCGCCTGGGCAACAAATCAGCAGGTACTGTTTCTGGCTGAACAGCACACCATCCTCTGACCGAAAGCTCTCATTGTGTTCGGAAACGGAAATGCTGGTCAGCCTGGTACAGCCAGAAAAAGCTCCGTAGATAATCGTGGTCACGTCATCGGGGACGGTATAGTTTCCCGCCTTTCCGCCTGGGCAACAAATCAGGGTTGTTTGCTCTTTGTTAAACAGTACGCCATCCTTTGTTGCATAACGTGCATTATCTCTGGAAACCGTAATGCTGGTCAGGCTGGTGCAGTTGGCGAACGCAAAATCTCCAATCTGGGTTACGCTGTCGGGAATCGTGATACTGGTCAGGCTGGTACAGTACCGGAAGACGGAGTCGTGAATTCTGGTCACGCCGTTGCGTATCGTAACGCTGGTCAGGCCGGTACAGCCTTCGAACGCAGAGTCCTCAATATTGCGTACACGGTCAGGAATCGTAATACTGGCCAGGCCGGTACATCCTTTGAATGCAAAAAAACTAATGCTGGTCACACTGTCGGGAATCGTGATGCTGGTCAGACTGGTGCAGTTGGCAAATGTACACATATCGATGTACCTCACCTTGCTGGGAATCGTGATGTTAGTCAGGCTGGCGCAGTTGTTGAACGCAGAATCTCCAATATAGGTTACGCTGTCAGGAATTGTGATGCTGGTCAGACTGGTGCAGCTGTCGAACGCAGCATCTCCAATGTAGGTTACGCCGTCGGGGATCGTAACGCTGGTCAGGCTGGTGCAGTTGTAGAACGCAGAATCTAAAATGTCGGTTACGCTGTCGGGAATCGTGACGCTGGTCAGCTTGTCGCAGCAAAGGAACGCAAATTCCTCGATGCAGGTCACCGGACATCCTTCAATGGTAGCCGGAATCACCAGCTCCCCACTGATATCGTCGATATGATCTGTAATCGTGACCTTTCCATCCGAAACCTTATAAATAAAGCATCCGCAGATGCTCGTGTTGGCATATTCGTCGAAAAAAGTATCCATCATACCACCTCCACATGGGCCATAGCCCTGACTCGTTTCTTCATTCCGTTACCTCCTAAATAAAAATACAGGCAAGTCTGATTTGGCGGGCCGGGATACGCCGCCAATGCTACCTATATTGTAACAAATATGAGGAAATTTGCAAGACTCATTGTGAAAATGAAGGCCGCTTATGGGAAAATAGCGGGCTGTGCCCGGAATAGGGGATGGGCAACCGCTGTATTTTGTTCCTCCCTCCTGAAAAATCCAAGGGAAAAGCAAATGCTGTCCCCACCCCACAGAACCGGTTGACAATTCTGCCCCTTTGGGGCATAATAACAGAGAAATCATCACAGGGCAGCGGTATACCATTCCTGCGTACCGAAGGACGGGCTGCCCGGAAGCGAAAGCATGAGGAGTGTTATCAATGGCAGAAGAATGTAATCAGGCGTGTAGCTCCTGCAATCAGGATTGCAGCCAGCGGGATCTTCACGAGCCCTGCAACGCCAATTCCAATATCAGACATGTGATCGGCATTGTCTCCGGAAAGGGCGGCGTAGGCAAAAGCGTCGTCACCGCCTCTCTCGCGGTCACCATGGCCCGGAAGGGCTACCGGGTGGGCATCATGGATGCGGACATCACCGGCCCCTCCATCCCCAAGCTGTTCGGGATTCACGAGCTGGCCCTTTCCGACGGGACGGCGATTTTACCCGCCGAAACCCCTGCGGGCATTAAAATCATGTCCCTGAACCTGCTGACCGAGAACGAAACAGACCCGGTCATCTGGCGCGGCCCAGTGATCGCCGGGGTGGTCAAGCAGTTCTGGACGGATATTCTGTGGGGCGATTTGGACTATCTGTTTGTAGATATGCCTCCCGGAACCGGCGACGTGCCTCTGACGGTATTCCAGTCCCTGCCGGTGGATGGGATTGTTGTGGTTACGTCCCCCCAGGATCTGGTGAGCATGATCGTCACCAAGGCCATCAAAATGGCCCAGATGATGAATATTCCTGTGCTGGGCCTGATTGAGAACTATTCCTATTTCAAATGCCCCGACTGTGGCAAGGAGCATCGGATTTTCGGCCAGTCCCATCTGGACGAGGTGGCGGAGGCCAACAGCGTCCCCATACTGGGCCGCCTGCCCATCGACCCGGCACTGGCCGCCGCCTGCGATGCGGGCCAAATTGAGCAGTTCCAGTGCGACTATTTCACGGAGCCTGCCTATTTGATGGAGCATCATCTGCTGTCCTCCCTGCGTACCGTGGTTGCGGTGGCGGCGGAGAACGGCCAGATTTTCCAGCACTTTGGCCGCTGCCCCTCCTTTGAGCTATACACGGTGGAGGGCGTTTTCGTGGTGGGGAAACAGCTTTTGCCCTCCGGGGAGGCCGGCCACTCCGCACTGGCAACGCTGCTGTCTGCCAATCACGTCAGCGTGCTGATTTGCGGCGGCATCGGTCAGGGCGCGTGCAACGCCCTGCAGGAGCTGGGGATTCAGGTCATTCCCGGCGCGGTCGGCAGCACGGAACAAGCTGTGCTGAACCTGCTGGCGGGGAACCAGGTGGGCGATCCCAACTTTGTCCCCCATGTCCACGGGGCCGGGGAGGATTCCCATTGCGGCGGCGAAGGCGGCTCCTGCTGCCACTAATATTTGTGATTTAACGAAAGCGCCTCGGCTTTCTTCTGCCGATGCCTTTCGCGGAAAGGCGGAATACAAGCATGGCAGATGAAATTGTCAGAATCATCACGCAGGATGGCTGGGTTCGGGCCAGCGCCATCACAGGGAAGGAGCTTGTGACCCGGGCCAGAGAAATTCATGATTTAAGCCCCACAGCCACCGCAGCCCTGGGCCGCAGCCTTCTGGCGGCCTCTATGCTGGGCAGCGACCTGAAAGGGGAAAGGGACACCATCTCCCTTCAATTCAAGGGAGACGGCCCCATCGGTGCGGTCTGCGCCGTTTCCGACTCCCGGGGGAATGTCCGGGGCTATGTGGGGAACCCCCACGTCACCACCGCGTATCTGGCCCCCGGAAAGCTGAACGTGGGGGCCGCCGTCGGCAGGGACGGATTCCTGACCGTGGTAAAGGATTTGGGCTTGAAGGAGCCTTATGTTGGCTCCGTCCCGCTGGTGTCCGGGGAAATTGCGGAGGACGTGACGGTTTATCTGGCTACCAGCGAGCAGATTCCCTCTGCCGTGGCGCTGGGTGTTTTGGTGAATCAGCAGGGACAGGTGGAACAGGCGGGGGGCTATATGATTCAGTTGCTCCCCGGCGCGCCGGAGGAGGTCATCTCCGCTGTAGAGCGGGGGATTCAGCGCATCCTGTCCGTGACGGAGGCGCTGTCCGACGGCCTGACCGCCCTTGACCTGCTTGCTCAGGTGTTGGGCGATTTGGGGCTGAACATTCTGGAGACGCAGCCGGTGGCCTACCGGTGCAACTGCACCCGTGACCGCGTGGAGCGGGCGCTGCTCAGTCTGGGCAGAGCGGAGCTGCAAAGCATCCTGGAGGAGCAGGGCGAGGCGGAGCTGAACTGCCAGTTCTGCGACGCAGTGTATCACTTTGACCGGGCGGATCTGGAGCAGCTGATTTCCGGCGCGGAAAAGCGCTGAGCAACAGACTTGTTTCGGGCGGCATAATATGCTACAATAAATCCACAGGGAACAATCCCTGTGGATTTATGATTGGGAATGATGGTTATGGAACAGCAAAGCATCCTGCAACAGCTTTTGACAGACGACCAGTGGGACTGTTTTCAGCCCCTGATGGAGCGGATACGGCAATGGAACGACTGGCCCCGATTTGAGGCGGCGCTGTCCGCCCTGAAACGGGAATCTCTGTACGCCAGCCGGGTACACGGAGAGGGGCATATAGAGCGTACCATGCTCCACGGCGCGTTTTGCGCCATGGAGGAGGGGCTGGCGTGGGACGATACCGCGCTCCTGCTGGACGCCTGCGCCTATCATGATGTGGGCCGCGTCAATGACTGGTATGACGTGGAACACGGGCACCGCTCCGCCCAAAAGCTGGGGGCGCTGACCGGGCGAAGCGGTCAGGAGCTTGTCATGCTGATGGCCGCCGTAGACGCGCACTCCCGCCCAGATCGGGAGATGGAGAACACCCTTCACGCCTATGCGCCGGAGGATTATGCCCGGACTGTGCGGCTGGCCCAGATGCTAAAGGACGCGGACGGGCTGGACCGGGTTCGCATCCACGACCTGAAAACCGAGTTTTTGCGTCGGCCCGCCTCGGCGCAGCGGGCGGATTTTGCCCTGTATCTGTACGCCAAATACGAGCTGTATACCGCCCTGCGTCTGCCGTTCCAGAATAATCAGCTCCCGGCGGCGCAGATTCCACCGTTGACGAAACAGGAGGCGCACCCATGATTAAGCTGGAAATCACGTTGGATAAAATCGACTATGACAGCCTGATTGACCGCTGTCTGCCTCTGGTGCGGGAAAAGCTGCAAACCAGCAGCAACCCGGTGGCGCTGCTGCTGTCCAATGGGATGTCGGCTTCCATGGCGAAGCAAATCGTTCGCGCTCTGCCCCAGGACAAGAAGGACGAGCTGGCGGCGGAGCTGATCAACGGCAACCGAACAAAGCTGATGCAACAGGCGGAGAAGCTGGCGGAAGGTCATCAAATCTCCGTGGATGTGATAGATGTGGGCGCTGTCGCAGAGCCATAACCGGCTCCGCAACAGCGCCCAAACTTGTTATTATATCAGTCTACTGTCAATCTACCCGCACGCGGCCGGAAACGCCGCCGCTGACCTCCAATACCAGACCGGTGACGAAATCCGACTTGCTTGTGACCAAAAATTCAATGGCGTCCGCGCAGTCCTGGGGGGTGCCGAACCGCTTGATGCTGGTGCGGGACAGGAAGGTTTCCTCCCCGGCCTCATGGTACTGCTGGAGCAGCCGACCGGTTGCCATATACCCCGGCGCGATGCAGTTGGCGTTGATGTTATACTCGCCCAGCTCCGCCGCCAAATACTTGGTATAGTGGATGATGGCCGCCTTCGCCATGCCGTAATGGCAGTAGGAGCCGTCGCTGTTGGCTACCAGACCGCCGACGGAGGCCACGGTGACGATTTTTCCGTAGCGATTCTTCTTCATATAGGGCGCTACGGCGTTCACGGTGTAGACCGTGCCGTGCATATTGCGGGCAATGACCGCGTGATACATATCCCAATCCAGCTCGCTGGCTTTATTGGCGTTGGAGGGGCCCATGCCGCCGCCGGCGTTGGTGATGACGATGGAGATATCCCCCAGCTCGTCCGCAATCTTTTTCACAGCTGTATAGACCTGCTCCCGGTCTGTGATATCCGCCTCCGCACCGGCGGCTCTGACACCGAGGGCCTGAATCTCCTCCAGTACGGAGTCGGCGGTCAGCAGATCCGCCTCGCCCTGAAATGCCTTGTAGGAGTGCAGGTCGATGTCGATCACGCCCACGTCCGCCCCCAGAGAGGCTAGACGCAGGGCATACTCCCGGCCCAGTCTACGGGTCGCACCTGTTACCAGGGCTACCTGTCCAGTTAATTCACCCATCAAAAAACGCTCCTTTCCGCGTATCGTTTATGCATCGTTCAGATGCTCCACTGCCTTATACATTTTAATGATTCGTTTTGACCGCTCGCCCATGAATTCGGCGGGGCTGGTGTCGCTGTAGTCAAACACGCCGCGTCCGGTCTTAACGCCCAGATTGTTCCGCTCCACCAGGCTTTCTGCGTAGCGGGAGGTATCCGAGTCATTGCACAGGCTGGCGTAAACGTCGTGACAGCCGGTCAGAATCAAGTCCCAGCCCACCACGTCGTTCAGCGCCAGAGGCCCTTCAAAGGCGTACCGGATGCCACTGGTGGAGCGAATGGCCTCGTCGATGGCCTCGCCGGTGGTCCAGCCGTTCATAATCATGTAGCCCGCCTCGCGGTTGATGGCGTTGGCAATGCGATTGACGATAAAGCCGGGGATATACTGGTTGATGACGCAGGGCTTCCGGTCTACGCTGCGAAGGAAGCTCACCACGATGTTCACCACGATATCCGCAGTCTCCGGGCCTTTCACCACCTCTACCAGCTTCATCAGATAGGCGGGGTTGAACCAGTGGGAAATCAGGAACCGCTCCGGGTGAGAAACCTCCACGAATTCAAACACGTTGGAGGCGGAGGTGTTCGAGCAGAAAATGCAGTCCGGGCGGCAGGCGGCGTCCAGCTGAGCAAAGACGCTCTTTTTTACGTCGGGATTTTCAAAGACGCTTTCAATTACCAGATCGACGGAAGGCCCCACCTCCGGCAGCTTGTCGGCGGTGAGATAGGTGATATTGCTGTGAACGGCCTCCTTGTCGGCCTGCGTGTAAAGCGTCTCCTCCACCATGCAGTCCACGCCGTAGCCCACCAGATGTCTGGCGCGGCTCAGCAGATCCTCGGTCTGGTCTACCAGCAGCACGGGAATTCCCTTGCTGGAGATGGCCTGGGCGATGGCGGTACCCATGGTGCCCGCGCCCATGACGAGAACAGTTTTGATCTCTGACATTTCATCAGCTCCCTTTCAAATTATGAACTGCGGCGCTGCCCGTAATCGGGGCAGCGCCGCTTTGTTGCCCTTATCCGTTTGCCAGAATATAGTTCGCCAGTCCCATGGGGCCTTCCCGGAAAATGCAGGCATCCATTTCCTTCAGCTCCGCGGAGATCAGAGGCTTGAACTCCATCTGACCCAGCACGTCCTTTTCCAGGTCTACGCCGGGGGCGATTTCGGTGAGCATCAGGCCCTCCGGGGTCAGCCGGAACACCGCCCGCTCCGTCACATAAGTGATATCCTGGTTGGTGTCGTTGGCGTACTCGCCGGAGAAGGTGATTTGCTCCACCGTGTTCTTGAACTTGACGTGCTTTCCCTCCTGGAGGATGGACAGCTTGCCGTCCTCGCAGCGCACCTTCAAGCCACCGGCGGTAAAGGTGCCAAGGAACACGACCTTGTGGGTGGACTGGGTGATTTCGATAAATCCGCCGCAGCCCATGATGGTTCCCTTGAATTTGGAGACGTTCACATTGCCGTGGAAGTCCGTCTCCGCCAGGCCCAGGAAAGCGATATCCAGACCGCCGCCGTCATACAGATCGAACATCCGATCCTCGTCCAGATAGCCCCAGGCGTTGGCCGTTGCGCCGAAATCATCCCCGGGCAGGGGCGAACCGGCCACGGCCCCTGCCTCCACGGTCAGGGTCATCATGTCCTGACAACCCTCCTCCGTGGCGACGGTGGAGACGAATTCCGGGTTTCCGGTACCCAGATTGACGATGGCGTCGGGCATCAGCTCCATAGCGCAGCGCCGGGCCATGATTTTCCGCACGTCCAGCGGCATTTTCTGCACGCTGTGGGCGGTCTGCTTCAGATGGCCGGAGTAGATGGGGTTATACAGGTTGCCCGCAGTCTGGCGGTGACACTCCTCCACCTGGTCGCAAACCACGATTTTGTCCACGAAGATACCGGGGAGCTGCACGGCCTGAGAGTCCAGGGAACCGCCCTGTACCAGATATTTCACCTGAGCAATGACGATGCCGCCGTTCTGCTTGGCAGCCATGGCCGCCACCTTGGACAGGGAGAACAACGCCTCGTCCTCCATGGTCAGGTTGCCGTACTCGTCGGCGGTGGTGGCGCGGATGATCGCCACATCGGGCTTCGGGGTGGAGAAATACAGGTATTCCTCGCCCAAAAAGTTCACGACCTGAACGTACTTGCCCGAAGCGGGCAGGTCGGGCCGCCAGCGGCCACCCTCCACCCGGGGGTCTACATAGGTTTTCATGCCGATTTTGGTCATCTCGCCGTCCTTGCCGCTGGCGTAGGCCCGAAGCAGGTGGGAAATCATACCCAGGGGGAAGTTGTACGCCTCGATTTTCCCCTCCTTAATCAACTCCTTATAGCGGTCATTGTGTCCGTAGAACCCGGAAAACGCCCGCGTGACCAGCCCTTCATGAGCCAGACGGTTCAGACCGGCGTTGCCGCCGACAAAATGCTCCGAGGCGGAGGCCCCGTGCAGCAGCGTCAGGTTCCTGGGGTGGCCGGTTTCCAGAAAACGGGCCTCCAGCGCGTTGATAACGGCCTCCGGAGCCATGGAGCGGATAAAACCGGTGGGGGTGATCGTGTCGCCATCCTTAATCAATGCAACGGCCTCGGCGGCGGTGCATATTTTACTTATCATTGCAATACCTCCAAGCTGTGATTCACTTATGCCATGTGCGTCCTGAAAGCAGGACGCACATAACATATTATTTACAAGTTCGAGACAATCACGCTTCCTTATCCAAAAAATCTGAAACCGCTTTCAGAAAGGCATTTGGATATTCTCTAAACATAACGTGTCCGCCAGGAACAACACAAAATTGACAGTTTGGAATTTGCGTGGAAAGATATGCACCATGGTTTTTGCCATACTGAGTACTGCTCTCACCATGTAAAAGTAATGTGGGTACAGAAATTTTAGGCAAAACGTCCCGATAGTCATTCACCGACATAGAAAGAACCAGATTCACCATACCGTGTGGAATGTTTTGTTTTGCCTGTTCTTCCATCCAATGCATATCATCTGGATTTCCTTCACAACCGTTGGCATAAATAGTAGGGATAAACAATTCTACCGCATGATTCCAATCCTTCGCACACTCCGCACTCCAAAAAACGGCATCCTGAAAGGTTTCTGTTTGTCCACGTCCATATACCCACTCATTTTCATTAACAGTTTTTGGAGACATATCAATGAGAATCATCTGTTTGATTCTGTTGCACCCAAATTGACGGATAAAATCATATATGACAGAACAGCCCATTGACCATCCCATCAGCGTTACTTGTTCCAGAGATAGCGTGTTCAAAAGTTCAGACAAATCCTGCCCTAATCTTTTCAGAGTAAAATTGTACTCGGTTAAGGTACCGTTAGCGGATTGCCCGTGTCCTCTCAAATCTACAGCAATGACGCGATAATTTTTTGATAAGGCAGGGATAATATCTTCGAAGCAAAGATGGTTGCACGCCCATCCGTGAATTAGAATGAGTGGTTCTGTCCCTCCTGTATCTTCGTAGAACAATTTTGCTCCATCAGAAGCAGTAAAAAATGGCACAGACGTTAGCCTCCTTTTTAGCATTTGCTGGGCAGAATAGTTTTCTGCCCAGCAACATGTTATTTCTTATTCTTGCGGGATATACCGTACAATCCCAAACCGATAAACAGCATCATGATAACAATAACTCCAGCTTCCCAAATTGCGACCTCCATGTATAAATCTCCCTTCAAAATGTTAGTTCTTTTGTTATTGGTCTTCAGAATCATCCAGCTCATCATGGTAAGTAAAATGACTGATGAGCAGCGCAACCCCGCCAATAACCAGCGCATAAACGGTTCCCTTGATTAAAAAGGGCCAAAACATGGAACAATCAAACAACAAATCAAACATTCTCTTGCACCTCCGGTTCATGATATACAACGGCCTCGCGGTTTTCCTTATATAGCTTCACCAATGCAGGTTGTGCATTTTTATCAATCGCTACTAAGAAGGTTCCCACAACCAATGTGATAATCAGCATTACAACCGAATTGTTGCTTCCTTCCAAATGGAACAGCTCAGATATGTTAGTGAATGACCAAATGCAGTTAACAATGCCACAAATGATAATTGTTTGCAACGCTGCCCGCGTAGACCGCTTCCAGAACAGGCCAAAAATCATTAACCAGAAGGATGGAAGCATCCACGAGAATAGCCACACCATAGAGGTATTGATGGAAGGCAATAATGTGGACATGCAGCAAGCTCCGGCAGCGGAAACTACAATTGTGCCTCGCAGCCAACGAACCATTTCCTTTGAATCCATTTTCGGACGAAAATAGCTGCGAATGATATCGTTGGTAAACTGAGTGGAAAATCCAAGAATACAGACAGCAATGGTAGAAAGAATTGCTGCAAAAAAGCCAGCCAACAGCCAGACAGTCAACCAAGTCGGCAACATGTCGATCAACATAGCATAGGTAACCATGGGGCCGCTATAGTTTGCTACATATTCAGGCATTGTATTCGCAAGCAGGCTGAATGCAATCATAAATACGCCAAATACTGCGTTCAAGACACAGCATAGCAGGCAAGCCCTCTTTAATGTCTTTACATTTTTGCCGGAAGTAGAAATTTGACAGCCGGATTGATTTACCGAGCCATAGAATACAGAGCCAACGATTGTTCCCAAGATATTAAGTACGCCATGTCTCGGAGGTGCCTGCCAAACTAAGCATCCATCCTTCACCGTTAGAAGTATAGTATTCGTTGACAGATTCCCAGCCACCAGCAAGGTGGCTCCCAATATAGATAGCTGCTACCAAAACACCTGCATACATGACCAGAGCATTTACTACATTCACCCATGCAGCTTCTTTCATCCCGGCAAACACCACATAGAGGACAGCAATAGCTGCGCCTACGATGCAACATAGTTTCATGCTCCACCCCGTCATTAGGCACAAAACAGTTGCGGAACTCTGCATTTCCAATGTGATAACTCCCCAAAGGAAACCTGCAGAGAGGCCTGCGTGAATCATACCGACACGTTCATCGTAGAGACGTTCAAACATATACTTTACAGTAGGTGTATGCATACGTTTGTACCACACACCAGTAAAGCACAGAATAATGGCAACCATAATGGCACTGGATAGACAATACCAGTAGGTACCTACTCCTGTAGAAGGAGCTTGAGCGGCCAGGCCTATAATATGCCCGCCACCGAGTGCGCTCAACGACAAACTAGCTGCCACTGCCAAAGGGCCAAGACTTCCTCCAGCATTGACGAAATCTGCGCTATGCGTGTTTTTCTGCTTGTTGCGTTTTCCCAGCCAGTTCAGCAGAAAACTAATACCACAGATAACTATCAATTCATACAGGATAACAGGGATAATTAATTCCCACTTCATTATGCATTTTCCTTTCTGCTTCTGTGTTTTGTAAACTGATTAGGCCTTTCAGTTGCTTGCATTATATCTAAATTAGGAAAAGAAGTCCAATACATCTTTGGTAAAATTACCAATCCAAAAAAGTTATAAGCACAAAAAGCGGACACTGATTTCTCGGTGCCCGTTTGACAGAAGCAGATCTGACTTATTATAGCAATCCTAACCCATGATGTGTCTTGAAAAAATCTGCAATATAGTCCTCGACTGCTTGGGTTTCCGAGGACACGTTCTCATTTTTCCGGGCGAGAACGACCTTATCCGAGAAATTCAGGGGGATCATGCGATAATCCTCCTTGGAGTCCTTCTGACAGAACTCGTCCAGCAGAGCCACGCCCCGCCCGTTCCGAATATAGGTCAGCTGCGTGGGATAATTGGGCACCAGCGAGAGCATCGGGTCGACGCCATGCTCACTTTGCATATTGTTCCGGAAATACAGCCAGTTGGCTTCGTCCGCCTGAATGATGTAAAACGGCTCGTCGGCCAAATCTCGGATGTCCAGATCCGGCTTGTTCGCCAGCGGATGGTTGTTGGCGATTGCCGCCGTGCGCCGCACGGTTCCGATGCCCCGGATCTGAATCTGCTGATCTCTGGGCAGCATGGATTGCAGGGTCATGACCAAATCCACCTCGTCCTCCACCAGCAGGCGGTACAGGTCGGCGAAATAGTGCATCACCACCTGCACCTGGGTATTGGGATAGGTCGCCTTGAAATCCGTCAGCAGATGGTCGTGCAGAATGTGAATATTCCACCCGCAGAGCAGACCGACCCGCACCGTGCCGCAATAGGAGCGCTCGTACTGTCTGGCGTCGTCCAGAAACTCGTTCATCTCCAAATCCTGCCGCTGAATCAGGTGATAGAACTTTTCCCCGTTCCGGGTGAGCTGCACTGTGCGCTTGTCCCGCTCCAGCAGCGTGATACGCAGGTCACGCTCCAGCATCTGCACCTGCTTTGTGACAGCCGGTTGGGATATGTGAAGCTGTTTTGCCGCCTTGGTGTAGCTCCGCAGGCTCGCCACCGCCATAAAGCAATTTTTTTGAGAACCGGTCATCCAAAGTCACCCCTTAAAGCATCCAGACCCGCCGAAAATCGAGCCAGATTTCACTCTGAATTATACACACTTTGACAGTCTCTGTCAAACAAAATCGAACCTTGCCAATTTTGAAATTGTTTACAAATTCTCAAAACTTTTCCACGGAGGTTTACTTTCTATTCATAAACCATCCACGAAACCTTCATATTCATTCAGTATAGTAAGCATCGTTGAAAGCAATTTCTGCCGCCGGGACAATTTTCCGGCAGCCAGGGTTCGCTATGATATTATTGGAAAAGGGGTTATCACATGAAACGATTCATTTCTCTGTTTTGTGCCGCCGGTCTGCTGGTTTCGCTGGCAGCCTGCGGTTCACAAAACAGCACCTCTGAGACGGAAACAGCCACCGCCGCCACAGAGGATTACAGCAATTCCGAGCTGACAGGCGAGGTGACTGCCATTGACGGTACGACAATCACCCTGACGCTGGGAGAGCTGACCGAGGCTGATATGTCCAGCGGCGGCGGAGAAGCTCCCGGCGGCGATGGGATGGAAAAGCCCGACGGCACCGGCGCTCCTGACGGGGAGGAAATGGAAATGCCTGAGGGCACCGGCGCTC
>JAJQBJ010000080.1 GCA_021203345.1 Oscillospiraceae bacterium
GTCCCTGATTTCTCCCCCGCCCCACCACGACATCTATTCCATCGAGGATCTGGCCCAGCTGATTTACGACTTGAAGAACGCCAACCGGCAGGCCCGCATCTCCGTGAAGCTGGTGTCCGAGGCCGGCGTTGGCACCATCGCCGCAGGCGTGGCGAAGGCCGGCGCACAGGTGGTGCTGATCTCCGGCTATGACGGCGGCACCGGCGCAGCTCCCTTCAACTCCATTCACAACGCCGGTCTGCCCTGGGAGCTGGGCATTGCCGAGACGCACCAGACCCTGATTCAGAACGGTCTGCGCTCCCGGGTCGCCCTGGAGACGGACGGCAAGCTGATGAGCGGCCGTGACGTGGCGATTGCCTGTCTGCTGGGCGCAGAGGAATTCGGCTTTGCAACCGCGCCCCTGGTGACGATGGGCTGCGTCATGATGCGGGTGTGCAACCTGGACACCTGTCCCGTGGGCATTGCGACCCAGAACCCGGAGCTGCGGAAGCGCTTTAAGGGCAAGCCCGAGTATGTGATGAACTTTATGCTGTTCATCGCCGAGGAGCTGCGGGAAATCATGGCAAAGCTGGGTATCCGCACGGTGAACGAGCTGGTGGGCCGCACCGACCTGTTGAAGGTGCGTGACCATGCCGTCACCAAGCGGGCCGCCATGGTGGATATGTCCCGGATTCTGGCTAACCCCTATCCCCACGCGCCCAAGACCCACTTTGACCCGGCGGATGTGTACGACTTCCAGCTGGAAAAGACGCTGGACGAGTCCGTATTCCTGAAAAAGTTTGACCGCGCCCTGAAAAAGGGCACCAAGCAGCGCATCGAGCTGGATATCTCCTCCACTGACCGTACGCTGGGCACCATTCTCGGCTCCGAGATCACCCGGCTCCACGGCAACGACCTTCCGGAGGATACGTTGACCATCAAGTGCAACGGCGGCGGCGGACAGTCCTTCGGCGCGTTCATCCCCAAGGGCCTGACGATGGAGCTGGAGGGCGACTCCAACGACTACTTCGGAAAGGGTCTGTCCGGCGGCAAGCTGATTGTCTATCCGCCCAAGGGGAGCAAATTCCAGGCGGACGAGAATATCATCATCGGCAACGTGGCGCTGTACGGCGCTACCAGCGGCAAGGCGTTTATTTCCGGCGTGGCCGGGGAGCGCTTCTGCGTGCGGAACTCCGGCGCAGTTGCCGTGGTGGAAGGCTGCGGCGACCATGGCTGCGAATACATGACCGGCGGCCGGGCGGTCGTTCTGGGCCGTACCGGAAAGAACTTTGCAGCCGGCATGAGCGGCGGCATTGCCTACGTTCTGGACGAAAACCATGACCTGTACCTGCGGGTGAACAAGGAGCTGGTGTTCATGGAGACGGTGACGGAGAAGCACGACATTGCCGAGCTTCAGGCCATCATTCAGGAGCATTACGACACCACCGGCTCCGTAAAGGCCAAGCACATCCTGGACAACTTCCAGGACTATGTACCTAAGTTCAAGCGAATCGTGCCTTATGATTACAATCGGATGCTGCAATCCATCGCCCAGATGGAGGAAAAGGG
Organism: Oscillospiraceae bacterium; assembly: GCA_021203345.1. Lineage (GTDB taxonomy): Bacteria > Bacillota > Clostridia > Oscillospirales > Oscillospiraceae > JAJQBJ01. Next base: position 1,549 of record JAJQBJ010000080.1, read on the forward strand.
CATGTCCCGGGAGCAGGCCGAGATCGAGGCGTTCTACGCCGGCACCAGAGGCTAAAAGGAGGGGACTGTTATGGGAAAAGCAACTGGATTCATGGAGTTTGACCGCAAAACAAACCCTGCTATCGAACCCCTGGAGAGAATCAAAAACTTCAACGAATTTCACCCTCCCCTGGATCGGGAGGCGCGGCAGACCCAGGGCGCACGCTGCATGAACTGCGGCGTACCCTTCTGTACGGCGGGTCTGAACATCGGCGGCGCGGGATTTTCCGGCTGTCCGCTGCACAATGTCATCCCGGAGTGGAATGATATTCTGTATATCGGCAACTGGGAACACGCGCTGGCCCGGCTTCGTAAGACCAGCAACTTCCCGGAGTTCACGGGACGGGTCTGCCCCGCCCTGTGCGAGGCCGGCTGCACCTGCGGTCTGAACGGCGACCCTGTCACCGTCCGGAAAAACGAGCTGGCGCTGATCGAAAACGGCTATGCTCAGGGCTGGATCAAGCCCATGATCCCCTCCACCCGCACCGGAATGCGGGTGGCTGTGGTCGGCTCTGGGCCTTCCGGCCTGGCGGTGGCCGACCAGCTGAACCACCGGGGCCATCTGGTCACGGTCTATGAGCGGGACGACCGCATCGGCGGCCTGCTGATGTACGGAATTCCCAATATGAAGCTGGAAAAGCACATCATTGACCGGCGGGTCAAGCTAATGGAGGAGGAGGGCGTTACCTTCGTCACGAACGTCAACGTCGGCGTGGATATCCCCGCGCAGAAGCTGATCGACGAATATGACGCCGTGGTGCTGTGCTGCGGGGCCAAGAATCCCCGGAATCTGTCCGGCCCCGGTCGGGACGACTGCAAGGGCATTTACTTCGCCGTGGACTTCCTGACCGCCAACACGAAAAGCCTGCTGAACTCCAACCTGACCGACGGGAAGTATATTTCCGCCAAGGACAAGAACGTGGTCATCGTGGGCGGCGGCGATACCGGCAACGACTGCATCGGCACCTCCATCCGCCACGGCTGCAAGTCCGTCACCGCCATTGAGATGATGCCCAAGAGCCCCGATGTGCGGGGTGAAAGCAACCCCTGGCCCCAGTGGCCCCGGGTCGCCAAGGTGGACTACGGCCACGAGGAGGCCATCGCGGTATTCGGTCATGACCCGCGCCTGTATCAGACCACAGTGAAGGAGTATATTCCCGATGAAAACGGGAACCTGAAGGCTGTGAAGATCGTCTATCTGGAGCCGCAGGTTGACCCGAACACCGGGCGCACCAACATGGTGGAGATTCCCGGCTCTGAGGAGGAGCTGCCCTGCGAGCTGCTGCTGATTGCGGCGGGCTTCCTTGGCCCCCAGAGCTATGTCCCGGAGGCCTTTGGGTTGGAGACGGACGCCCGCTCCAACGTCAAGACCGCTCCCGACCACTACAAGACCAATGTGGAAAAGGTCTTTGTGGCGGGCGACATGCACCGGGGTCAGTCCCTGGTGGTCTGGGGCGTGGCAGAGGGCCGCGCCTGCGCCGCAGAGGTGGACGAATATCTGATGGGCTACACCAGCCTTTAAAAATGAATTAACACAGCACAAGGCCCGGAGGGATTCCTCCGGGCCTTGGTGCGTAGCCTAAATACAGCCACGGAAATCAATTTTATGTTACTGTGTTTTTCGAGGCAAAAAAGAGCAACCGCGCTTGCAAGCGGGAATACACAAACCAAAACCGGCCTACGTTGCCTGCGGGCCTGGTTACGAAGTAAATTTGAAAGTACGTCACAGACCCGTGGCCCGTTCTTTCCGGGCCACGGGAAACAGGGGTTTTTCTTTGGC
>JAJQBJ010000033.1 GCA_021203345.1 Oscillospiraceae bacterium
TCTATTGAAGCTTTTCGCGGATGTGTTCAACTTGCACTTGCAATTTTCGAAATTTTTTAAAAAAACGGTTGCATTTTCAAAATCAATCTGCTAAAATAGGTTTCTGCACGGGTGCCGTGCGACAAATTGCTATTAGAGGAGGTGTTTGGTTTGCCTAATATCAAGTCTTCCAAGAAGCGTGTTCTGGTGGCTAAGAGCAAGACCGCACAAAACAGAGCTGCAAAATCCGCTCTGAAAACGACCCTGAAGAAGTTCGACGCTGCGGTGGCCGATGGCAACCGTATCGAGGCTGATAGCGCTTACAAAGTGGCCGTGAAGGCTGTTGACCAGGCTGCCGCAAAGGGCCTGATTCACAAGAACAACGCCGCTCATAAAAAGAGCCAGCTGACCGTGAAGCTCAACGCCGTAGAGGGCTGAGTCTCCGGTTCTGAATAGGGAACGAAAAACCGCTTGCCTGTGCAAGCGGTTTTAAATTTTGGAGCGTGTAAACAAACACGCTCCCTTTTTTCTCTTTAGTCTGCGGAACGGCAGTTATCGCTGATTTCGCTGAGGGCCTCCGCCGCCTCCATCGTGCAGGCGCGGTCTGTGGCGATATCCCCCAGAGACAGCATCCCGATCAGCTTGCCGTCCTCCACCACCGGGAGGCGGCGAATCTGGTTTTTGCTCATCCGTTCCGTCGCCTTCCGCACATCGTCGCCGGGCGCGACGCTCTCCACCTGCTCGGACATGATCTCGCCCACCGGCTTTTTGCCGGGGTCCTGCTGGGCCGCCACACAGCGCACCACAATATCCCGGTCAGTCACAATGCCCCGGAGCTTTCCGTCCCCCTCGCATACGGGCAGCGCCCCCAGATTGTACCGGGCCAGCAGCCGGGCCGCCAGCGCTGCGCTCTCCTCCGGGGTGATGGATACCACATGGTCTGTCATGATTTCACGAACCTGCATTTGTTCGTCCTCCTTTAAGTTACATGTTCGGGACAGCAAAAACCGCCGCCTGTCAGGGGTAGTCTTCCCCTGACAGGCGGCGGTTATGTATACATCCGTCAATATCCGATGATGGAGTCCACACCGTAATAAGCGGCCATCGAATTGTTGGGCCAGCTGGTTGAATCTTCGGTATCCAAATCCTTCAGCCCCCAGGCCGCGCTGTATTGGGTGGACGGGTGAATACAGGCCAGCGTCAGGTCTGTCTCTCCCGCTTCAACCGCCTCCGCAATGACCGTCTCTCTGGCCGTGAAGGAGGTATGGGTATCCCAGATATCAATGGTTCCCTCCACCAGATTGAAGCAGAACACAATGGTCAGCGCACCCATGGCACAGGCGGTCAGGCTGTGAGCAAGCTCCCCGTGTACGTTTTTCAGCGCCGCCGGGGTCGTCTCCGGCAGCACCAGATCACAGGCCAAAATCAGCAGCAGCGCAGTGGTACACATGCACCGCTCCGGATAATAGGAGGCCGCAATGGTCATATAGTTCCCCGCCAGCGCCCCCAGCGTCAACACCAGGGACAAAAGCTGTCCGCGCAGCTTTTTCTGTCCCCCTTTCCCCAGCAGTGACAGCACCCACAGGCAGGCCCAGGCGATACACAGCGGCAACAGATAGGTTTTCAGCATCTCTGTGGCGGTGGAAAACCGGTCGATTAGATCCTCCAGAACCAGCTCGCCGGACTTGTTTTGCCGCTCCGCCGGGATGGACATCAGCAGGAGATACCCCACCGCGCCCATCAGCTCCGGGAACCAGAGCCAGCTTTTCAGCCGTTTCAATCCTCCCTCCGTGCAGCGCAGCAGAAGCAGCCCAACCCCCACCAGCAGCACAATAAACGAGGTGATTTCCGTATACGCGCCAACGGGCAGCGCCAAAATCGCAAACACCACCCGCTGCCAATGGTGACGGAATCCGTCCTCCCCTGTGAGGAACAGGCGAATAAAGGGCAGCAGATACAGTGTCCCCCACAGCAGCGCCCAGAGGTAATTCAGGGAGCCGACCTGCCACAGACACACCTGCCCGAATGCGGGCAGGAACACCCAGAACGCGATGCAGACCGCCAGGAAGCGCCCCACACTGCGTTCCCGGCCACAGCTGCAAATGCGGTAGCTCAGATACATCAGCAGGGTAAAAACCGCCGCATTACACAGGTTGAACACCAGCTTCGGCATCAGCATAAAAAGCTGCTCCAGCCCGTGGGCCAGCAGTCGCCCGTTCATGGTGAAAGCATGAACATACATGGAGGGAAAAATGTCCCCAATGGTACTGATCCAATCCTTTGTGGCAAAGCTCACCATATAGGTATAGTCGTCCACCAGATAGGGCGTCAGACAGTTCAGCAGGAGCAAGAAGCAAAAGCACAGCGCCAAAACGCACCGCAGCGTCCATTTGCTCCGGTTGAGCTGCTTACATTTTGCCGTGAACGGATTTTCCATAATACGGATTCTTCCTTTCCTCGCCGGGATATACTATTTATTATAAACAGGCGGGCCGGAATGTCAAGTCCCCGCCTTCCCTGCGGGAAACTTCACAAAAATGCGGAAATTCCCTCTTTACAATGCAGAAAGGCTATGCTACAATAAGGAAGTCTGCGAAAAGCGGACATATGATACCCCGGCGCTTGGTTTCGGGAGCTTATGGCCGAGGAGGTCTGTCCGGTCCTTCACCCGCCCGATGCTCAGCCCCGTGGGAAATAACAGAAAGGTGGATACAAACCATGATTCGTAAGGATGAAAAAAGTGCCGTGATTGAGGCCAACCGCCTCCACGAGACTGACACCGGCTCCCCCGAGGTGCAGATCGCCATTCTCACCGCCCGTATTAAGCAGCTCACCGAGCATCTGAAGGTGAACAAGCAGGACAACCACTCCCGCCGTGGTCTGCTGAAAATGGTCGGTAAGCGCCGCAAGCTGCTCCAGTATCTGTACAAGACCGATGTCGAGCGCTATCGTGCCTGCATCGCCAAGCTGGGCATCCGTAACACCATCGAAAACCGGGACTGATTCTGCCCCGGTCAAACCCCGATCTGTCCGGAAAGGGCGGTGTGGCTTGCCGCACCGCCCTGTTGTACAGGCAGGTCAAACCGAACCAATTTTAAAATGCTGCCGTGAGAGAAAGCCACTTTTTTAGCAGTTGAAAATGCGGCCCCTCTGCTGTCTCCACCGGAGACGTGTTTTCAAATGCTAAAAATGCTGGCAGACAGGTAGTTTCACTCACCGCAGGCGAAGGAGGAATTTTACAAATGTCAACTATTATCACCCATCGTGAGTTCCCGAATTACCGCGTCTATTCCATGGATCTGGCCGGTCGGCCGCTGTCCATTGAGGTGGGCAAGGTCGCAGAGCTGGCCAACGCCGCCGCCATGGTCAAGTACGGCGAAACCACCGTTATGGTGGCCGTGACCGCCTCTCCCCGTCCCCGGGACGGCGTGGACTTCTTCCCCCTCAGCGTGGACTTTGAGGAAAAGCTGTACGCCGTGGGCCGTATCCCCGGCTCCTTTATGCGCCGGGAGGGCCGCCCCTCTCTGCCCGCCGTGCTGGCTGCCCGTCTGATTGACCGGCCAATGCGCCCCCTGTTCCCCTCCGATTTGCGGAACGACGTGGTGATTTCCTGCACCGTGATGAGCGTAGACCGTGATTGCTCTCCCGAAGTCACCGCCATGATTGGCGCATCCGCCATGGTCGCCATCTCCGATATCCCCTGGAACGGCCCCATCGGCTGCGTAGAGGTGGGCTATGTGGACGGCGAAATCGTCATCAACCCCACCAGTGCCCAGAAGGCAGTCAGCCAGATGGATACCACCGTGGCCTCCACCGGGGAAAAGGTGGTTATGATTGAGGCCGGGGCCAAGGAAATCCCCGACGAAATCATGTTCGAGGGCATCCAGAAGGCTCACGAGGTCAACAAGACCATCGTAGCCCTGATCAACCAGATGGTCGCTGAAATTGGCAAGCCCAAGTTCACCTACGAGCACGCCGACTTTGACGAGGAGCTGTTCCAGAAGATTGTGGACGCCACTATGGACCAGGCCAAGGCCGCCATGGACACCGACGACAAGAACGTGCGTGAGGCCCGCTGGAACGAGCTGATCGAGCGCTGGCACGAGCTGTTCCTGGAGGACTATCCGGAAATGGACAAATATCTGGAAACCATCACCTACAAGTTCCAGAAGAAGATCGTCAAGCAGTGGCTGCTGGAGGGTCATCGTGTCGATGGCCGCCAGAAGAACGAAATTCGTCCCCTGGGCGCCGAGGTGGGCGTTCTGCCCAAGGTTCACGGCTCCGGCCTGTTCACCCGCGGCCAGACTCAGGTGCTGTCCATCGCCACGCTGAACACCCTCTCCGCCAGCCAGAAGCTGGATACCATCTGGGAGGAGGACAGCAAGCGCTATATGCACCACTATAATATGCCCTCCTTCTCCACCGGCGAGGCCCGCGGCTCCCGCTCCACCAACCGCCGGGAGTATGGCCACGGCGCTCTGGCCGAGCGTGCCCTGGAGCCGGTTCTCCCCTCTGTGGAGGAGTTCCCCTACGCCATTCGCGTGGTGTCCGAGGTGCTGTCCTCCAACGGATCCACCTCTCAGGGCTCTATCTGCGGCTCCACTCTGGCGCTGATGGACGCCGGTGTGCCCATCAAGGCCCCGGTGGCCGGTATCTCCTGCGGTCTGATTCAGGACGACGAGGGCGGCTTTACCACCTTCATCGACATTCAGGGCGTGGAGGACTTCCACGGCGAGATGGACTTCAAGGTGGCCGGCACCAAGGCCGGTATCACCGCCATTCAGATGGATCTGAAAAACGACGGCCTGACCATGGAGATCATCAAGGACGCGCTGGACATCACCCGTGACGCCCGGTATGAGATCATCGACCAGGTGATTCTGCCCTGCATCCCCGCTCCCCGGCCCGAGGTCAACGAAAATGCCCCCAAGATGATTACCATGCACATCGACCCCAGCAAGATCCGTGAGGTCATCGGCTCCGGCGGCAAGGTCATTCAGAAGATCTGCGCTGACACCGGCGCCAAGATCGACATTGAGGACGACGGCTCCGTGTTCATCTCCGCCCCGGACAAGACCTCCTGCGACGCCGCCAAAAAGACTATCGAGACGATTGTGTTCGTTCCCGAGGTGGGCGCACTGTACTTTGGCAAGGTCGTCCGCATCCTGAACTTCGGTGCATTTGTGGAACTGGCCCCCGGCAAGGACGGCATGGTTCACATCTCCAAGCTGGCCGACCACCGCGTAGAGCGGGTGGAGGACGTGGTCAACGTGGGCGATATGATTTGGGTCAAAGTCACCGAAATCGACGAAAAGGGCCGCGTAAACCTGTCCCACAAGGACGCTCTGCGGGAGATTCGCGCCAAGCAGGGTATCAAAAAGAAGTAATCGAGCATACTATTCCAAATCCCATTCCAGCACAGCGGGGCGGACGGTTCGGCCGTTCGTCCCGTTTTTTCCGTTGCCGCAACCCCATTCAGATTGGAGCATACAACATTATGTACGAAAAGACCGTTCTCCCCAACGGGGCAAAAATTTTGACAGAGCGCATGACGGGCATTCGTTCCGCCGCCATCGGTATCTGGGTGGCCTCCGGTTCCCGGGACGAAAGCGCCGCCGAAAACGGTGCGGCCCATTTCATCGAGCATATGGCCTTCAAAGGCTCTGAGGATATCTCCGCCGCCCAGCTGGCGGAGGAAATGGACGCCATCGGCGGGCAGGTGAACGCCTATACCACAAAGGAGTGTACCTGCTTTTACGCTCATGTGCTGGACTGCCATTTGCCCCGGGCCTGGAACCTGCTGACCACATTGGTTTTTGACGCCAAATTCGCCCAGGAGGACGTGGAAACGGAACGGGGCGTGGTGCTGGAGGAAATTGGGATGTACCGGGACGAGCCGGACGACCTGGTCAGCGAACGCCTGATGGCAAAAATCTATCGGGGCAGTTCCCTGGCCCGGCCCATTTTGGGCACCCCCGCCACGCTGAAGAATATGACCGGCCAATCCCTGAAGGCCTGGCACGATGCCCACTACGGCCCGGAGCGCATTGTAGTCAGTCTGGAAGGCTCCTATGACGACGGGATTCTGGAGGAAATCAAAGCCCGGCTGATGTCTCTGGAGCCGGTGCAGATGACCCCAGCCCGTCCTGCGGTCTATCACCCCGCCCTGACCCTGAAAAAGAAGGCCACGGAGCAGAATCACCTGATTCTGGCTTTCCCCTCTCTGCCCGCCAAGCACCCGAACCGGTACGGCTTGCAGCTGATGTCCTCCATCTTGGGCGGCGGCATGTCCTCCCGGCTGTTCCAGCAGGTGCGGGAAAAGCAGGGGCTGAGCTACTCCATTTCCTCCTATGGGGCCTGTCACCGGGATACGGGCATCTTCTGCATCTACACGGCCACCAGCCGGGAGACAGAGGCGCAGGCCCTGAACACCATCCATCAGGTGATCGGCGAGCTGGCAGAGCATGGCGTCTCTCCGGATGAGCTGGATCGCGCCCGGGAGCAGTCCAAGGCCAATGTGCTGATGGGGCTGGAATCCACCGCCGCCCGGATGAACTATCTGGCCCGGTGTGAGCTGTACGACGACGGCGAGTTCCTGTCCTCGGATGAGATCATCGCCGCCTATGATGCGGTGACGCAGGAGCAGGTGCGCTCCCTGGCACAGCAGACCTTTGATTACAGTCAAGCCTCCCTCTCCGCCGTGGGCCGCGTCCGCCCGGAGGAGGACTATCAAAATTACCTTGCTGCTCCCCTGTAACTTGAGCCGGTAAAATTGCAAGCGCATCTGCCGATTGGCAGATGCGCTTTCGTTTATGTGTCCGGAAAGAACAGACACGAGAAGGCAACGGTACAACAAAGAACAACATAACCTGATTCGCACAGAACAAAACAAAATGGGCCAACAAGCGACCACGTTTGCAAGCGGGGTCAATACGGAATGAAATCGTCCTACCGTTACCTGCGGGTCTGGTTACGAGGTAAATTTGATAACACGTTACGTCCCCTTGCCGCATTCTTCCTGCGGCAAGGGAAACAGGGGTTTTTCTTTGGCGGGTCGACACCGTTTCTTTTTGCCCCGTCAAAAAGAAATGGGGTTGAAAAAGCCCACTCCGAGATGGCTTCCCTATCAAGAAGGGTAGCCACTTCGCAGTGGGCATAAATTTCTACTTGAAGCTTGATTTCCACAGAGGCTTCTGCGTTGTTTGCAGATGCGAACTTCTGCAACATCTTGCAATGGAACCTCAGCGGGTTTCGATCGCCATGATTTTGCTCACCCGGCGCTCGTGGCGGCCTCCCTCGAACTCCGTATTCAGGAACGCATCCACAATGCGCTTCATCATGTTCACGCCGATCATCGCGCCGCCCATGGCCAGCACATTGGCGTTGTTATGGCGGCGGCTCATCTCGGCGGAAACCGGCTCAGAGCAAAGGGCGCAGCGAATCCCCCGCACCTTGTTGGCGCAAATCGAGATACCGACCCCGGTGGTGCAGACCAGAATCCCCCGGTCACAGTTCCCGTCGGCCACCGCTCGGGCCGCCGCCTCACCGAAGTCCGGATAGTCGCAGGAGTCCAGCGAATATGTGCCAAAGTCCTGATAGGCAAGGCCCAGCTCGTCCAAATATTTCTTGACCTTCTGCATCATCGGGAAGCCGCCGTGGTCACAACCTAATGCAATCATACAAATCCTCCATTTTATATTTTAAAATATTCTCTTTCACGAATGGGTACAGACACCGGTTTACGCTGATGATAAACACAGTACCAGTCAAAACCCAGATGCCAGAGCATCTCCTGCCCCTCTGCGATACCTTTTCCGATATCCTGGGGGCGGTGTGCGTCCGATCCGATGGTCACAAGCCGTCCGCCCTCCTGTCTGTACCAGGTAAACAGCTCCCGATAGTCCTCTACGCTTTTTCCCCGGCAGGTGTTCAGCTCCAGCGCCTTGCCCGTCTGAATCAAATGCCGCAGCATGGCCCGAATTCGATCCTCGTAGGGGGCCAGACTGACATCCATCCCGTCCCGATCCCGCATATAGCGCAGAAGGTAGGGAACATGGGCCAGAGAATCGAAGTTCCCCTGTGCCACAATGTCCTCCATGGAGGTAAAATAATCGTCCAGGCATTGGCGGCACAGATCCGGTTTACCCCGGAAGTCGATGTCGTAAAAATCCTTGCACCCGCTGGCTACGCTCAGATTATGCACGCTTGCCAGCACAAAATCCAAATCCTCCTCCAAAATCCGGTTCGCAACGTCGGGAAAATCCGCCGCCCCGCCGATTTCAATGCCGTAGTTCAGCTTCAACCCGGCTGCCTCCGCCACGGGCTTTGCCTGGGCGAACTGCCGGCGCAGAGGCTCCCAGTCAAATTCCAGGTCGATTTTCCCCTCCATGCTCAGCAGGTCGCAGTGGTCGGTGATGGTCAGCTCCTGCACGCCTGCGGCAATGGCCCCCTGCACCATCTGGGTCATGGTAGCCGTGCCGTCCGGGGAGCAGCTGGAGTGGGTATGGGAATCCACAAGATACATTGGCTCGCTCCTTTCTCTTTTTTTCAATCAGCCCCAGGGCCAGGAGTCAAACCATTTCAGGAACGCATAGCAGTACCATCTCGGCACCGTCAGCCCGGACAGCGCCGGATAGAACAGAGCGAACAGCCCCAGCCCGTAGCCGGTAAAGCCGTAGAGATAACGCCTGCATTTCCCGCGGGTCAGCTCCCACATCTCATTCATGAAATACACGATTGCAAACACCAGGAACAGAATACATCCAAAGTAGTGATACTCAAAGGTGGTGCGTCCGATAATCATCCAGGGGAACAGCTCCGCAACCCAGGCGATAAACAGGAACAGCGCCACGCCGGAGCGTTTCCGAACCGCGCAGACCAGCAGCCCCACCTCGGCCAGCAGTCCCGTCCAGACGATCAGCGGATTGCCAAAGGCCCCGATACAGGCCTTGGTCGCGTCCGCGTTGTATTGGACATAGTACAGAATGGGCCGGATATCCAGAATCCACTGCCACCACCGGGAGGCGTAGGGGTGATCCTGATGCACGCCGTTGTGGTAGGTGAACATGAACTTCTGGTTCTCGACCATCTCATAGAGGACGGAGTTCCCGGAGGCCATCGCATAGGGGATGTAACAGGCGGTGTAAATCACGCCGGGAATCAAGATAAAGAACACCACCGACCACAGCAGGGTGGCGACCATCCATTTATAGAAGCCCGACTCCTTATGATGCCGCTTCCACCGGAGGATTATCCGCCAGAAGTAGAGGACGCACAGCCCCACGCCCGCATAGATGACCGTCCACTTGCAGGCCGCGCCAATGCCGAAAAACAGGCCGCACAGCCCCAGGGGAACCATCTCTTTCCAGAAGGGTGCCCCCTCCGCCACGGTGAAATACCGGTACAGGAAGTAGAAGGCCAGCAGGACGAAGAACACGGAATAGGTGTCGATGGTGGCGATTCTCGTCTGGGCGAAGTGCATGAAATCAAAGGCGAACAACAGGGTGCCGCAGGTCGCCAGCGGCGTTTTCCCGAACAGATTTTTCAGGAACACATACAGGATGGGCAGCATAGCCGCGCCGAACAGCGTCCCCACAATGCGCCAGCCGAAGGCCGTCATGCCGAAAATCATGATGCCGACGCTCATCAGCAGCTTGCCCAGCGGGGGATGGGAATCCTCATAGGGATAGACGTTGTTCAGATGCTCGTAGGCGGTGCGGGCGTGATACACCTCGTCAAAATAGGTGGAGTTCATAAAGGAGATGGTATCCGGCACCTCGTCCGGCTCGTCGATCAGCGTCAGGCCCAGTTCGCTGGTGGCGATTTGCTCGGCGGCAATGCGCTCTCCGTTCCCGTCGTACAGCACGATCTCGCCCAGGGCCAAATCTGTGCCGTCAATCAGCGTCAGACGGACATACCGGGCGGTAAAGGGGAAGGAGCCGTAGGGCGTATGGGTGATGGTGTCCTCGTCGGTCATCTCCTCCTCCATGTCGTGCCACTTAAACAGGGTGTTGTACCGCTGGAACACATCGTCCAGCACCACCCAGCTTTCTCCGTCGCTGGAGTAGGATACCTCAAAGCTGCTCCCGGAGTACAGACCGGCATAATACCAGATATTTGAGATCTCCGTCTCCTCCTCCAGCTCCAGCACCACCTGATAGTCCTCGGTGGTGAAGTGGGTAAAGGTCTGCGGGTCGGAGAAGGAACCCAGGTTAATCAGGGCAATCGCCAGATAGACCGCCGTGATGACCAGCACGGGCAGGCGGTCTTTTTTCTCCATGGGGTGACGCTGAAACTGAAAGGACAGTCTCTTTTTTTGCGGGGAAGGCAGCTCCGCGCCGGTTTCCGCCGCTTCTGCCGCCGCTTTTCGGGCGGCGCGGCTCAGCCGCTGCCGCTGATAACGCAGCTCATAGATATAGAACAGGAAAAAGCTGAACGTCATCACAATGGTCGCCGCGGTTAATATACCGGTGGTGAAGCTGTAAATTTTGTCAAGCATAACGGCTCCTCTTTACAGGCCCCAGCAAAGGGGCGAAATCGTCGATGTAGGGCGGCTCTGCTGCGAAAAGAGGGCACAGCGCCGCTGTACCCTCTATCATAGTGCTAATTTGCCGTTTTGTCAAAAAAATTTGCGTTTCTTTTTGCCTTTTTCCGTCCCGGTGCTGCCGCTGCTGCCTGCGGGCGGCGTTTCACCCTTCATGGCCGCGTCAAAGGCCAGCAGCGCATCCTTCTGCTCCCGGTTCAGATTCTTGGGAACCTGCACCTGCACCGTCACATACAGGTCGCCCCGCATCTTGTTGTGGACGTTGGGCATACCCTTGCCCCGCAGACAGAACCGGGAGCCGGTCTGCGTCCCGGCGGGCAGCGGATACTTCACCTTTCCGTCAATGGTGGGAACCTCCAAATCACAGCCCAGAACGGCCTGTACATAGGAGATGTCAATGTTGCAGTACAGGTTGTCCCCGTCCCGGATGAACTGCTCGCTGCTGCGGACGCTGATTTCCACGATCAGGTCGCCTGCCACGCCGCCGTTCCGGCCCGCATGGCCCTCTCCATGGAGGACGATGGCCTGCCCGTCGTCGATACCGGCGGGGATATTCACCTGAATAGTGCGCTGACGGCGCTCGGAGCCGGTGCCCCGGCAGCTCTTGCACGGGTTCTGAATGGTCTTGCCGGTTCCGCCGCAGCGGGAGCAGGGCTGCTCCGTGGTCATGTTGCCCAGCATGGTGCGCTGGACGCGCCGCACCGTGCCGGTGCCGTTACAGTCCGGACAAATCGCCGCCGTTGTCCCCGGCTCGCATCCGGTGCCGTTGCAGACGGTGCATTTCTCCGCCCGGTTGATGGTGACCTCCTTCTTGCAGCCAAAGGCCGCCTCCTCAAAGGAGATCGTCACCGAGGTACGGATATTTTGCCCTTTGGCGGGGCCGGTGCGGCTCTGGCGGCGGGAACCGCCGCCGAAGGCGCTGCCAAACAGATCGCCAAAAATATCTTCCAGGTCGCCAAAATCCCCGGAGAAGCCGCCAAAGCCCGCTCCTCCGCCGGGGTTAAAGTTGGGGTCTACCCCTGCGAAGCCAAACTGGTCGTACTTCGACCGTTTACTGCTGTCGGACAGCACCTCATAGGCCTCGTTGACCTCCTTGAACTTGGCCTCGGCCTCCTTGTCCCCCGGGTTCATGTCGGGATGGTACTTCTTTGCCAGCTTTCGATATGCCTTTTTAATTTCATCGTCAGAGGCTCCCTTTGCTACGCCGAGAGCCTCATAATAGTCGCGTTTTTGTTCAGCCAAATGTATTCACCTCTCAGCGGAGCGGGCTACGCTCCATTGATTTCCAACCACTGATAAACGCACGGTACTGGGACAGGAAATTCCCGCCCCAGCCGTGCAAATCCCTTTCGGGTTATTTTATGCTTTACTGCTTGTCGTCGTCAACCACTTCATAGTCGGCGTCGTAATAGTCCTGACCGCCCTGGTCAGAGCCGCCCTGCGCGCTGCCCTGAGGGCCAGCGCCCTGTGCGCCGGCTGCGCCCTGGGGATTCTGCTGATAAATCTTCTGGCTGACTGCATAGAACGCCTGGGTCAGCGCTTCGGTGGCGGACTTGATGGCATTCGTATCGCTGCCCTTCAGCGCATCCTTCAGGGTGTTCAGCGGGCCTTCCACAGAGGCCTTGTCGTCAGCGGAGAGCTTGTCGCCCAGCTCGTTGAGGGTCTGCTCGGTCTGATAGACCATCTGTTCGCCCTGATTCCGCACGTCAACCTCTTCCTTCCGCTTGGCGTCCTCGGCGGCATACTGCTCGGCCTCCTTCACGGCCCGGTCGATGTCCTCCTTGGACAGGTTGGAGGAGGAGGTGATGGTAATGTTCTGCTCCTTGCCGGTGCCCAGATCCTTGGCGGAGACGTTCACGATGCCGTTGGCGTCGATGTCAAACGTGACCTCGATCTGCGGCACGCCCCGGCGGGCCGGTGCGATGCCGTCCAGCTGGAAACGCCCCAGGGTCTTGTTATAGGCGGCCATTTCGCGCTCGCCCTGGAGGACATGAACCTCCACGGAGGGCTGGTTGTCGGCGGCGGTGGAGAAGATTTGGCTCTTTTTCACGGGGATGGTGGTGTTGCGCTCGATCAGCTTGGTGAACACGCCGCCCATGGTTTCGATGCCCAGGGACAGGGGGGTCACGTCCAGCAGCAGCAGACCCTTTACGTCGCCGCCCAGCACGCCGCCCTGGATGGCAGCGCCCATGGCCACGCACTCATCGGGGTTGATGCCCTTGAAGCCGTCCCGGCCGGTGATGGACTTCACCGCGTCCTGCACGGCGGGAATCCGAGAGGAACCGCCCACCAGCAGCACCTTAGAAATCTCAGAGGCGGACAGCTTTGCGTCGCTCATGGCCTGACGCACGGGGCCCATGGTGGCCTGCACCAGATGATTGGTCAGCTCGTTGAACTTGGCCCGGCTCAGGGTCACGTCCAGATGCTTGGGGCCGGTGGCGTCGGCGGTGATATAGGGCAGGTTGATGTTGGTAGAGGTCACGCCGGACAGCTCGATCTTGGCCTTCTCAGCGGCCTCCTTCAGGCGCTGCATCGCCACCTTGTCGCCGGTCAGGTCGATGCCGTTCTCCCGCTTGAACTCAGCGGCCAGATAGTCCATGATGCACTTGTCGAAGTCGTCGCCGCCCAGACGGTTGTTACCGGCGGTAGCCAGCACCTCGATCACGCCGTCGTCGATCTCCAAGATGGACACATCGAAGGTACCGCCGCCCAGGTCATAGACCATGATTTTCTGGGCTTCTTCCTTGTCCACGCCGTAGGCCAGCGCTGCGGCAGTCGGCTCGTTGATGATACGCTTCACGTCCAGACCGGCGATCTTGCCCGCGTCCTTGGTGGCCTGGCGCTGTGCGTCGGTGAAGTAGGCCGGTACGGTGATAACCGCCTCGGTGACGGAGGAGCCCAGATAGGCCTCGGCGTCCGCCTTCAGCTTCTGGAGGATCATGGCGCTGATCTCCTGGGGCGTGTAACGCTTGCCGTCGATAGACACCTTATAGTCGGAGCCCATTTCCCGCTTGATGGAGGAGACGGTGCGATCCGGGTTGGTGATGGCCTGGCGCTTTGCCACCTGACCCACCATACGCTCGCCGTCCTTGGAAAATGCCACCACGGAAGGGGTGGTGCGATTGCCCTCCGCGTTGGAGATCACGACGGCCTCGCCGCCCTCCATCACGGAAACGCAGGAATTTGTTGTACCTAAGTCAATACCGATAATTTTGCTCATGATTTTTTCCTCCTGATTTATAAAAAAGATATTTGTTTTAACGAATGAATGATTTTCGGAATATACGCAATCAAATTGTACAGGCGGGTTAATTGGCCACCTTTACCATGGCCTCCCGGACAACCTTGTCGCCCAGCATAAATCCGGCCTGGAACACCTCCACCACGACGCTTTCGCCGTAGGCCTCGTCCTCGATGTGCATGACCGCGTTCTGGGTCTTGGGGTCAAAGGGCTTGCCCTGGCAGTCGATCTCGGTGATGCCCAGCTTCTCCAGCACGGATTTCAGCTGTGTCATGGTCATCTCCACGCCCTTGCGGAACGCCTCGTCCTGGCAGGGGGTCGCCAGCGCCCGCTGCAGGTTGTCATACACCGGCAGGAACGCCACCGCCGCGTCTGTCTTGGCGCTGGCATAGGCGTCGGTCTTTTCCTTGGAGCTGCGGCGTCGGAAGTTGTCATATTCCGCCCGCAGATAGAGGTAATCCTTCTCCTTGGCGGCCAGGTTGGTCACGGCGTTTTCCAGCGCCTTCTCCAAATCCTGTTTGGCGGTTTCCTGCTCCTTTGCAGGGGCCTCCGCCGTCTGCTCCGACTGTTCACCGGCTGCCGCCTGTGTCTGTTCCGCCTTGCTGGTTTCGTCGGTCTGAGGTGCGGCCTCCTCCGCCGCTTTCTTTTTGCTGCCCATATCTGTAAAAGACCTCCTTATATACGTCTATTCTTTGCTGTCCTCCGGGGAATTATCCTCCGGTGGCGGCGGCAGCTGCTCTGCGGCATTGCCGAACAGCTTGCCCAGCCCATCTGCCACTGCGGAGAGCTTCGCCATGACCTTGGCGTAATCCATGCGGGTGGGGCCCACCACGCCGATCACGCCCTTCATGCCGTCTCCGATATCATAGCTGGCAAGCACCACGCTGGTATCCTTCAGCTCATCGGCCACATTCTCCGGCCCGATGAGGATTTTGGTCTTTTGTCCTCCCGGAATGGGGAGCTGCGCCAGCTGGGAATCCTCCTCGTCCGAGAGGTAGGTTAGCAGCTTCTGTGCCTTGCCCAAATCCTGATACTCCGGATGCTCCAGCAGATGAGAAACCCCGGTAGTATAAAACGAACCGGACTCCATCTCCTCCAGTGCCTCCATGGCGAAGGACACCACCAGAGAAATCAGCGCAAAGCTGTTGCCGGGTGCGTGTTCCGCAATGTGCATCAGCTCCGGGTTCATCTCCTCCAGCGTCTTGCCCGTAAAGCCCGCGTTCAGCAGGGTGGACAACAGCTGTAGCTGTGGCTCGTTCACGTCCAGCGAGGTGCGAATCAGCTTGTTTTTCACCTGCCGGTTGCTGGTCATCAGCACCGTGATAAAGGAGCGCTGGTCCACAAAAATCAAATCATACCGGGCGATGGACAGCTTTGAGCTGCCCGCCGACAGGGCAAACGCGGGATAGTTGGTCATCTGACTGACCATTTTCCCGGCCTGGTCGAGCACCTGGTCAAGCTGCTGCATCTTGTTTTTCAGCGCGTCGTTGATCTGCTGTGTCTCCTGGAGGGAGAGCTTCTGCTTCTCCATCAGCTCGTTGACGTACAGCCGATAGCCCTTGGGCGAGGGGATACGCCCCGCCGAGGTGTGGGGCTGCTCCAGATAGCCCATCGTAGTCAGATCCGCCAGCTCGTTCCGAATGGTGGCCGAGGAAATTTTCAGCCCGGCAATCTCTGCCAAAGACTTGGAGCCAACCGGCTCCGCCGTTTGGATATATGTCTCTACCAGGGCACGGAGGATTTTCCGCTTCCGGTCTGTCAATTCCATCTCTCTGTCACCTCTCGTGGATGTACTTCATTGGCTTAGCACTCACATTCCCTGAGTGCTAATGATACTGTACCACCCCGCCGGGGGTTTGTCAATAGAAACTTTGTAAATATCCTGTGAACGAATGAAAATGATATAGTCCCCTTAGAGTAGACACTCGAAAAAGCAAAAATTCGAGACTA
>JAJQBJ010000159.1 GCA_021203345.1 Oscillospiraceae bacterium
CGGGTCGTCGGGCTCTAGGTCGCCTCCGGGGCGCGCCCTAGGCGTGATGTCAGCGCCGCCGCGGGGGGGGGGGGCCCCCCGGCGGGGCACGCCGGGGGTGGAGTAACGGGTCTTTGCCACCCAGGGATAGACCTTTTTCCCGGGCAGGTGTCCGCCCTCGCCGGGCTTTGCGCCCTGGGCCATTTTGATCTGAATCTCCTTGGAGTTCACCAGATATTCGCTGGTGACGCCGAACCGTCCGGAGGCCACCTGCTTGATGGCGGAACAGCGGTCAGAGTGCAGACGCTCCGGACGCTCGCCGCCCTCGCCGGTGTTGGACTTGCCGCCCAGCCGGTTCATAGCCACGGCCATGCACTCGTGGGCCTCCTGAGAAATGGAGCCGTAGGACATGGCGCCGGTTTTAAAGCGCTTGACGATTTCGGAAGCCGGCTCGACCTCCTCCAGCGGGATACCGCCGTCCTCCGGGAAGCGGAACTCCAGCAGACCCCGCAGGGTGTGGGGCTTG
The DNA here is from genome assembly GCA_021203345.1 of Oscillospiraceae bacterium. Taxonomy (GTDB): domain Bacteria; phylum Bacillota; class Clostridia; order Oscillospirales; family Oscillospiraceae; genus JAJQBJ01. The sequence continues at coordinate 506 of JAJQBJ010000159.1, forward strand.
CTCTCGTCGTCCACCATGGCGGAATACTTCTTGAACAGCTGATAGTTCCCGGTCCAGGTGGCCTGCTGTAGTGTGGAGATGGTCAGCGGGTTGTACATATGATCCTCGGACACCTTGCTGGCCCGGTATTTGTGGGTGCCTACGGAGTCCAGCGTGGTATCCACATCGGCCCCCAGAGGGTCGAAGGAGCGGTTGTGCCGCCATTCCACGCTCTCGTCGATCTCCTTCAGGCCGATACCGCCCACCCGGGATACGGTATTGGTGAAGTATTTTTCGATGACGTCCTCGCTGATGCCGATGGCCTCGAAAATCTGCGCGGACTGGTAGGACTGAATGGTGGAAATGCCCATCTTGGAGGCGATTTTGACGATGCCGCTGAGGATGGCCTTATTATAGTCGTTGATTGCTGCGGTATAGTCCTTGTCCAGCAGGTTCTTGTCCACCAGCTCACAGATGCACTCCTGGGCCAGATAGGGGTTCACAGCCTGTGCGCCATAGCCCAGCAGGGTGGCGAAGTGGTGAACGGTTCTCGGCTCGGCGGATTCCAGAATGATGGAGATGGCCGTGCGCTTCTTTGTGCGAACCGTGTGCTGCTGGAGGGCGGAAACCGCCAGCAGGGACGGAATAGCCAGATGGTTCTCGTCCACGCCCCGGTCGGACAGCACCATGATGTTGGCGCCGTTGCGGAACGCCCGGTCACAGTCGATGAACAGCCGCTCCAGCGCCCGCTCCAGCGGGGTGTTTTTGTAGTACAGCAGAGAAATGACCTCTACCTTGAACCCCGGCTTTTTCATGTTCTTGATTTTCAGCATATCCAGGGAGGTCAGAATGGGGTTCTGAATCTGCATCACGGCACAGTTGTCCGCCTTTTCCTCCAGCAGGTTGCTCTCGGTGCCGATGTACACGCGGGTATCGGTGACGACCTCCTCCCGGATGGAGTCGATGGGCGGGTTCGTCACCTGTGCGAACAGCTGCTTGAAGTAGTTGAACAGGGGCTGATGCTTCTCGGACAGCACCGCCAACGGGATATCCACGCCCATGGCGGCGGTGGGTTCCGCTCCGTTCTGGGCCATTGGCAGGATATGATCCTTCACATCCTCATAGGTGTAGCCGAAGGCCTTGTACAGCCGATCCCGATGCTCCTGGGAATAGGTGGGCAGCTTCTGGTTGGGAATCTTCAAATCCTTCAAATAGACCAGATGAGCGTCCAGCCATTCACCATAGGGCTGACGGCGGGCATAATGCTCCTTCAGGGTGTCGTCGTCCACCAGTTCGCCCTTGACCGTGTCCACCAGCAGCATTTTGCCGGGCTGGAGGCGGGACTTCTGGACGATATGCTCCGGCTCGAACTCCAGAACACCGACCTCGGAGGCCAGAATCAGCTGGTCGTCGTCCGTGATATAGTACCGGGAGGGACGCAGGCCGTTTCTGTCCAGCACCGCGCCTACGGTGTCGCCGTCGGAGAACAGGATGGAGGCGGGGCCGTCCCACGGCTCCATCATGGTGGCGTAATAGCGGTACAGATCCCGCTTTTCCCGGGTGATATTCTTGTCGTTGGACCACGGCTCCGGAATACAGATCATCACGGCCAGGGGCAAATCCATGCCGTTCATCACCAAAAATTCCAGCGTATTGTCCAGCATGGCGGAGTCAGAGCCGGAGGCGTTGATAACCGGGAAGATCTTGTCCATATCGGCCTCCATGACCTTGGAGGACATGGTTTCCTCCCGGGCCAGCATACGGTCTACGTTGCCCCGGATGGTGTTGATTTCGCCGTTGTGGAGGATAAAGCGGTTGGGGTGTGCCCGCTCCCAGCTGGGGGTGGTGTTGGTGGAGAACCGGGAGTGAACCAGCGCAATGGCGGATTCATAGTCCTCGTCCTGCAGGTCCAGATAGAAGTTCCGGAGCTGCCCCACCAGGAACATACCCTTGTACACGATGGTACGGGAGGAGAAGGACACCACATAGGTGTTGTCATTGGACTGCTCAAAGACCCGGCGGGCCACATACAGTTTCCGGTCAAAGTCCAGTCCTCTTGCCACCTGGGCGGGCCGCTTCACAAAGCACTGCATAATCGTGGGCATACAGTCCAGCGCCTTTTGGCCCAGAATCTCGGAGCGAATCGGCACCTTGCGCCAGCCCAGGAACTCCATGCCCTCCTTGGTGACAATGATCTCCAGCATCCGCATGGCCAGAGAACAGGCCAGCCGATCCTGGGGGAAGAAGAACATGCCCACGCCGTAGTCCCGCTCGTCGTCCACGACGATGCCGTCCTTCAACGCCGCCTTCTTGAAAAATTTGTGGGAAATCTGCAACAGAATACCCACGCCGTCGCCGGTTTCACCCGCCGCATCCTTACCGGCGCGGTGCTCCAGCTTTTCCACGATTTTCAGCGCATTGTCCACCGTGGCGTGTGATTTGATTCCTTTGATGTTGACCACGGCGCCGATGCCGCAGTTATCATGCTCAAAGGAGGGATCGTAGAGGCCGCGCGTTTTGGCCCCCTGGTTGGTTTCTTCCATAGGAAAAGCCCCCTTCATCAAGTGTAGTTTGCGTTTATATCTGTTCCACCCGAATGATGCGGAACCTGTTGGCTGTTGCCATGGGGAAGTTCTAATAGATGCCGCAGACGTAGCTATTAGAGGTTCCCCAGTATCAAATAGAGAGACAGCGTGACACAAGGGGGCCGCAGCGGCCCTCCTCTGTTCTGCTATCTCCCCATTGAGATGCGTGTTCAGTTTTTCAGCAGGCGCTCGATACGAGCCACAGCCTCTTTCGTGGCCTCTGCGTCGCCGAAGGCGGTCAGGCGGATATAGCCCTCGCCGCTGGGGCCAAAGCCCGCGCCGGGCGTGGTGACCACATTGGCCTCCTTCAACAGCTTGTCGAAGAAGTCCCAGCTGCCGCCCATGCCCTCCGGGATTTTGGCCCAGATATAGGGGCTGTTCACCGCGCCATAGACCTGGATGCCGCAGTTTTGCAGTCCGTCCCGGATGACCTTGGCGTTGCGCTGGTAATAGGCGATGTTCTCCATGATCTGACGCTCGCCCTCCGGAGTATAGATGGCCGCCGCGCCCTTCTGGATGATGTAGGATGCGCCGTTGAACTTGGTGGTCTGGCGGCGGTTCCACATGGCGTGCAGGGAAACGCCGTCCCGCACCAGCGCCTTGGGAATCACGGTGCAGCCGCACCGTGCGCCGGTGAAGCCGGCGGTCTTGGAGAAGGAGCGGAATTCGATGGCGCAGGTTTTGGCCCCCTCCACCTCAAAGATGGTGTGGGGAACGTTCTCCTCCACCACAAAGCGCTCGTAGGCCGCATCAAACAAAATGATTGCCCCGGTGGAATTGGCGTAATCCACCCATACCTTCAGCTGCTCCCGGGTCAGCACCGTACCGGTGGGGTTGCCAGGGGAGCAAATGTAAATCAAATCCACCGGTTCGGTGGGCAGGGCCGGCACAAAGCCGTTCTCCGACGTGGTGGGCATATAGTAGATGTTGCTCCACTTGCCGGTTTGGGGGTCGTATTCCCCGGCCCGGCCGCTCATCACATTGGAATCCAGATATACGGTGTAAACCGGGTCACAGACCGCCACCCGGTTGTCCGCCGAAAACAGGTCTACGATGTTGCCGCAGTCGCTTTTGGCCCCATCGGAGATAAAGATTTCGTCGGCCTGGATGTCCACGCCCCGCTGCGCGAAGTCATGCTCCGCAATGGCGGCCCGCAGGAATTCATAGCCCTGCTCCGGGCCGTAGCCCTTAAAGGTTTCGGCGTGGGCCATTTCCTCCACGGCAGCGTGCATGGCGTCGATGACAGCGGGCACCAGCGGGCGGGTCACGTCTCCGATGCCCAGCTTAATCATCTTTGCCTCGGGATGCTCCGCCTGATATGCCGCCAGCCGATGGGCTACCTCAGAAAACAGATAGCTCCCCGGCAGCTTTTGAAAATTCTCGTTTAAATTCATATATTACAGTTCTCCCTAATTCCAATCGTCCAGAATCAGCCGGGCGGTCTGAACCATTTTGGTTCCGTTGTCCATACTGCGCTTTTGAATAAAGCGGTGCGCCTGATCCTCTGTCATATCGTGGCGATCCATCAGGAGCGCCTTGGCCTGTTCAATGATTTGCTTTTCTTCCTCGTTCCGCTGGGGACGCGCCATGCGCTCCAGCCGATGGCTCATTTGCAGCGCCATCCGCACAGAGGCCAGGAGGTCGCCCCGGGACACCGGAGCCGGCAGACGGAAAATATCCTCGCTGTCGCAGAGATCCAGCTGGTTCTGGGTGGCAATCACCAGCATGATGGTGGTGGATGGCAGATTCTCCATCAGCTCCACCGCAGTCTGGCTCCGCAGCTTATAGCCGCAGACCACCACGCTCAAATCACGCTTGGCGACAACCCGCTTCACCTCGTCCGGGGTGTGACAGACGATGCAGCTTGCCACATTGCCCTCCAGAATCTCTGCAAATTTTCGGGCTGTCTTTTCTCCTTCAAAAGCGACAATGACTTTTTCCAAGAGTATCACATCCTGTTCTGTCAATCCCGGCCCCGTGTGGTTCAAGGTATCCTGGCAATCAATAGGTGACCATATACTTTTCGATCTCCCAGCTGCTGACACGGGTGGTATATTCCTCCCATTCCTTTCCTTTTGCCTCCAGAATCGCCTGAGAGATGTGGGGGCCAAGGGTATCCATAATCAGGGGATCATGCTGCATCTCGTACAGAGCGTTCTGGAGAGAATCCGGCAGCGTGTCGATCCCGGCAGCCTTGCGCTGCTCGTCAGACATGGCGAAGATATTCTCCTTGATTTCAGGAGGCGGCGTCAGGCCCTTCTCCATGCCGTCCAGACCGGCGGCCAGACAAACGGCCAGCGCCAGATAGGGGTTGCAGGAGGGGTCGGGGCTGCGAAGCTCGACGCGGGTGGATGCGCCTCTGGCCGAGGGAATCCGAATCAGCGCGGAGCGGTTACTGGCAGACCAGGCCAGATAGCAGGGGGCCTCGTAGCCGGGCACAAGCCGCTTATAGGAGTTCACCAGCGGGTTGAGCAGGGCGGTCATGCCCTTCACATGAATCAGCAGACCGGCGATAAAGGAATACGCCTCCTTGGACAGGCCGCGCTCCCCGTCGGGGTCATAGAATACGTTTTTTCCGTCCTTGGAAAGGGACATATTGATGTGCATACCGGAGCCGTTGATGCCGTAAATCGGCTTCGGCATAAAGGTGGCGTGCAGACCGTTCTTCTGGGCCAGGGTCTTGACCGCCAGCTTAAAGGTGGTGATATTGTCGGCGGCGTGCATGGCCTCGGCGTACTTGAAGTCGATCTCATGCTGGCCTGCGGCAACCTCGTGGTGGCTGGCCTCGATCTCAAAGCCCATCTGCTCCAGATTCAGGCAGATCTCCCGGCGGGTGCTTTCCCCGTGGTCCAGGGGGCCCAGGTCAAAGTAGCCGGCCTCGTCACTGGTGATGGTGGTGGGCTTGCCGTTCTCGTCCGTCTCAAACAGGAAGAACTCGCACTCCGGGCCAACGTTGAAGGTGTAGCCCATGCTGGCCGCCCGGCGCTGTACCCGGCGCAGGACGCCGCGGGAATCGCCGATAAAGGGCGTTCCGTCCGGATTATAGATGTCGCAGATCAGACGGGCCACCCGGCCATGCTGGGGCCGCCAGGGGAAGATGGCAAAGCTGTTCAGGTCGGGATACAGGCACTGGTCGGACTCGTCGATGCGGACAAAGCCCTCGATAGAGGAACCGTCCATCATGATCTTGTTGTCCAGCGCTTTCTCGATCTGGGAGGAGGTGATCGCTACGTTTTTCAGCTGTCCGAACGCGTCCACGAACTGCATCCGGATAAACTTGATGTCCTGCTCCTTTACGATACGGAGAATATCTTCCTTGGAGTATGCCATAGGTTGTTCCACCCTTTCTTTCAAGCTCGATGAATTTGCACGCCTTTCGTGCGATTTATGTTCACACTATAGTATATCGGATAAAGCGTAATCTGTCAACGAGATTTTGCAGTTTTGATTTTTTTTATTGCATTTGCACACCATTTCTTTCGATGAAAACGGCTGCCTTTTTCATATTTTGCAAGATTGAAGATTTTTGCATTTCATTTTGGGCCGATTTTCCTCGCCGCGCCGCCGGGTGAGGGACGGCCCCGGCAGAGAAGCGCAAACCCCGCGCGATAGTTCGCACGGGGTTGAATATCGGTTTAATCGTCCTCCTTCGGCCTGCCCGCCAGAAAGGACGCAAAGAGGCCCACCCTCTTTCGCTTTTTGCCGGTGGCGTCGCACAGCGCGTTGTACAGCTCCCGCTGCTTCGGCATCATCTCCGCCCACTGGTACTGCTGCTCGTAGGCCGTGCGGAACCGTTCCGCATCCTCCCGGCGCAGATGGGGAATCAGTGGAATGACCAGCGCCTCCGCCGCAATCAGCCAGCTGCGCTGGTTCGGCTCCATGCTCTTGGGCTTTTGCCGGAAGAACGGCTCTGCCGCAGCCTGCGCCAATTCCGGGGAGGGACAGTCCGCCAGCCCCGCCGCCAGAGCCTCCACACAGGTCTGCACATCCTCATAAAATTTCTTGTGCAGGGGGGAGGTTCGCAGCTCGTCCATGCTGAGATAGCGCTTGAAATGCTCGGATGTTTTGCCCTTTTGCTTCTGAAACAGCTCGTCGCTGTCGTGCAGATAGGTGGCAAACAGCCCCTTCAACGTCTCGTATTGTTCCTCTAAAGCGGCGGTCTGCGCCGTTTCCGTGGGGAAGAAATTGCTCATGGAATCACGTCCTTTTTCGTTTGCAGCGGCGTTGCTATAATGCGATATGGTTTTATCGTGATAATATATCGCTCTTATTCGTTTATCAATGAAACAATCCAGTTTAGCCAGCCTTTTATGCTGGAAGCACGGCGCCGGAAGGTTTCATCACTATTTACCCTATATAGCCCGGATTCTTTCATAACTGAAACAATATCATTCATCGGCGGCATAACTCCACGGCGGAAATATAACCGCAACGCTTTGTTGAAAGCATGTACAAACTTGTCTGTTTGCGGGAAAGGAATTTTTGGTTCTTCTACCACTTGAACAGAATCCAATACATTCTGAATATCTGACACAGAAGTTGCGGTATCCTCAATGGAATAATTCTGCTGCCTAATCGGCTCTAATGAACTGCAATTTCGCTCTGTTAAACATTTTTTCGATAATGCCCATTCCCTAAAAAGGTGATTACTCCACGGTCGCGCAACTGTTGAAGCTGCTGCCTGAGTTTTGCTCTGATATTATGGTTATTGGGGTGTTTTGCCGCTAATTTTCCCTCGAATTGATACACCATTTCCAACGTAAAAACGTTTGGTTCAATAGAATTGACACAATTCAGAGTATCCAACAGCCAACCTCGCGCTGAAAGATCATCCGTCCTGATTTTTGAGCCTGACTGACTCGACGCAAAACTTCTGTTTTGTTCAGCGGAGTGTGGTTTTCGATAATGGGGATTCTCCCCTGAATTGGTATTTTCTCAAACAGGATATTACATCCAACCCAGCCAGCCCGTTGTGCATTTTCAGCCAAAGGCTTTCGCTTTTCTACCAACTCCGGTACAAAGAAAAATTTTGGCACGAAAATCATACTTTCAACAGTCATTTTTTCCAGGGAGTAACTCATCATAAGAAAATCAGGATTGTCATTGCTGCTGATTCTTTGAATAAATGTATCATAAGCGCCATCTACGATTTTTGCACCGAACGCTCCATTTTTGCTCTTTTGTTCAAATTCATTCCTGCAATTTGGACAGTAAAAATCTGCAACAGCTCTGTTATTGGGGAACTTTGTGATTCTGGGCCATCCACACACAGGGCAATACATATGCTCTGATGTCCACGATTCTATTAAGACCCGCGCAATCTGCGATTTGCTTTTGTATCCGCTTGCTAAGCTGCGGTCAAGTGATGTGTCCATATGCTCAATCCCTCTGCTGCCCTTTTTCATAAGAGGTCGGCACCTTCGGCAAAAGCTCGCTCAGCATTTTCCTTTTTCCACCGACCCATTTTAAAACAGGCGCAACCAGTTTGTTCTTTTTCATCAGTAGCACCACTTTCTCCGCACACTTATGCAACGTTATTGTAGCAGACATGCCCTCAAAAAGCAATGGAGGAACTGCGGATTTTTCGCCTTTTCATGTTGTCACTTATTTTCAAGTATCTGCGTGTATGTTTAGCAAATTTAAACGACAAAAAACGGACGCCGCAAGCGGCGTCCGTCCTGTTCTTTGATGTTTGTTCGGAAAATCCGTGCTTACATCATGCAGCCCACAGTCTCGGGGATGATGAGCTTCGCGTCAGTCTTGGACACGACCTCGTCCACGGTGACGCCGGGAGCAGTCTCCAGCAGCACAGCGCCCTCAGCGGTGATCTTGATCACGGCCAGCTCAGAGACAATATAGTTGATGCAGTGATAGCCGGTCAGAGGCATATTGGTCTTCTGCACGATCTTGGGATTGCCCTTCTTGTCGCAGTGGGTGGTCATAACGATGGTGATCTTGGAGCCGGTCACCAAGTCCATAGCGCCGCCCATGCCGGCAGCGGTCTTGCCGGGGATCATCCAGTTGGCCAGGTTACCCTCTGCGTCCACCTCGTAAGCGCCCAGCACGGTGGCGTCGATGTGGCCGCCGCGGATGAAGCCGAAGGAGCGGAAGGAGTCGAAGCAGGAGCCGCCCACCCGCAGGGTAGAGGCCTTGCCGCCGGCGTCAACCACGTTGGGGTCGGCATACTCGCCCTCCTTGGGGGCGCCGGTCAGACCCACAACACCATTCTCGGAGTCCACCCAGACGTCCACGCCCTCGGGCAGGTAGTCCAGGCACTTGGTGGGCATACCGATGCCCAGGTTCACAACGTCGCCGTCCTGGAAGAAGCGGGCGGTTCTGTAAGCAATTAAATCTTTACCAGTCAGTTCCATTTTCAAGTACCTCCTTAAGCTTCAGTCAATGCACGGCCCTGCACGACAGCGTCAACCACGAAGCCGGGGGTCATGATCTGATCGGGATCCAGCTCGCCGATCTCAACGATTTCCTCAGCCTCGACAATGACGTGGTCGGCTGCGGTGGCAAATGCCTCGTTGAAATTGCGGGAGGTACGGCGGTAAACAACATTGCCCATCTTGTCGGCCTTCCAGGCGTGGACAAAGCACACGTCGGCATGGATAGGCAACTCCAGAATAAAGCGCTTCTTGCTGCTGTCAGGCTCGATCTCGCCCTCCAGGAACTTGAACTTGCCGGCTTCTTCGTCCCACTCGACGACCTGCTTGCCGTCCATCATGGGGGTGTACATACCGGTGGGGGTCAGAACGCCGCCGATGCCGGCGCCGCCTGCGCGCACCTTCTCGCACAGAGAGCCCTGGGGAACGAAGGTCAGGTCAATCTCGCCATCAACGACCTTCTGCACGGTGACGGCATTGTTACCGATGTGAGAGCAGGTGATCTTCTTGATGACGTTGGCATCGACCAGCTTGCCGATGCCGCGGTGCGGCACGGAGGTGTTGTTGGAGATAACGCTGATGTCCTTGACACCGGCGGCAATCAGGCCCTCGATCAGAACCTCAGAAACACCGACGTTGACGAAACCAGGGAGAAGAACGGACATACCATCGAAGCAATAAGTCTTGATTGCTTCTTCCACAGTTGTAACTTTAGACTTAGACAATGGAATCATTCCTTTCAAAAGTTAGAATACCATCCGTTTTGGTAAAAACCTAATGCGGAAAGGAACGCACAAATATGCGATACCTTTTTAATTATAAGGGAAGATTGTCCGTTCGTCAAGCGGACTTTGCGGAAAAATGCTAATTTTCCAACGCTTCTGCCAAAGCCTGCGCGAACAGCCGCGCACCCCGCAGGGCCTCCTGTAAGGTGTTTCCACAGGAGCCAACCTCCACCAGCAGGGAACCGGCGGTCAAATCCTGATTGAACCGGGAGGAGCGCAGATTGATGGGCCGGGGGAGGGTGCTGTCAATGGACAGCAGCGCCTGCTGAACCTCCAGCCCGAAGGAGAGGTTCTGCGTCCAGTTGGGATGCTCCAGCCCGCCCAGATTGGTGCCGATCACCAGCATGACCTGGGCGGTTTTTTCTCCGTCGATGCTGGTGACGACCTTATAGGCGGTTCCGTCATCGTCGATCAGCGCGTCCCGGTGGACGTCCAGCACCAGAGAAATGGTGGGGTACTGCTCCAGATAGCTTTGAATTCCCTCCCTGGCCCGGCTGTAGGAGCCGGTATAGCTGGGGTAGTCGTAAAGACTGGTGTCGTGAATCACGGAATAGCCCAGGGCCTCCAGTGTATCCGCGATTTCCTGCCCCACCCGAAGGGTGTTGTAGTTGGAGTCCGTGGTGCGGTAGGAGTCGGAGGCGGTATAGATATCCTCCCCGTCCATGGTATAGGCCTCTGTGCCGTGGGTGTGCATGATGAGGATTTGCGGCCCCTCCCCAGCGTCGGACAGCGTAAAGCATTGGCCCAGCGCCGCCACGGATTCCAAATCCACATCAGCGCCGGCGCTGTTGTTCAGATAGATGCCGTCCAGCGAAACGGCACTGCTGCCGCTGGCGGTGGTGATGGTTTTCTCCGGGTTTTCCTCTGCGACCACCTGCACCACCTCGGCCTCCGATTCCGTGACCTCGGCGGAGACTTCCGTTTCCGTCGATTCCGTGGCGGTGGCCTCGCTTTCCGCCGGGGCCTCCAACAGGGCAACCTCCGCCAGCCCTTCCTCGGTCATGGCGGTTTCCTCCGCCTCCTCGATGGTGCTGGCCGCCAGAAGGGGAGAGCTGTCCGTCAGGGCGGCGCTGACCGCGTCGGTGGCGATGTCCCCCAGCTGGGCGGCCAGTACCCGACTGCTCAGGCTCCATTGCCCCATGGAGCTTTTTGTATTTTCCCAGAGAAACGTCATGCCGCCGGTGTTCAGCATCCGAAGGGCCGCCACACCCAACAGCAGCACCCAAACCCGGCGCAGGAATCGTCTTAGCCCGCTTTTTTTGCTCATATCTGCGCTCCTTTTCTTTTGTCAGGGATATTAGTGGTTAGAAAAATGTATGCCGGGCGTTGGACAAACAGAACTGGGCTCTGCGGATTTGTGCGGCGAAGCCCTTGCTCTTTCCGGGATTTGTTGCTATAATATCTTATAGTATCGTTTTCCGAGACGTGGGAGCGTCCTCCGGTTCTGTATCGTGTGCTGCAATGAGGGGAGAGGTATGATGGGTTCGATTGCCACATTTTTGCAAAATCTGAATCTCTACAGTCTGGCTTCTCTGGCAATCAGCGTCCTCTCCGCGTTGTTCTGTATCACCTGGCACGAGGTCAGCCACGGGCTGGCGGCGCTGGCGCTGGGCGACCCCACGGCAAAGAACCAGGGGCGGCTGACCCTGAACCCCATCAAGCATCTTGACCCACTGGGTCTGCTGATGATGATTGTGGCAAAGGTGGGCTGGGCCAAGCCCGTCCCCATCAATGCCCGGTACTTCAAGCACCCCAAGCGGGATATCGCCATCACCGCCCTGGCGGGGCCGGTGTCCAACTTTGTGCTGGCGTACCTGGCGATGCTGGGCGCATCGGCGGTCTATCACTTCTGGCTCGTGCGTACCGGGGGCATCGTCTCCCAGTATGTGCTGATTTTCCTGGTGGAGATTGCAGTCCTCAGCACGGGCCTGGGCATTTTCAATTTGATTCCCGTTTCCCCGCTGGACGGCTCCAAGGTGCTGTATGCCCTGCTGCCCGATAAGGTTTATTATACCATCCTGCGCTACGAGCGCTGGGGAATGATTTTGATGGTAGCCATTGTGCTGCTGGGAGTGCTGGACAGCCCGCTGTCCTGGCTGATTTATCATTTTTTGCAGCTTCTCTGCCGGGGCTCCGGGTTCCCCTGGCAGCTGCTACTGTATCTGATGTAACGGAGGCATGAGTTTGGAACAACCGGTTTACCATCTGGAGCATGTGGTAAAGGCAAAGGAGGAGCTGGAGGATTTTAACGGCCCTCTGGATTTGATTCTTCACCTGCTCAGCAAAAATAAAATGGAGATCGCAGACATCCAGATCTCCCTGATTCTGGAGCAATACCTGGCTTGGATGGATCGGCGGAAGGAGCTGGACCTGGAGGTCGCCAGCGAGTTTGTGGTGATGTCCTCACAGCTGATTTTTATCAAAACCCGGATGCTGCTGAACCTCCACGACGAGGAGGCCCTCAGCGAAATGGATGAGCTGAAGGCGCAGCTGGAGGCCCGTCAGCGCCATGAAAATTATCTGAAAATCAAGGCGATCACCGGTCAGCTTCGGGAGCGCTATCTGGTGGGGCAGGACTACCTGGGCAAGGACCCGGAGCCGCTGGAGCCGGATCGGGCCTATCACTACGTCCACCAGCCGGAGGATTTGCTGCGGGGACTGAAAAGCGCCCTGACCCGGGGGGAGAATACCGCCCCGCCGCCCTTCCGCAGCTTTGCGGCCATTGTGGGCCGGGAGCCGTATCCCGTGTCGGACAAGGCGCGGGAAATTGTGCAGCGCCTTGTCACCTTTGGCGTGACCCGGTTCCGCAGCCTGTTCCGGGGCTGCAGAAGCCGGTCGGAGATCGTGGCCGCATTTTTGGCGGTGCTGGAGCTGTGTAAGCAGCGGAAAATCAACCTGGCCGGGACGGACAGTGAATGTACCGTGACCTGTGTGGACAATGTGGACAGCACGGAGGCTGTCACGGCGCTGGCCGCCGGGGACTATCAATAAAAAAGAGTAAAGAGAGAGGTGACCTCCTTGGAGGAAAAGGAATTGGAAGCCGCCATCGAGGGCATCCTATTTGCGGCGGGAGAGCCGGTGAAGCTGGAACGGCTGGCGTTAGCCACCGGCGCAGAGCTGATGGACTGCGCCCATGCCGCCCAGCGGCTTTCTGACCGATATCGTTTTGAGCGCCGGGGCATCCGGCTGGTGAGAACCGATGACAGCTGGCAGATGTGTTCTGCCCCGGAGTATGCACAGACCATTCGCCGGGCGCTGGAGCGGCGAAAGCCCCCGCAGCTGTCTCAGGCGGCGCTGGAGGCCCTGTCCGTGGTGGCGTATTACCAGCCCACCACCCGGGCCTATGTGGAGCAGATACGGGGAACCGACAGCTCCTACACCATGGGCCTGCTCCAGGAGCGGGGCCTGATCGAGGAGTGCGGCCGTCTGGCTGTGCCTGGCCGGCCCATCCTGTACCGCACCACCAGCCTTTTTCTGCGCTCCTTTGGCATGACCTCGCTGGACGAGCTGCCCCCGCTGCCGGAGAACGCCGGGGACGGGGAGCCCCGCCGGGAGGTTCCGTCGGAGGATGCGCCCCAGGAGCCGCCCACTCAGGAAACACCGAAGGGGATGTGAGAAAGCATGACCGCGCTGATTCTCGTTTTGATAATCCTCGTCCTGCTGGTCGTTCTGTCTCAGCTCCGCGTCGGGGCGGAGGTGGAATACGGGGAGGCGGGTATTCGCGTCACGGCGAAGCTCGCCGGGCATCCCGTCCTGCTGTTCCCACGGCCGAAAAAGACCCGCACGCAAAAGGAAAAAGAGGCGGAAAAGGCCCGGAGAAAGGCCGCCAAAAAAGAGAAAAAGGCCGCGAAAAAGGCGGAAAAACAGCGCCGAAAGGCGGCAAAGCAGCCCCCCAAGCCCCAACCGGAGGAACAGCCCAAAAAGAAGGGCGGAACGGTGGAGCTGGTGCTGGCGCTGCTGCCCGTTGTGGTGAAGGCGCTGGGGGCGCTGAAAAAGCGTATCCGCATCGACCCTCTGACGGTGCATTATACGGCGGGCTGCGTGGACGCGGCGGACACCGCCCTGCTGTACGGCAGAAGCTCCGGCACGGCGGGGATTGGGCTGTCTCTGCTGGAGGAAAATTTTGATGTGCGTCGGCGGGACGTGACCGTTGATTTGGACTTTCTGGCGGGCCGCTCCGTCATTTATGTGAATGCGGGGGTGTCCCTCAAGGTGGGACAGGTGCTGTATTTGGCGGTTCGGTATGGACTTGCCTGCCTGAAGGTGTTTTTGCAAAAGAGAAAATCATCCGGTAAAAAAGCCGCGCCGAAGGAGAATCAGACCGGCGCGGATGCAGCAAAATAAAAGCAGATAATAAAAAAGGCGGTGTCAAGTATGGAAGGTAAGCATCCCATCAACGACCTGATGGAGACGACCATGACCAAGATTCGGGAAATGGTGGACGTGAACACCATTGTCGGACAGCCCATCCACACGGATGGCGTGACGATCATTCCCGTCTCCCGGGTGAGCTTCGGGTTTGGAACCGGCGGCTCGGATTTCGTCAGCAAGAACCAGTCGGCGACGAAGGACAATCCCTTTGGCGGCGGCGGTGGCGCAGGGGTCAGCATTATCCCCATCGGCTTTTTGATTGTCCGGGGGGAGAGCGTGCGGATGATTCCCGTGGCGCAGCCCGCCGGGACGACGGCGGATCGGGTCATCGAAATGATTCCCGACATGGTGGACAAAATCAGCGCCATGATTCCCAAAAAGGACAAGGACAAGACGGCGGAGCAGAAGGACGGCGAAGCCGCAGAATAATCCGCGAAAAACCGCGCATACTGGGAACAGCTTCTTTGAACAAGGAAGGTGTTCCTGTTGCGTATCATACGAATTTTTTGCGCCGCCGCTTTGACGCTGGCGCTGTGCTGTCAGTCTGTTTCCGGCACGGAGACAGCAGAACCAGAGGCGCAGATTTCCGCCGCCGCTTATGTGGTGGCGGACGGCAAGACCGGGCGCATCCTCCGGTCGGTAAACGGCGACCAGCAGCGGCTGATCGCCAGCACCACCAAGCTGATGACCGCCTATACCGCCGTGAACTGCGGCGTTCCGCTGGATACGGTGACGGAGGTTTCCCACCAGGCGGCCACCACCGAAGGCTCCGCCATGTATCTGGGGGTCGGGGAAACGATCACCCTGCGCGATTTGCTGTGGGGGATGCTACTGGTGTCCGGCAATGACGCGGCCAACGCTCTGGCGGAGGGCTGCGCCGGGAATCGGGAGACGTTTGTGGCCTGGATGAACGAAAACGCCGCCGCCCTGGGTATGGAAAACACCCATTTTGAGAATCCCACCGGCCTGGACGGGGAGAGCCACTACTCCACGGCGGAGGACTTGGCGAAACTGGCGGTGGCAGTCAGCCGGGATAGCCTGCTTGCGGAAATCGTCTCCACCAAAGCTGCCACGGTGGCGGGGCGAAGCCTGACCAACCACAACCGGCTTCTGTCCCTGTATCCGGATTGCACTGGCATGAAAACCGGCTATACCCAGGCGGCGGGGCGAACGCTGGTTTCCAGCGCAGAGTGGGACGGGGTGGCGCTGATTTGCGTCACCCTGAACGACCCGGATGACTGGAACGACCATATGGCACTGTATGACCAGTATTTTGCGGCCTATGCCAACCGGACGGTCTGCCAGGCCGGGGAGATAATCGGAACCTGTCGGGCGGCCAACCGTCTGGAGCCGGTGACGGTGGTGGCCCAGGACACGGTGGAGGTGCTGGTTGGCCCGGAGGAGACGGTTCAGCGCAGCGTGGAGCTGGAGAACCGGTATGAAGCCGTGGAGGAGGGAACCGTACTGGGAACGGTGCGGTACTTTATCGACGGATATCAGGTGGGGGAGAGCGCCCTGGTGGCGGCGCTGGACTGACCCGCCCAACGTCTCAGGCGAAAGGAGCCAAAGAAAATGGAAGAACGGCTTCAAAAGCTCATCTCTGCGGCGGGACTGGCCTCCCGGCGGCAGGCGGAGACGTATATTCAGGCGGGAAGGGTGACGGTCAACGGCGTTCCCGCCGTGCTGGGGCAGCGGGCCGACCCGGAGCGGGACGAGATTCTGCTGGACGGTGCGCCCCTTGCCCGCCCCGCCGCCCACCGTTACATCATGCTGCACAAGCCCCGGGGCTATGTTACCACCCTGTCCGACGAGCGGGGCCGCAGAACCGCCGCAGAGCTGGTGGCGGACTGCGGCGTTCGGGTCTACCCCGTGGGGCGGCTGGACATGGACTCCGAGGGGCTTCTGCTGTTCACCAACGACGGGGCGCTGACGCATCAACTCCTGCATCCCAGCCATCAGGTGGAAAAGGAGTATCAGGTGCGGGTACAGGGAAACTGGCACGCCGCCCTGCCCGTCCTCCGGGGACGGATGGAGCTGGACGGGGTCGCGCTGGTCCCCGCCAGGGTGAAGGTCCTCCGGGGCGGGACGGATACCGCCCTGCTGTCCATCGTGATTCACGAGGGGAAAACCGCCAGATTCGCCGTATGTGCGACCGGGCCGGTCTGCGCGTCCTGCGGCTGAAACGGGTGCGGGAGGGGAGCCTGCATCTGGGCGACCTGCCCGCCGGGGCCTGGCGGGAGCTGACGGAGGAAGAGCGGAAAAGCCTGGGAGTTTGAAACGCGGCCGGGGGATTCCTTGCAAAAAGAATGGCGACAGCCGGGAAATTCAGAAATCCTTCCGGGACGACTTGAATAATCAGAAAAAAATCTTGCAAAAAGGCTTGCTTTTTTTTCGAGAATGAGCTATAGTGTGTAGGTAAAAATACAGGGTCGCCGGGCGACTATGACAAGCGGAAGGAATACGCCATGTCCAAGGATATTTTATCTACCATTCAATCCAAGATGAACACCTTCTCCAAGGGACAAAAGCTCATTGCCAAGTATATCCTGGAGTGTTATGATAAGGCGGCCTTTATGACCGCCAGTAAGCTGGGCAAGACGGTGAACGTCAGCGAGTCCACGGTGGTGCGCTTTGCCGCCGAGCTGGGCTATGACGGATATCCCAGTATGCAGAAGGCCCTGCAGGAGATGATTCGTAACAAGCTGACCACCATTCAGCGCATCGAGGTCAGCAATGACCGCATCGGCAATCAGGACATTCTGGCCCAGGTCATGCAGTCGGACATCGAGAAGATACGCCTCACCATGGAGGAAACGGACCGGATCGCGTTCAATCAGGCGGTATCTGCCATTGTGAATGCCCGGCGCATTTACATTTTGGGCGTACGCTCCGCCAGCACCATCTCCAACTTTATCAGCTTTTATTTCAATTTGATTTTTGACAATGTGGTGACGGTTTATACCAATACGGTCAGCGAAATCTACGAGCAGATCATGCGGGTCGGCCCGGAGGACGTTTTCATCGGCGTTTCCTTCCCCCGGTATTCCACCCGGACGGTGAAGGCCATGCACTTCGCCAAAAAGCAGGGGACCCGGCTGATTGCCATTACGGACAGTCAGGAGTCTCCTCTGGCCCGGATGTCCGATGTGACCCTGATTGCCAAGAGCGATATGGCCTCCTTCGTGGACTCGCTGGTGGCGCCGCTGAGTCTGGTGAACGCCCTGATTGTGGCGGTGGGCCGTATGACCAACCAGAACCTGGCGGAGACTTTTGGTCGGCTGGAGCAGGTCTGGGCTGAGTACGACGTATATGAAACCCCGGAGGAGGAGGCGGAGGTGTTCGGCGCCGACGAAGCCATCAGTCCGGAGAAATAAGCAAAGAAATCAGAGGGCCGCGGCAGCTTCGTCGCGGCCTTTTTTGAGAAGAAGGTGACGGAATGTCTGAAAAAAAGCAGGTTGTGGTGATTGGCGCAGGCCCGGCGGGGATGATGGCCGCGATAACCGCAGCGGAGCAGGGAGCGGCGGTGACGCTGGTGGAGCGGAACCAGAAGGTGGGCCGCAAGCTGTACATCACCGGCAAGGGCCGCTGTAACGTGACGAATCATTGCCCCTGGGAGGAGGTACTGCAAAACGTGCCCCGCAACGGACGCTTTTTGTACTCCGCGCTGTCCGCCTGGCCGCCCGCCCAAACGGAGGCTTTTTTTGAGGGGCTGGGCGTTTCCCTGAAGGTAGAGCGGGGGAACCGGGTGTTTCCCGTCAGCGACCGGGCGGCGGATATCGTGGACGCCCTGTATTTCCGGCTGAAGCGGCTGAATGTGAAGCTCATCACCGGCACAGTAGAGCAAATCCTCTGGCCGGAGGGCCGCGTGACCGGGGTTCGTCTGGCGGGGGGAAGGGTTCTTCCGACCCAGGCGGTGGTGGTAGCCACCGGCGGCGTGTCCTATCCGCTGACCGGCTCCACCGGGGACGGGTATCGCTTTGCTCAGGAGGCGGGGCATACCGTCGTGCCGCCCCGGCCCTCGCTGATTCCCCTGGTGGAGGACGGGGATACCTGCGCCCGGATGCAGGGACTTGCGCTGAAAAACGTGGAGCTGAACATCCGGAACGGGAAAAAGAAGGTGGTCTACTCCGAATTCGGAGAGCTGCTGTTCACCCACTTCGGCCTGTCCGGGCCGGTGATTTTAAGTGCCAGCGCCCACCTAAAAGACTTTGACAAAAACCGATTTACTGTTATAATAGACCTGAAGCCTGCCTTGGACGAGGCGAAGCTGGACGCCCGCATTTTGCGGGAGTTCGGGGAGAATCCCAACCGGGATTTCCGGAACGTGCTGGGGCATCTGGTGCCCAATCTGATGGTTCCGGTGATGGTGGAGCGCTCCGGCATCCCCGGAGATACCAAGGTCAATTCCGTCACCAAGGGACAACGGCGGCGGCTGGTGGAGCAGCTCAAGGGTTTTTCCATTCCCATTGCCGGCCCCCGTCCGGTGGAGGAGGCCATTGTCACCTCCGGCGGCGTGAAGGTCAGCGAGGTTGACCCCGCCACCATGTCGTCCAAAAAAATGCCCGGCCTGTATTTCGCCGGGGAGGTGCTGGACGTGGACGCCTATACCGGCGGCTTTAATCTGCAAATCGCCTGGGCCACGGGCCGGGCGGCGGGAAACGGAATTTGCAGAGAGATTGCATAAAAATAACCGCACAGAATTTGTGCGTAACAGGACAGGGAAAGGACGACGATATGAATCGGAATATCGCCATTGACGGGCCTGCCGGGGCGGGGAAAAGCACCATCGCCAAGCGGCTGGCGGCACAGCTCGGCTACGTCTATGTGGACACCGGCGCGATTTATCGCACGGTGGGCCTGTACGCCCTTCGGAATGGGGTGGACAAGGCGGATACGGCGGGTCTGACCGCCCTTTTGACAGAGATTCAGGTAGACCTTCGCTACGGCCCCCAGGGGCAGCAGATGCTGCTGAACGGCGAGGATGTGACCGATGCAATTCGCACCCCGGAGGTCGCGGCCTATGCCTCCAGCGTGGCGGCGATTCCCGCAGTGCGGGCCTTCCTGCTGGACAAGCAGCGGGAGCTGGCGCGGCGGCAAAACGTTATCATGGACGGCCGGGACATCGGCACGGTGGTGCTGCCCGATGCAGCGGTGAAGATTTTCCTCACCGCCTCCCCCCAGGTGCGGGCCAAACGCCGCTGGCTGGAGCTAACGGAAAAGGGCAGCCGGGAGAGCTATGAAACGGTGCTGGCGGAGGTAGAGGCCCGGGACGCGGCGGACAGAAGCCGCCCCATCGCCCCCCTGCGTCAGGCGGAGGACGCGATCCTGGCGGACACCAGCGACCTGAATTTTGAGGAGAGCGTGGCGCTGCTGACCCGTATCATTCGGGAGAAATTTGCCGAATTGGGATGTGAGCAACCGTGAGCGAGGAAAAGGAAGTCAAACAGAAAAAGAAGCTCAGCCTGGACGAAAAGCGGCGCAGGATGGATCGCCTGTACCGGTTCCTGTATGTGATCGTCTGGCCCTTCTTCAATCTGGTACACCCCATCAGGACGCTGCACCGGGAGCGTTTGCCGGAGGGCGGGGCGCTGGTCTGTCCCAATCACACCTCCAATGCTGACCCGGTGATCGTGCTGCTGGCTACTGCGCCCCATGGGGGGACGCGGGCCATGTCCAAGCAGGAGATGCTGGACGTGCCGGTGCTGGGAAAGCTGCTGGCCGCCATCGGCGTTTTTGGAATTCGACGGGGCGCGGGAGACGTGACCGCCATCAAGACCGCCATCAAATTCCTCCGGGCCGGGGATAAGGTGATTATGTTCCCGGAGGGACACCGGGCTACAGAGGGCGAAATGCTGGAGGCAAAGAATGGCGTAGCCATGCTGGCGCTCCGCACGGGGGCGCCCATCGTCCCGATCTATATCAGCCCGAAAAAGCGGTGGTTCCGCTGGACCTATGTGGTGGTGGGCGAACCGTTTACGCCGACCTGTCAGGCCAAGCGCCCCACGGACGAGGATTATCACGCCATTGGCGAGGAATGGAAACGCCGGGTCAATGCGCTGGAGGCGGAGGTCAGGCGATGAAGGTCATATTGGCAAAATCCGCCGGGTTCTGCTACGGCGTAAAGCGGGCGGTGGAGCTGGCATTACAGACCGCCGCCGGAGAGACGCCCAGCGCCATGCTTGGCCCGGTGATTCACAATACCCATGTGGTAGAGGAGCTGGAGCGGCAGGGCATGGTCTGTCTGACCGGCCCGGAGCAGGTACAGCCGGGGACGAAGGTGGTTATCCGCTCCCACGGCGAGGCGAAGGCCACCTATGATAAGGTGCGCGAGGCCGGCGCGGAGATATTGGACGCCACCTGTCCCAACGTGGCCCGCATCCACAGGCTGGTGGCGGAGGCCGGGCAGGCGGGGCGCATCCCCGTTATTGTGGGCACGCGGACGCATCCGGAGGTGGTGGCCATCGCCGGGTGGAGCCCCCGCTCCGTTATCGTGGAAACGGCGGAGGAGCTGGAGAACTGGATAAAAGAGGAACCAAATCGGAAGGAACTTCCAATTACTATGGTTTCGCAGACCACTTCTACCCGAACTTCGTGGGAAAGTTGTAGAGAAATTGCAAAAAAACTGTGTACAAACGCCGAAATCTTTGATACAATATGTAATGCGACCCATGAGCGCCAAACGGAAGCGCAGAAGCTCGCAGCGACCTGCGATGCAATGATTGTCATTGGTGACAAGAAAAGCTCCAACACACGGCACTTGGCCGAGCTGTGCAGAGAAAGCTGCCCTCTGGTCCTGTGGATCGAGAGCGCGGCGGAACTGGACGCAGCCAGTTTGCAGCAGGCGCAATCAATAGGCATCACTGCGGGTGCATCGACACCCGGGTGGATTATTAAGGAGGTACAAAACAACATGAGCGAAGAAAACATTGAGATCGAAAAGTCCTTTGCGGAGATGCTGGAGGAGTCGATCAAAACTTTAAATACAGGAGATAAGGTCACGGGAACCGTTGTAGGCATCACGCCCACCGAGATCCAGGTGGAGCTTGGCACCAAGCACGCCGGCATCATTCCCACCACCGAGCTGTCCGACGACCCCTCTGCGAAGGTCGAGGATTTGGTGAAGATCGGCGATCAGATCGAGACTTACGTCATGCGCGTCAACGATCAGGAGGGTATCGTTACCCTGTCCAAGAAGCGTCTTGACTCCGTCAAGAACTGGGAGGACATCGAGTCCGCCCGGGAGAACAAGACCGTGGTGGAGGCCAAGATCACGGAGACGAACAAGGGCGGCGTCGTCACCAACCTGCGCGGTATCCGCGTCTTTATCCCCGCCTCCCAGACCGGCCTGCCCAAGAACGGGGATATGGAGTCCCTGGTTCACACCACGGTACGCCTGCGTATCACCGAGGTCAACCGGGCCCGCCGCCGCGTGGTTGGCTCCATCCGTGCCGTTCAGGCCGAGGAGCGCGCCGCCAAGGCTGCCGCTGTCTGGGCTGAGATCGAGCCGGGCAAGAAGTACACCGGCGTTGTCAAGAGCCTGACCTCTTACGGCGCGTTCGTGGACATCGGCGGCGTGGACGGCATGGTTCACATCTCCGCCCTGTCCTGGAGCCGCATCAAGCACCCCTCCGAGGTGGTGTCTGTGGGCGACACCGTGAACGTGTACGTCATCTCCGCTGACCCCGAGAAGAAGAAGATCTCCCTGGGCATGAAGGATCCCGACGAGAACCCCTGGGAGGTGTTCATCAACAAGTATCAGGTGGGCGACGTGGCCAATGTCCGCATCGTCAAGCTGATGACCTTCGGCGCCTTTGCTGAGATCGTCCCCGGCGTGGACGGCCTGATTCATATTTCTCAGATTGCGGATCACCGCATCGAGAAGCCCGGCGATGAGCTGGCTGAGGGTGACCGCGTTGACGTGAAGATCACGGATATCGACATGGAGAAGAAGAAGGTTTCCCTGTCCATCCGCGCTCTGCTTCAGGACTGATAAAGACAATCAGGAGCTTTTATCGTGTGCCAGTGGGCGCGCTGCAAACAGCAGCGTGCCCATTTTTCTGCGTTCATGCGATTCACGCTTGTCAACCTGTGAAATCTGCTTTATAATGGGCCTATAGACTGGACGAGGAGGAACCGTATGGCTGGCTTTTTTAAAAACCTGTTGCATCAGGCGGAGGGCAAACGGGCGCGTCCCTATTGCACCTGCATCGTCCCGGCGGCGGGCAGCTCCACCCGGATGGAGGGACACGACAAGCTGATGGAGCCCATCGGCGGGATACCGCTGATTCAGCGCACCCTGATGGCGCTGGAGGCCTGTTCCCGGATCGACGAGATCATTGTGGTGACCCGGGAGGATTTGATTGTCCCCATCGGGGCGCTGTGCGTAGAGAAGCGCCTGGTGAAAATCAAAAATATCATCAAGGGCGGCGACAGCCGCATGGAATCCGTCTGGCTGGGGATTCAGGCGGCCAACGAGCGCGCGGAGCTGCTGGCGGTTCACGACGGGGCCAGACCCTTCCCCTCCCAGAGGCTGCTGCAGGACGTTCTGAGGGCCGGAGCCAGAACCGGGGCCGCCGCCCCTGCAATTCCGGTGAAGGACACCATCAAGCGGGCCATGGGCGGCGTTGCCCAGGAGACGCTGGACAGAAGCACCCTGTTCGCCATACAAACGCCGCAGGTGTTTGAGTATGGCCTGTTGAAGGGGGCCATGTTCAAGGCTGTGGATGAAAATTGGGAGGTCACAGACGACTGCTCTGTGGTGGAGCGCATCGGCATGACCATCACGCTGACGGAGGGCGAGGAGACGAACCTCAAGCTCACAACACCCATAGACCTGATTACCGGGGAGGCGATTGCAGCATGGCTCAGTGCGGAATGAGAATTGGACACGGCTACGACGTTCATCGGCTGGTGGAGGGCCGTCGGCTGGTGCTGGGCGGCGTGGAAATTCCCTATGAAAAGGGACTGCTGGGCCACTCCGACGCGGATGTGCTGACCCATGCCATTATGGACGCCCTGTTTGGGGCCGCTGCTATGGGGGACATTGGCCGGGCCTTTCCTGACAACGATCCCGCCTATGAGGGAATCGACAGTATGCTGCTGCTGGCCCGAACCCGGACAATGCTGGCCCGGCGGGGCTATCAGGTGGGCAACGTGGACGCGACGGTTATCGCCCAGCGGCCCAAGCTGATGCACCATATCCCCGCCATGACCCAACGCATTGCGGAGGTGCTGGAAATTTCCGTCGAACAGGTCAACGTCAAGGCCACCACGGAGGAGGGGCTGGGCTTCACCGGTCAGGGGGAGGGGATCGCCGCCCATGCGGTGGCGCTGCTTGTCCCTGCGGAGGGGTAACGTATCCCGACAAATGAACACACCCTTTTTGCCTTCTCCGGCATAGTATGATGTCGGAGAGGGCTTTCGTTTTGCCCTTTTGCATGGAAACAACGGAGAAGCGTCCGCCGGTCTGCGTTCAGCCCCGGCAGCTCTCCCCGGGAATATGGAGTGCCTATGATACCCTATTATTATATTGTCTCCCGCTCCCTGACCTATGCCCAACGGACGCAGGCGGTCTTACAGCGGGCGGGGATTTACGGAACGATTGTGCGATCCCCCGGAGAAATCTCCGCCACAGGATGCAGCCACTCCGTTCGCATTGCGGCGAACCGCCTGCAACCGGCGCTGGTGGCGCTGAACCGCAGCGGCCTTTCCCCCACCCGGATTTACCTTTCCCGGGAGGACGGGGAATTTCAGGAGGTGAGCCTGTGATTTATCTGGACAATGCGGCCACCACCCTGCGGAAACCGCCGGAGGTGGGGGAAGCCATGCACCGGGCGGTCACGCAGTACAGCAGCCCCGGACGGGGCGGCTATGCCGCTGCCCTGGCGGCGGGGGAGCTGGCCTTTCGCTGCCGGGAGCAGGCGTGCGAGCTGTTCGGCGTATCCGACCCGGCGCGGGTGGTGTTCACCGCCTCCGCGACCCATGGGCTGAATATCGCCATTCGCTCTTTGGTGAAGCCGGGGAGCCGGGTGGTAATCTCCGGGTATGAACACAACGCCGTGACCCGAACGCTGGAGTCCATTCCGGGGGTGGAGGCCACTGTGCTGGCCGGGGCGCTGTTCCGGCCGGAGGAGATGGTTTCCCTGCTGGAGCAGACGCTGGACAGCAGCTATGACGCGGTGATTTTGTGCTATGTCTCCAACGTATTCGGCTATATCCTGCCGGTGGAGGCGATGGCGGCGGTGTGCCGGGCCAGAGGCGTGCCGTTGATTGTGGATGCAGCCCAGGCAGCCGGGGCCTGTCCCGTGGCGCTGGAGGAGCTGGGGGCGGCCTTTGTCGCCATGCCGGGACACAAGGGGCTGTACGGACCCCAGGGCATCGGCCTGCTGCTGTGCGGGGAGGCTCCCACGGTGCCATTGCTGACAGGCGGCACCGGGAGCGAGTCTCTGCTCCAGCAGATGCCGGACTTTCTGCCCGACCGGCTGGAGGCGGGAACCCACAATATGCCGGGGATCGCGGGTCTGTCAGCGGGGCTGGACTACCTGCGGCGGGTGGGGATCGACCATATCCTCTGGTGGGAGGAGCAGCGAAAGGCCCAGCTGGTGAACGGCCTGATGTCCATTCCGGGGGTGACGGTGTACGCCTCGGAGACGGCCCAGGCGGGCGTGGTGTCCTTCCGGGTTCCGGGGCTGGACAGCGAGGTGTTGGGGAACCGTCTGGCCCGGCGGGACGTGGCGGTGCGGGCCGGGCTGCACTGTGCGCCGCTGGCCCACGAGACGGTGGGCACTCTGGAGACAGGAACCGTCCGGGCCAGCCTGTCCGCCTTTACCACAGAGGAGGAGATACGGCGGTTCCTGGGAATTTTGCGAACCGAGATTGCCCGCCCGTCCGGGGGAAAATTCCCCGGCGCTGCTGTTTTTTCTTGATTCGAGGCTGAAACCGCGCTACAATAGAGCAGGAATGAAACAGCAGCGGGGAGGCGGCGCAGATGGGAGCAACAGGGGAAAATATCCTGACAACGCCTCTGCGGGCGCTGCGGAATCTGCTCTACCCGCCGAAATGCGCCCTCTGTGGCTGCCTTGTCCGGGAGAGGGACGGTCTGCTCTGTTCGGATTGCCGACAGACTTTGACGCAGGTACAGGCCGCGGAGCCAAAGCAGATCCGGGCGGGGCTGCTCTGTTCCGCGCCCTTCTATTATCAGGAGCCGCTGCGGGCGGCGTTCCTGCGCTATAAGTTTCAGGGGAAGGACTTTTATGGGTCGATGTTCGGCGCATATGTGGCCCAGGCGGCCCGGGAGCAGCTGACCGGCCCCTTCGATTTGGTGACTTGGGCGCCTTTGAGCAAACAGCGCCTGCGGGAGAGGGACTATGACCAGGCAAGGCTGCTGGCGGTTCCGGTGGCCCGGGCCTTTGGGCTGCCGCTGGTGCGGACGCTGAAAAAGGTGCGGAATACCAAACCCCAATCCTCCCTGAACGGGCGGGAGCGGCAGGAAAACGCCCGGAATGTCTACGCCCTGTACCCCGGCGCACAGGTGCAGGGAAAGCGTATCCTGCTGGTGGACGACATTCTCACCACGGGCAGCACCTTATCCGCCTGCGCCGACGTGCTGTTGGAGCAGGGGGCGGCGGAGGTCAGCTGCGCGGTGCTGGCCCGCCATGCGGACGAAGAACCCTGAATCTGTCACCCGCCGGTACACCGCAGAGGAAACAGAAACGAGAGAACGAGCTATGAAAATTGCCATTTACACCCTTGGGTGCAAAGTAAATCAATATGAAACGCAGGCCATGGAAACCATTCTGACGGAGCGGGGCCATACTCTGCTCGCCCCGGAGGAACAGGCGGACGCCTATATCATCAACACCTGTACGGTGACGGCGGTCAGCGACAAAAAATCCCGCCAGATCATCCGCCATCTCAAGCGGCAGAATCCGGCGGCGCTGGTCGCCGTCTGCGGCTGCTATGCTCAAATCAAGCCGGAGGAGATCGCCGCGCTGGAGGTGGATTTGATTTCCGGCTCCGGGGACAGAATCGCCTTTTTGAACCGGCTGGAAGCGCTGTGGGAAACCCGGCAGCGGGAAATTCTGGTGGACGATGCCCGGCGGCGGAAAACCTTTGAGCGACTCCCCGCGGGGGGGCTGGAGGGCCGCACCCGCGCCATGCTGAAGGTGGAGGATGGGTGCTTGAATTTTTGCACCTACTGCATCATTCCCTATGCCCGGGGGCCGGTGCGCTCGCTGCCGCTGGAGCAGGCGGCGGAGGATGCAGCGCGTCTGGCGGCGGAGGGCTATCAGGAAATCACCATTACCGGCATCGAAATCTCCTCCTGGGGCCGGGATTTGCCGGGGGAAAACAGCCTGATCGACCTGGTGGAGGCGGTTTGTCACGCCGCGCCGGGGGTGCGGGTGCGGCTTGGCTCGCTGGAGCCCCGCACCATCACACCGGAATTTTGCAGGCGGGCCGGGGCGCTGGACAACCTGTGCCCCCACTTCCATCTGTCGCTGCAAAGCGGCTGTGACGCCACGTTACGGCGGATGAACCGGCGCTATGACACGGCCCGGTATCTGGAATCCTGTCGGCTGCTGCGGGAGAGCTTTGACCGCCCCGCCATCATCACCGATGTCATCACCGGATTTCCCGGCGAGACAGAGGAGGAATTTGCGGATACGCTGGCTTTTATCCAGCAGGTGCAGTTCGCGGCCATGCACATTTTCCCCTACTCCCGCCGCACGGGTACCCGCGCCGCCGAGATGCAGCCCCAGATTCACCGGGAGGTGAAGGAGGAACGCGCCCGCCGGGCCATCGAAGTTGCCGCCGGGATGGAGGAGCGCTATATCCGGCAGTTCTGCGGGCAGACCATGGAGGTCTTGTTTGAGGAGGAGAAGGACGGCCTCTGGCGGGGACATACCCGGAATTACATCTCCGTCCTGGCCCCTGGAGAGGCGCTGCACAACCAGCGCAGACTGGTGCAGCTCCGGGACGTGCAGAACGGAACGGCGCTGGGCGTTTTGGTCGGGGAACCAATGTAACGGCCCATATGGATACAGATGCAGAGAAAGAGGCAGAATACTGTGATTTATTTTGACCACGCGGCCACCACTCCGGTACGCCCGGAGGCGGCACAGGCCGCATATGAAGCCATGGTAAACGGCTATGGAAACCCCTCCTCCCGCTATCCGCTGGGGAAACAGGCGGCGCAGCAGCGGGAGCAGGACCGCAAAACCCTGGCAAAGGCGCTGGGGTGCCAGCCGGGGGAACTTTTCTTCACCTCCTGCGGCACGGAGAGCGACAACTGGGCCATCTACGGGGCCGTGGAGCGGGGCAAGCACCGGGGAAAGCATATCATCACCACGGCTGTGGAACATTCCGCCGTGGTGGAGCCGATCAAGGAGCTGA
Source organism: Oscillospiraceae bacterium (assembly GCA_021203345.1). GTDB lineage: Bacteria > Bacillota > Clostridia > Oscillospirales > Oscillospiraceae > JAJQBJ01. The sequence goes on from JAJQBJ010000159.1 coordinate 28,007, forward strand.
AGCGGGCGGGCTATGAAGTGACCTGGCTCCAGCCCGATGCAGCGGGACAAATCTCCCTGGAGGAGCTGAAAGCCGCCCTGCGCCCGGATACGGTGCTGGTGTCCATGATGCTGGTGAACAACGAGCTGGGAACGGTGCTGCCCGTGGCGGAGGCGGTGAAGTTGGTCAGGGCCTCCGGCGCCCCGGCGCTGGTACACTGTGACGCGGTGCAGGGCTTTTTGAAAGTCCCCTTCACGCCGAAAAAGCTGGGCGTAGACCTGCTGAGCATCTCCGGCCACAAAATCGGCGCACCCAAGGGCATTGGGGCGCTGTACGTCCGCAAGGGGCTGCAAAACTGGAAGCCCCTGCTGCGGGGCGGCGGACAAGAGAGCGGTCTGCGCTCCGGGACGGAGCCGACGGCGCAAATCGCCGCCTTTGCGAAGGCCGCCGAGCTGGGCGCAGAAGAAATGGCCGCCAACGCCGCCCATATGCAGGAGCTGAAGGCGTATCTGCTGGCCCGGCTGGCAGAACGGGTGCCGGAGGTGTGGCAGCTGGGGGCGGGAGACGCGCCCCATATCCTCTGTCTGACCTTGCCGGGCTACAAAAGCGAGGTGCTGGTGCGGGTGCTGGGGGACAAGGGCATCTGCGTCTCCGCCGGGTCGGCCTGTCACCGGGGCCAGGCCAGCCACGTTTTTGCGGCGCTGCCGGTGGGCAAACCCTGGAAGGAGGGGGCCTTCCGCGTCTCCTTTGGCGGGGAGAATATCCGGGAGGAAGCGGATCAGCTGACGGAGGCCCTGCGGGAGGCCGTGGACACCCTGTTTCCTTCCATGTCTTAGGAAACTTTTAGAGAATGCTTAAAGTGATACAAATAGTTTCAAAAAGTTTCAAAAATCTCTCAAATGTCGAAAAAGCGCAGAATTTGATGAACGATTGTTTGTAAAATACGGTTGATTCCTCACTCGTTTTGATGTAAAATTATGTGAAAGAGAACAAGATGACCAACCGTTGCAGGTTTGGATGAAATTGAGTGAAGGAGCTTAACGTATATGAACAAAATTCGTGTTTTTCTTGCAGATGCTGACGAGGAATTCCGTTCGGTGCTGCGGCAGACCATGGAGGCTGAGCCAGACCTTGTGCTGGCGGGCGAGACTGGCAGCGGAGAGGCGCTGCTCCGCTTTCTGGAACAGGGGAGCGTGGACGTGCTGGTGATGGATTTGCTGCTGGCGGAGGCCGACGGTCTGGAGGTTTTGGAGCAGCTGGGGAGCTGGGACATCCGGCCCCGGGTGCTGGTACTGACTACCGTGGGGAGAAGCGCAGCGGTGAACCAGTGCGTTGACCGGGGTTGTGATTATTATATGATGAAGCCCTGCAAGCTCAGCAGCCTGCCCCAGCGCATCCGGATGGTGATGCTGCCTTCTGAGGAACAGGAGACGGAGGCCGGGCAGAATCTGGAGGCGGAGATCACCGCCATCATTCACGAAATCGGGGTGCCCGCCCATATCAAGGGCTATCAGTATCTCCGGGAGGCGATCCTGCTGGCGGCCAACGATATGGAGGTCATCAACGCGGTGACAAAGGTGCTGTATCCCGCCGTGGCGAAGAAGTTCGGCACCACCGCCTCCCGGGTGGAGCGGGCCATCCGCCACGCCATCGAGGTGGCTTGGGATCGGGGCGATTTGGAAACGCTGCAAAAATACTTTGGATATACCGTTTCCAACACCAAGGGCAAGCCCACCAACTCTGAGTTCATTGCCATGATTGCGGATCGCTTGCAGCTGGCCCAGAAGGAAAAATGAGACATGCGCCGCACGATTGCCTGCGGCGCGGATGAAAAGCTCCTGATGCGGAAAAAGCATCAGGGGCTTTTTGTGAAAAAACCGGCGGTTTACGCCGGGAAAAATCTGTGGTATGATGGGGAAAAGGCAGCTCCCCGCCGGGAGCCTGCCGACGGAAGGGAGCTGAGTCCATGGACGGACACCAACTGGGAGAAATTCTGCACGACTGCCTGGCCTGCGGCAGCCCGCAGGAGCTGCTGAACACGGCCCGCAGAGCCGTCCGCAGTCCGCTGATTCTTGCCGATTTGACGCTGCACGTTCTGGCTATCACAGAGGAGGAGGGCATTTCCGACCCGCGGTGGCTTCAAATCAGCGCCCAGAGGATGATTCCGCTGGACGTGCTGAACCTGAACTACTTCCAGCGCTCCAATCAGGAGCATCAGCCGGTGCGCTCCGTGGACGCCACGGGGCTGACCATCCTCCGGGCTGCCGTGGAGGATCGGGGAAAGCTGATCGGCTACCTGATGAGCCCCTGCTACGGCGGCGAGCCGGAGGAGGGGGAAATCGACGTTCTCCGCATTTTGGCGGACTTGTGCTGTCTGCGGATGGAAAAGCAGCTGTCCTATGTGGAGTACCCGGACAATCTGCTCCACTTCTTCCTGGCGGATCTGATGCAGGGCGTTATGACGGACGAGGAACAGATTCAGGACCAGTGCCGCCGACTGCACTGGAACCAGAAAATGCCGTATCAGCTTTTGTCCATCCGCCCAGTGAAGGAGGCGGAGCGGCGGAGCTTTCTGCTGCTGCGCCGCAGAGCGGAGGAGCTGCAAACCCGGTTCCCGGAGGCCACGGTGTTCCAATACGGGGATCGGGTCAAGATGCTGGTGCATATTTACAATCAGACCGCCAGGGACGAGCTGATGCAGTCCGAGCTGACGGAGGAACTGGCCCAGCTGGGGCTGGTGGCCGGGGTCAGTCAGGCGGCCTATCGGCTGGTCAGCATGGCCCGGCGAAATACACAGGCGGAAAAGGCCCTGGAGCTGGGCGAGCAGCTCCACAGCCGGGAAACATTGCTGTTTTATAAAAAGTATTCCATCTATCACTGCCTGGAAATTTGCGCCAAGGAGCTGAACCTGCTGCAATGCTGTCACCCGGCGGTGACGCTGTTGGAGCGCTATGACCGGGAGAACGGCACCGAGCTGTTGGAAACGCTGCACGCCTATCTCATCAGCAATCAGGGGGCGGCGAAGGCGGCGGCAGACCTGCACATTCACCGGAACACCCTGACCAAGCGGCTGGAGAAAATTTATGACCTGTGCGTCATTGATTTGGAGGACAGCGAGACGGTGTTCCACCTGCAATATTCCTATCACATTCTGGAGTATTACGGCAGCACCTTCCTGAACAACAGCTATGAGAGCTGGATTAGGCGCAGCCCGACCCTGCGGCACCCTTAATCAGAAAAAACAATGCGGATACGCAGCCCGGTGGGGAGGCGTATCCGCTTTTCTATGGAATTGATTTGAACGTTATGCTTCGTCAGAGGGCAAATCCCGCTCAATTTCCGCAATGGAGCGCCAGAATCTGATTTTGTCGCGGTTTTCCTGCGTCATAAAGCCCTGCTGTACCATCCGGTCATAGCCCGTTTGTGCAAAATCATAGAAGCCATTTACGTTGAAATAGCCGTACACCCCCGCAAGCAGCCCCAGGGAACCTGCGCTGACGACCTCGGAAATTTCCTCGGCGGTTCCGGTGCCGCCCGGAAAGGCGATAAAAACATCTGCAAGGGACATCATTTTCTGCCGGCGCTCCTGCATATCCTTCGTGACGATCAGCTCGGTCAGCCCTTCTATCTGGAAGTCCTTCGCCATGAAAAATTCCGGCTCTACGCCGGTGACGGCGCCGCCGGATTCCAGAACCTGCTTTGCAAGAATCCCCATAAGCCCCGTTTTGCTGCCGCCGTAAATCAGGCGATGTCCGCCTTCCCCAAGCCAGCGCCCAAGACGGAGCGCGGCCTCCTTATAAATCGGGTCGTTGCCCTCGTTTGCGCCTAAGTATACTGCAATGTTCATCTTCTTCTGTCCTCATGTCTCAGTAAAGATGGGTTTGAAAATATTCTACAGTGTCCGCAGCGAACCGGGGAACCGCAGGATTGGCGCAGTCCTGCCGCCAGGCCACCACCACGGGGAGGGGTAAATCCAGTGTCAGCGCCTTCAAATGGGGGTTGGTGCGGTAGCGGCTCCAATAATCCATCAGCGCCACGCCCTGCCCGGTTTCCAGCGCCATAGTCAGGGAATCCACATTCTCCAGCACTCTGGCGCGGAAGGTGAAGCCATAGCGCCGCTCCACGGAGCGAACCTGCCGCTGCATGATCTCCGGGGTCATCACGGAGTCGGGAACATAGAGGAAATCCCGCTCCCGGAAGTCCTCCGGGGTCAGGTTCGGCTTGGCTGCCAACGGGTCGTTGGCGGTGTACAGAATCATCTGGGGCAGTTCTGTCAGGGGCAGCCGGGCGAACTCCGGATACCGGGACAACAGGCTGTCCACATAGAAGATCACATCCACCTCCCCATCCCGCAGCGCGTCGATCAGGGTTTCCGCCCGGCAGATTTTCAGGGATGGTTCCCAGTTGGGATGCTTTTGTTGGATATAGGCCGCGTTGTCCGACAGCAGCGAGGTGATATTCCAGGCGGGGAACACGGAATAGGAGATGTTGTACCGGGCAGTTTCCGGGTCCTCGGTGTGCTTGCGCTTTAAATCCGCCAAGTCCCGGCTCAGCCGGGTGCAAAGGCGGTAATAGTCCTCCCCCTGGGGGGGGTCAGCACCATGCGCTTTCCCTTGCGGTCAAACAGGCGAACGCCCCATTCCTCCTCCAGCTGGGCCAGATAGCGGCTGATGGAGGGCTGGGCGATATAAAGCGCCTCCGCCGCGTGGGAAACGCTGCCCGCCTGCGCCACCGCCAGAAAGCATCGAACCTGTGTGGTATTCATGCTGTCACCTCCGCCCGATTTTCTATTGCCTATTATATCGGAAAAAGGCTGTACAATCAAGATTTTGTTATAACAGGCTTCCAACCGGGCGGTGAAATAACAAAACCGCGATTTTCTTTCCGGGGGCTTTTTGCTATCATAAAGACAGTAAGAAGAACCTTCCCGGCGGAAAGGAGCGGAGCAGCGTGCAAACGAAAGCCCAGACGGACTATCAGGCCATGTATCAGGAAAAACGGGCCACCCTGCAGGAGTGCCTGGATTTGATTCAGTCCGGAGACGTGATATATACCACCAACACCTATTCGGAACCGCGTGAAATTCTCAGCCATATTCACGAGATCGCGCCCAGAGTGGAGAATGTTAAGATTTGGAAAGGGCGCTCCGGCCTGTATCCCTTTATGACCGACCCGGCGATGAAGGGCCATATCGAGATGTACGCCTATTTCTTCGGGCCTTCCTTCTATCAGCAGGCTCTGCCGCTGGGGCTGGTGGAGTATGTACCGTCAGACCTGGCCCACTATTACACCGTGGCGGTCAGCGGTCACCCGGCGAATGTCGCCATCTGCACTGTCACTCCCATGGATGAGAACGGTATCTTCCATCTGGGTACCAGCCACGCATCGGAAGGTCTGTCCATGCAGGATGCCATTGACAATCACAAGACTATCATCGTGGAGGGCAACCCCAATCTGCACACCATGCGGGGCGCGCAGGAAATCCCTATTCAGGCGGTGACAAAGATTCTGGAGGTAAACCTTCCGGAATATATTCTTGAATCCATGCCCTCCACGTCGCTGGAGAAGCAGATCGGCGGGCTGGTGGCCTCTCTGGTGCGGGACGGGGATACCATCCAGCTGGGCATCGGCGGCATCCCCAACGCCGTGGGCGAGGCCCTGATGGAAAAGCGGCACCTGGGGATTCACACCGAGATGTTCACCAGCTCCATGATGAAGCTGATTCAGGCGGGAGCTGTTGACGGCAGCCGCAAGATCGAGGATCGGGGCCTGCACGTCTGCGCCTTTGCCGAGGGTGTGCCGGAGTTGTACTCCTTCCTCCAGGAGAATCCGGACTGCGTGATTCGTTCCGGCCGGGACGTGGTCAGCCCCTTTGTCATTGCCCGTCAGGACAATATGGTGTCCATCAATACCTGTTTGGAGATTGACCTGACCGGTCAGGTCTGCGCGGAATCCATCGGCCCCAAGCAGATTTCCGGCTCCGGCGGAGCGTTCTGCTTCGCGCTGGGGGCCTTCGAGGCCAAAAACGGACGCGGGATTCTGGCCTTCCCCTCCAGGACGGCTAAGGGTATCTCCAAAATCAAGAGCATTCTGACCCCCGGCGCGGTGGTCACCACGCCCCGGAACTATGTGGATTATGTGGTGACGGAGCAGGGAATCGCCCACCTGAAGGGCGCGACCATCCGGGAACGGGCGGAACAGCTGATTGCCATCGCGCATCCCGACGACAGGGCGGCGCTGACCGCAGAGGCTCGAAAGCTGATGTACCTGTAATCCCTTTTCAAAACGCGTTCGACGAAATTCTCTCCACTTCGTACACTCCTTTTTCTGTCATCACCCAATCTATAATCTTTCTAAAGCAGGCCGGGCGGCGTATCGTGTCAAAGCGATGCGCCGCCCGGTCGTTGTGCTTCAAGAGCCGGAAAATCAATTTCCGTGCAAAAAGCTCTGCAAGCCATAAGGTGCTTGTTTCTCCTGATTTGGTATTCATCTCGGAGTGGGCTTTTTCAACCCCATTTCTTTTTGACGGGGCAAAAAGAAACGGTGTCGACCCGCCAAAGAAAACCCCCTGTTTCCCTTGCCGCAGGAAGAATGCGGCAAGGGAACGCGACCTAACATCAAATTTTCTTCGTAACCAGGCCCGCAGGTAACGTAGGCCAATCGCGCTTTGTATAGCCACGCTTGCGAACGTGGCTGCTTGTTTGCTCATTTTGCTTTGTTTCGTGTGACAAGAGGGAGTTTACGGGCATTTTACCTGGGCCGGGTAGAGGTGTTTACAAAAAATTCAGTATACTGTCCTTGATTCCTATGGAATCCAAATGGAACACTCGTTTTTAAATGAGTAAAGAAAGGATGATTTTTTTGTACACTGGAAAACGGATTCTTTCCGGAGTCCTGGCACTGGCAACCTGTGTGGCCATGCTGTCTGCGCCCGCAAGCGCAGCGGGCAGCACGCAGCAGGAGGCCGCAGCCGCCGCTGATGACAGTACCAACTCCGCGTCTGCGGAGTTTGTCGTGCTGTCCACCACGGATGTTCACGGAAAATGTTGGAACACCAATGTCCTCAACGACACAACGGTGAACAACAGCCTCTTGAAGGTCTCCACTGCGGTGAAGTCCATTCGGGAGGAGTACGGCGACAACGTGATACTGATCGACAACGGAGATCTGTATCAGGGCACGCCTGTTTCCACCTATCAGATCTCGCAGCTGACCACCTATCTCTCCACCGGCTCCACCGATGGCCTGGACGAGAACCTGATTGCGGAGGACGGCAGCTTCCTCACCGTGAACCCCATGAACATCTGCCTGGAGGAAATCGGCTATGACGCCATGGTTCTGGGCAATCACGAGTTCAACTACAGCTGGGATACCATGCAGTCCCTCCGGGCCGACCTGTCGGAGAACGGCGTGGAAACCCTGACCGCGAACCTCTATAACGAGGATGGCACCAACGCCTTTAAGCCCTATATGACCAAGGAGCTGACCGTCGGAGATCAGACCATTACCATCGGCATTTTGGGCATGACGAATACAGACTGCACCCGCTGGGATGTGGAGGACAACTATCCCGGCCTGACCTTCGCCCTGGACTCCGTGGAGGAGGCCCAGAAGTATGTGGATGAGCTGGAGGAGTTGGGCTGCGACTTTATCATTCTGGCCTATCACTCCGGCCTGGGCAGCGGCGGAACCGCCGATGAGGAGCTGGTTCTGGGTGAGAACACGGAGAACCAGGTGCTTCGGGTGATTCAGAACACCACCGGCATCGACATGGTGATTTCGGGCCACGACCACAGCACCAGCTATTCCAACAACACCTATACCAATCTGGACGGTGAGGAAGTGCTGGTGGTCAACGCGGGCGGCTCCAGCATGACCGAAAGCGTCTTTACCGTTACGGTGGACGAAGCCGGCGCAGTGAGCATCGCGCAAAAGAGCAGCGAAAACCTGAACCTTGCCAACTATGACAACGACACCGAGCTGGCGGCGAAGCTGCAGGCCTATGCGAACGCGGCGGATAATTATGTCAACCAGGACTGCGGTACGCTGGTGAGCGACTGGGATACGGTGGCGCAGAATGCCTGCTACTTGCAGCAGTCCGACACCATGGATTTGATCAATCGCGCACAGATTGCAGAGGGCACCGCCTACATCGCAGAGAAGTATGACACCGAGGAAAAGGTGTCTGAGCTGTATGAGGAAACCGGCCTTGACCACCTGGATATCGACCTGTCCGCCAGCTCCGTGGTGTTCAGCGGGAACTATCCCGTCTCTGCCGGTACGCTGACCATGAAGGGGATTTATCAGTTCTACAAGTATGACAACACCCTGTATGTCATCACCCTGACCGGCGCGGAAATCAAGGAGATTCTGGAGTATGTGGCGGAGAACCGCCTGTCCGTCTCCATCAAGAACGGCGAAGCGGTCTTTTCCACCATCGGCGACAACTTCACCAACCCCATCTTCTACGGCCTGGACTTCACCTATGATATGTCCAAGGAGGCCGGAGATCGGGTGACCATCACCGGGTTCAGCAATGGCCGGGAGTGGACAGAGGACGGCGTGTATCTGTTCGCCATCAACAACTACCATCTGGGCAACGGCCCCTTCGAGGATTATTCCACGGAGGATGCGATTTGGTCCCAGACCGACGACCTGGGCGGCGGCGTGATTCAGGATTTGATTGCCGAATACGTCGCAGAAGAAACCGCTGAAAACGGCGGCGTTTCCCCTGAGCCCTCCAACTGGAGCATCGTCTACACGGCGGATATCGAGGACACAAGCGCCGACCTGGGCGACACCACCCTGATTGCTACCCAGACCGACAGCGTAGAGGATGGCGACGTTATCGTGATTTATTCTGAGGGCGGCAGCGCTGCGATCTCCGGCACAGCCAGCGGCTCCGGTATGGCGCTGGCCTCCGCCGGTACGGTGCAGGACGGCATCTATTACGGACAGGACGACACCGCGGCCTTCACCGTCAAAGAGGTCAACGAGGGCCAGTTTGCGCTGATTTGCAACGGTCAGTATCTGACCTCCGGCACCAGCGGCAACGGCCTGAGCCTGACCGATGAGATGAGCGATTGCAGCCTGTGGGAGTTTGAGACGGACAGCGATGGCAACTTCGAGCTGCACAACGTTGGCGCTTCTTATGGCGGCAACTACAACCAGTATATGGAATATTATTCCGGACGGATCACCACCTATGGCAACCAGGGCGGCAGCGCCTATGATTTCAGCGTCTATACGGTGGCTCCCGCTGCGGAAAAGCTCACCGAGGCCCCTGCGGACGGCGACCAGATTGTTATCTACTACAACGCAGGTGAAACCGTCGTGGGCGCAAACGCCAGCGGCAGCCGGCTTGCCGAGGTGGCAGCTGTGTCCGCAGGCGACCTGCTGCTGGTATACGAGGGCGCGGCTGTGCTGGATGTGAGCTATGACTCTGCCACCGGCTATTACACCTTCCAGAACAGCGAGGGCCAGTATCTGACCTCCGGCACCAGCGGAAACAGCCTGAGCTTCACCAACGAGGCCAGCGCGTGCAGCTACTGGACGCTGGAGACGACGGACGGCGGCTGGCTGATTCACAACGAGGGCGCGTCCTATAACGACAGCTGCAATCAGTATCTGGAGTATTATTACGGCTTTACCACCTACGGCCTGGGCAGCAGCCTGACCGCCTACACCTTCAGCCTCTATCAGTTTAACGGCTATGCAGCAGAGGCCATCATTCCCGAGGGCAGCGAAACCCCCGAGGAGCCTGTGGACGCCGTGTTCCCGGACAGTCTGATTGTTAACATCGGCAGCACCGAGGAGTCGATCTCCATCACCTGGTATGATACCACCGAGGATGCGGGGACGGTAACCTTTGACGGCGACGAGTATACGGCCACGGTGACGGAGGCTTCCAAGACCGGCTATTACATCAACCGCGTCACCATTGACGGCCTGACGCCCACCACCACCTACACCTACACCCTGACCTCCGGCGACGGGGAAACTACCTCCGATACCTACACCTACACCACCACCGACTTCGGCGAGGGCAACGCCTTCAGCATCGCGGTGGTAGGCGACCCCCAGATCGGCGCCTCCGGCAATACCGAAACGGACGCTGAGGGCTGGGCCAACACCGTCAGCACCATTCAGAGCGACGGCACGGATTACTCCTTCCTGTTCTCTCTGGGCGACCAGATCAACGCCTATTATGCGGCGGACGGCTCCAATCTGGAGACGGTAGAGGCCGAGTATGACGCCTTCCTGGCCGCGTTCACCGGAGACACCCTGCCTCTGGCGACCCTGGTGGGCAACCATGACGCGGGCAACGATTCCGCCCTGTATACCGACCACTTCTCCATGCCCAATGTGACGGAGTACGGCGAGAACCAGGACGGCGACGGCGATTACTACTTCACCTACAACGGCGTGCTGTTCATGGTGCTGAATTCCTCCAACCTGTCCATCGCGGAGCATAAGGAGTTCCTGGAGAACACCCTGGCGGAGAACCCTGATGCGACCTGGATGGTGGTTTGCTTCCATAAATCCGTCTACTCCGTGGCCTCCCATGTCACCGAAAGCGACATCGTGACGCTGCGGGAGGGCCTCAGCCCCATCTTCGTTGACCTGGACATCGACCTGGTTCTCCAGGGCCATGACCATGTGTACGCCAGAAGCTATGTGATGTCCGGGGAGAACGGCATGACCGCCGAGGTCACGGACGAGGCAGAAACCGACATCTACAACCCCGATGGCGTGGTTTATGTGACCCTGAACTCCGCCTCCGGCTCCAAGTATTACAACATCACCAGTGAGGCCTTTACCTACACCGCAGTGATGAATCAGGAAAAGACCACCAACTACACCAAGATGACGGTGGACGGCGACGAGCTGACCGTCACCACCTACCGGGTCAATGACGGCTCTGTGGTGGATACCTTCACCATCCACAAGGATGAGAAAACCACCGAGCCCACTGAACCGACTGAGCCGACTGAGCCGACTGAGCCCACCACCCCGACTGAGGAGTACGAAATCACCGACGTGGTGATGAACATCGGCTCTGACGAGACGGAGGTAACGCTGACCTGGCACAGCACGAATCCCAACGGGGATACCCTGATGTTCAATGGCGTTGCCTATACTGCCACCTATTATGAGGCCCAGACCTCCGGCGAGTATGTCAATCACGCCACTGTCACCGGGCTGGAGGCCAGCACCGACTACGAGTATTATATCGTCAGCGGCAGCACCGTCTCCGAAACCTACACCTACACCACCACAGACTTCGGTGAGGGCAGCTCCTTTAGCTTCGTGGCGGTAGGCGACCCCCAGATCGGCGCCTCCGGCAACAACGACAGCGATACCGAGGGCTGGATCAACTGCCTGCAAACTGCCCTGTCCGATGGCACGGATTACTCCTTCGTGTTCTCCATGGGCGACCAGGTCAACGCCTACTATGCGGGCGAGAGCAACCTGGAGCAGACCGAGGCCCAGTACACCGCCTTCCTGAGCGCCGCCGGACTGACCAGCATCCCGCTGGCCACCATCGTGGGCAACCATGACGCGGGCAGCAACACCACCCTGTACACCGACCACTTCACCATGCCCAACGCGTCCTCCTACGGACAGTCCATCTCCGATATGTACACCGGAGACAACACCGTGGACTCCGAGGGTGCCGGTGACTACTACTTCACCTACAACGGCGTGCTGTTTATGGTGCTGAACTCCAGCAATCTGAGCGTTGCCGAGCATAAGGCCTTCCTGGAGGAAACCATGGCCGCCAACCCCGATGTGGAGTGGACGATCGTTTCCTTCCACAAGTCCCTGTTCTCTGTGGCCTCCCACGTCACCGAGTCCGAGATCGCGCAGCTGCGTACCAGTCTGGCTCCGGTGCTGACCGAGCTGGGGATTGACCTGGTTCTCCAGGGCCACGACCATGTGTACGCCAGAAGCTATGTGATGTCCGGCTCCACCGGCATGGTCGCCCAGGTGACAAGCGAACCGGAAACGGATATCTACGATCCCGACGGCGTGATTTATGTCACCCTGAACTCCGCCTCCGGTTCCAAGTACTACAACATCACCAGCGAGGCCTTCACCTATACTGCGGTGATGAATCAGGAAAAGACCACCAACTACACCCGCGTCACCGTGGACAGCGGCTCCCTGACCGTGACCACCTATCGCGCGGAGGATGGCTCCGTGGTGGATACCTTTACCATCCACAAGTGCGAGTACACCGATGACGAGTCTACCTGCTCCACCATCAGCTACACGGACGTAGACCAGACCGCATGGTATCATGAGGCCATGGACAAGGCCGTGACCTCCGGGGCCATGACTGGCATGACAGCCACCACGCTGGAGCCTGACTCCTGCATCACCCGCGCTCAGATCGTGCAGGTGCTGTACAACCTGGAGGGCCGTCCCGCTGTCCAGGCCACCGGAACCTTCAGCGACGTGGCCTCCGATGCCTGGTATGCAGACGCAATCAAGTGGGCCGACTCCGTGGGCCTGGTCAATGGCGTGGGCAACAACCTGTTCCTGCCGGACGAGGATGTGACCCGGGAGCAGCTTGTCACGATCCTGTACCGCTACGCGCAGTACAAGGGCGTCTATGTGGACAAGACCAGCGTGCTTGCCACGGAGGACACCATCGACCTGTATGTGGCTGAGTCCGCCGACCTGTCCGGATACACGGACAGCAGCGCAGTCGGCACCTGGGCCGAGGCTGCGGTCAAGTGGGCGGTCAGCGCCGGTATCATCGTCGGTATGACGGATACGACGCTGGAGCCCCAGGGAACCGCCACCAGAGCGCAGTTCGCCACCATGCTGATGCGCTTCTAAGCAGAAGCAAAAAAGCGGTTTTCCTCATTTTCATAGCGTGCCCGGCACGGCCTTTTGGCTGTGCCGGGCGTTGCCGTTTCTCCGGGCGGCTTACAAAGACTTTACCTGAATTTGTCCCTGGCAGGATGGCAGAGCCGCCGTCAAAAGCGCTATGCTATATGAGATTGAAATTAACGTTATGTGATTTTGCCAGGAGGAACGGGTATGACTGCGCTTATCAGAATATTGAAAAACCACCGGAAGCAGCTGATTTTAGCTGTGATTCTGCTTCTTACCGTGGCGGGGACACTGGCCGTCAAATGGAACGAGATCAACCAGTTTTCCTTTTCCAACAACTATTCCCTGCACTACGTTAAGGCCAGGGTGCTGTCCGTGGATGAGGAGAACCTGACCGAGGACGAGCTGGAGGCGGGCCGTTATATCGGCACGCAGGAGCTGACGTTGCGGATTTTGACCGGCGATTCCAAGGGTGAGGTCATTACCATGACCAATTACATGTCCCGCACCATCAACGTCCGGTGCCGCGAGGGGCAGACCATTCTGATTTGTGCCGATATTCCTGACAATGCGGAGCCGTACTACACGATATACAACTATGACCGAAGCCCAGCGGTGCTGGCGATTCTGCTCATCTTTGCGGCGGCTGTCCTGCTGATTGGACGAAAGCAGGGCCTGTTGTCCATTCTGGGGCTGACCTATACGGTGTTCTTTATCATCCTGTTTCTGGTGCAGGCCGTATTTCACGGTTTCTCCGCCGTCGGAACCACGGCGGTCACCATCCTCTGCACCTGTCTGGCCTCCCTGCTGCTGTTGACCGGATTCACCAGAAAGACGGTGGTGGGCGTGCTGGGAACCCTGCTGGGGGTGCTGATTTCCGGCGTGGCTTTCCTGGCGTTTTCACAGATGCTGCATCTGTCCGGCTACAACTCCGAAAGCGCGGAATCCCTGCTGTTGATCGTGCAGACGACGGGGCTGGAGCTAAAGCCGCTGCTGGCGGTCTGCGTTCTGATTACAGCGCTGGGTGCGGTGATGGATGTGGCCGTTTCGGTTTCCTCCGCGCTGTACGAAATCGTCAGCCTGAACCCGGATATCACGCGGCGGGCGCTGATCGCCTCCGGCATGAACATCGGGCGGGACATGATCGGCACCATGACCAATACCCTGATTCTGGCCTATACCGGCACGGCGCTGCCCACCATGCTCCTGCTTTTGGGCTATGGTTACCAGTTTAACCAGCTCATCAGCTCGGACTATCTGGCGATTGAGCTGTCCTCCGGCATCGCGTCCACCATCGGCGTGGTGATGACGGTTCCCCTGGCCTCGGTCATCGCCGCCCTGGTGTTCGTGGGGAACGCCAGCGCCGGGAAGGTACGGCGGAGGGCGTAAACGGGAAAAACAGATATAAATTTTAGGGAGCCTGCCGGAGAAGCCCTGCAAACCGTGAGGTGGTTGCCACTTCTGATTTGGTATTCATCACGAAGGGGGCTTTTTCAACCCCATTTCTTTCATGCTTTGCAGTTTACCGCCTGCGATTCGCATGACTTTATGACCAACGTAACCATATCCGCACGAAACAGAACAAAATGAGCGAACAAGCAACCACGTTTGCAAGCAGGGCTAATACCGAACAAATTTGCTCTACGTTACCTGCGGGCCTGGTTACGAGGTAAATTTAAAAGCACGTTACAGAACCGTGGCCCGTTCTTCCCGGGCCACGGGAAACAGGGGTTTTTCTTTGGCGGGTCGACACCGTTTCTTTTTGCCCCGTCAAAAAGAAATGGGGTTGAAAAAGCCCACTGCGAGATGGATACCCAATCAAGAAAGGTAGCCACCTCGCAGCTTGCATGACCCCACACCGCAGCAAAAAGCGGGAGCCGGTTTCAGGAACCGACTCCCGTTTTTTGTGATGTCTCCGCCCCGGAGGGGCGCATTGCTTAGCCGCCGAACAGTCCCCGGAAGAAGTTCACGATGGTGGAGATAATGGAGCCAAAGAAGCCCCCCACGTTCTCCGTGACCTCATCCAGGTCTACGTTATTCAGCGTGTCCTTTACCTTGTCGTACAGCTCGCTGGCCTGCTCCCGCAGCGCATCCACGTCGATGTCGCAGTTTTTCAGCTTCATCATCAGGTCGATGATCTCCTGCCGCGTCCCGTCCGAAATGGTGATGCCCATTTCCTCGGCCAGCTTATCCAGAGCGGTGCCGATCTGCGTCTCGGTCAAATCCTCCTCCAGAACGGTCTGCTTCAGGGCGGCGATCAGCTCTGTGGCGGAGTCGGTATCGCCGATCTCCTCGCCCACCGAGCCGGTGGTGACGATCTCGTTCACGGCGGCGTCCACCACGGAGTCGTCGATGTCCTCCCCGGTCATCAGGGAGTAGGCCTTCACCGCGCTGACCAGGGCGCAGGTTCCGGACAGGCTCACCGGCCCGGCCACGATGACCTTCACGTCGCTGACGCCGGCGTCGATCAGGGCGGACTGGTACATCTCCTCCGTGCAGTAGGAGATATTGTACAGGGTGATGTCAATGCCGCTGCCCTCCTCCTGGGGAATCAGCAGAATGGAGGACAGGGCCTTGGTGCCCAGCACATCGGCGGAAAGATAGTCGCCAAAGTATTCCTCCTCCTCATCGTGGGTGGTGTAGCTGACGGAGTAGCTGCTGGTGTCCGAAATCCCCATCAGGGACAGGACGGTGGAGGTCTGGCTGTCGGACAAATCCTCGCCCAGCACCAGATAACCCTCGTAATCCACGCTGTCCGCAGAGGCGGGCAGGACGATCATGGCCGCCAGCATGGACAGGGCCAGACACAGGGCCAACAGTTTCTTCTTCATATCGGTTCTCCTTTCCAATGAAAACGTATCTGACGTTTGGTTCGTTTCATTCGCCTTTCGGCACCCTTATTGTACACGGTTTTTGCCCCGGACGCAAGAGGTGGACTGTTATCAAAAAGAAATTTTTTATAAACTTTTTGTAACATTTTGCTCACGCGCCCGCCCAGCGTCCGGATTTTTCCCTTCGGGAGAAATTTACACAGCTTTCGCAAAAACTGTGGTTGACATTCCCGGAAAGCCTGCTATAATATACCTCACAATTGAACATACCCTTATCAAGAGTGGCGGAGGGATCGGCCCTGTGAAGCCCGGCAACCTGTTTTTTCAAGGTGCTAAATCCGACGGTATGAAATCGAAAGATGAGGATTTTGCAGTTTCCGCGCCCTGTCGATTTCGACAGGGCGTTTTTTGATGGATGCTTGACAAGTTCCCATCGCCGCAATGTGAACAGAAAGGAAATCAAATCAATGTCAACACAGCTTTTTTCTTCTGAATCGGTGACGGAAGGCCATCCCGACAAAATCTGCGACCAGGTATCCGACGCGATTCTGGACGCCATGCTGGCCCAGGACCCCCAAAGCCGCGTGGCCTGCGAGACTGCCACCACCACCGGCATGGTGCTGGTCATGGGCGAAATCACCACCCAGGCCACGGTAGACATCCCCGCTATCGTCCGCAAAACCGTGAAGGAGATCGGCTATACCGACCCCCGCTATGGCTTTGACGGCGATTCCTGCGCCGTATTCACCACGCTGGACAAGCAGTCCCCGGATATCGCCCTGGGCGTCGATCACTCGCTGGAGTTCCGCGCCGGGGACGAGGACGCCTTCGAGCTGAACGGCGCAGGCGACCAGGGCATGATGTTCGGCTATGCGTGCAGCGAGACGGACTCCCTGATGCCCGCGCCTCTGGCGCTGTCCCATCAAATGGCCCATAAGCTGGCGGAGATACGCAAAGACGGCACCTTCCCCTGGCTGCGCCCGGACGGAAAAACCCAGGTCACGGTGGAGTATGACGAAAACCGGAATGGGGTCAGGACGCCGGCCATCGTCCTGTCCACCCAGCATGACCCGGAAATCAGCCTGAAGGATCTGCGGGAGGCCATGATCGAGTGCGTCATCAAGCCCACCATTCCCGCCGAATATCTCTGCCCGGAGACGAAAATCTATGTCAACCCCACCGGACGCTTTGTGGTGGGCGGCCCGGTGGGCGACTCCGGTATCACCGGACGCAAAATCATCGTGGACACCTACGGCGGCGCAGCCCCCCACGGCGGCGGCTGCTTCTCCGGAAAAGACCCCACCAAGGTGGATCGTTCCGCCGCGTATATGGCCCGCTATGTGGCAAAGAATCTGGTGGCCGCCGGGCTTGCCACCCGCTGCCAGGTGGAGGTGGCTTATGCCATCGGGGTTTCTCACCCGGTTTCCGTCATGGTGGACACCTATGGCACCGGGAAGCTGGACGACGAGAAGCTGGTCGCCATCGTGAACCGGGAGTTCGACCTGCGCCCCGCCGCCATCATTGCCGCGCTGGATTTGCGTCGGCCTATTTATAAGCAGGTGGCCGCCTATGGGCACTTTGGCCGCCCCGAGCTGGATCTGCCCTGGGAGCGGACAGACCGGGTGGATGCGCTGCGGGCGTATTTGTAAAATGTCCTCGCCCCAAATGCGGCGCTTTTTACCCCGTCAAAAAGAAATGGGGTTGAAAAGGCCCACTGCGAGATGAAAAACGAATCAGGCAGGGAAACCAGCTTTGTGTTTCCCTGCCTGATTTCTTGTTATTACCGATGCTTAGCGGATGGATTTACTTCCGCTTGAATTTTGATTTGGGCTGTTTACAGATGGGGCAGACCCAATCCTCCGGCAGCTCCTCAAAGGGGATATCCCCTTTATACTCGTACTGACAGACGCTGCACACCCACACGTCGCCGCTCTGCTTTGGAGGTTCCGGGGCGATATAGGTGGGGGCCGTAGGCGGCTCGGTGCCGTTTTTGGCGCTGTGATAATAGGCGTAGGTCATGGGCGGCACCTTGCTCTGACCGGTGCGCCAGGCCTCCTGTACCTCGCAGAAGAACAGGGTGTGGGTAGAAAGCTCCTTGGTGTCTGTCACCCGGCAGATAAAGGCCCCGCAGCATCCCTCGGTCAGAATGGGCAGCCCGTCCGGGCGTACAACGTGGGGCACGTCCGCGAACTTGTCCGCATCCCGTCCGGAGCGGAACCCCATGCCGCCGATAACGGCGATATCCGCCTCCTGGCTCAGCACGGAGATGGCGACCCGGCCCGTTTTCTTCATGATTTCATTGGTATAGTTCTGGTGGTTCACGCTGACCGCCAGCACCGGAGGCTGACTGGTAAGCTGGAAAACGGTGTTCACCGTGCAGCCGGTGATTCGTCCCTCCGGGGTTTGACAGCCCAGGATGAACAGACCATAGCTCATATCCCGAAACAGCTTGGTATCCATACAAAAACACCTCTTTTTAAAAATTTCCAAAAAGGGCCTGCTAAGTTTCAGACGCTTAGCAGGCCCCGTATGATGTTTACATCCGATGAAGCTCAGAAGAACTTCCGCACGCCTTCTCTGGCCAGCTCCGCATCGGCGGAGATGGTGACGGTGAACTTGATGCCGTTCTTCTCGGAGAAGCTCTCCAGCCAGTCCAGGAACTCCTCGACCTCAGGGCCGCCCTCGCAGGGAACAACCTTGCACAGCGAGTCGATAAAGACATGGGTGATGTCGTAATTGCCGGCGTACAGACCGGAGATCAGACCCTTCAGGAACTCGAAGTTGCCGAGGTCATAGTCGCTGGCTTCCACCAGACGAATGTTATAATGAATATCATAGGTGAGCTTGCGGTTCCGCTCGATGCAGACCACGCTCCCGGTCTCCTCATGAAGGGCCGCGTTAATCAGCTCAATCATATGCTTGGTTTTGCCTGAGCCTTTCTTGCCCATAATGACTTTAACCATTTTAATCACTCCTTATTGTTCAATAAAGCGGCCGTCTCCTGTTTTCGGCGTCCTGTGCCATGCAGCAGCGCCCCAAACTATGGCCCGCCCTATTCTTAGCTACACTTTACCATATTCCGACCGGTATTTCAACCGCTTTCCCGTGAAAATTTCTCCGCAGAGGGAAATACAGGCGGACAGCCCCCTTACAGCCGGGCCAGCAGTGTCTCCCGCAGCTCCTCATAGCCGGGCTTGTTCAGCAGCGCGAACATATTTTTCTTGTACGCCTCCACGCCGGGCTGGTTAAAGGGATTCACGCCCAGCACATAGCCGGAGATGCCGCAGGCCAGCTCAAAGAAGTAGATCAGCTGTCCCAGCGTTGTCTCATTCACCGTCTCCAGCTCCACCAGGATATTGGGCACGCCGCCGTCCACATGGGCCAGACGGGTGCCCCGGAGGGCCTGCTCCGCCACGAAGGACAGGGGCTTCCCGGCCAGGAAGTTCAGCCCGTCCACGTTGTCCTTGTCCGCGCCGATGAGGATCTCCCCATGGGGCTGGTCATAGCGCACCACCGTCTCGAACATGATGCGCTCGCCCTGCTGGATATACTGTCCCATGGAATGCAGGTCGGCGGTGAACTCCACGCTGGCGGGGAACAGACCCTTTCCGTCCTTGCCCTCGCTCTCGCCGTAGAGCTGTTTCCACCACTCGCTCATAAAGCGGAAGGACGGCTCATAGCAGCACAGCAGCTCGACCTTCTTTCCTTGCTCATACAGGGCGTTGCGGGCGGCCACATACTTCCAGACGGGGTTGTTCATGGAGCGGTCGCTCTGGAACGCCACACGGGCCTCCTCCGCACCGGCCATCAGGGCCTCGATGTCGATGCCAGCCACGGCGATGGGCAGCAGACCCACGGCGGTCAGGACGGAATACCGCCCGCCCACGTCGTCAGGCACCACGAATTCCTCGTAGCCCTCCACGTCCGCCAGGGATTTCAGCGCTCCCTTGGCCTTGTCCGTGGTGGCGTAGATGCGCTTTGCCGCCTCAGCCTTGCCGTACTTTTCCTCCAACTTCGCCTTGAACAGCCGGAAGGCCACCGCAGGCTCGGTGGTGGTGCCGGACTTGGAAATGACGTTGATGGAGAAATCCCGATCTCCCACCAGCTCCATGATCTCCAGCACCATGTCGGTGGAGAGGGTATTGCCGGCAAAGAAAATATCCGGGGTATCCTTCTTTTTCAGGTTATAGTTGGGGGACTTCAATAGCTCGATGACGGCCCGGGCACCCAGATAGGAGCCGCCGATGCCGATGACCACCAGCGCCTCGGAATCCGACTGGATGCGCTTGGCCGCCGCCTGAATCCGGGCAAATTCCTCCCGGTCATAGTCCCTGGGCAGGTTCACCCACCCGATATAGTCGTTTCCTGCGCCGCTGCCGGTGGCTAATGTCTCGTAGGCTGCCGCCACACGAGGCTCCATCGCCGCCATCTGCTGCCCGGAGACAAAATCGGAAATTGCAGAGAGATCAACGTTCAGCATAATTGCTGTACCTCCTTCGTGTATTTTATGTAAGACGGCTGCCGCACCGGGCGGCCGTCTTGTTCCTAACACCTTTGACTCCACTATTGTACCATATTTTTAGGAAATGAAAAGGGCTTTTTTAGTTAAATTTTAAAAAGTAGTGCCCGCCCCTGTGAAATCAAATTTCGCAGGGGCGGAGGTCAGTCAAAATGCGGAGTGGCTACCCTCCTTGATAGGCCAGCCATCTCGCAGTGGGCTTTTTCAACCCCATTTCTTTTTGACGGGGCAAAAAGAAACGGTGTCGACCCGCCAAAGAAAAACCCCCTGTTTCCCTTGCCGCAGGAAGAATGCGGCAAGGGGACGTAACGTGCTTTCATATTTACCTCGTAACCAGGCCCGCAGGTAACGATAAGGCGGTTTCGTTCCGTATTGACCCCGCTTGCAAACGTGGTCGTTTGTTTGCTCCTTTTGCCCTGTTTCGTGCGAATCAGGTTGCGTTGCTCTTTGCTGTGCCGTTGTTGCCTATGCCCTGTTCTCGCCGGGGATATGGGCAACCGTTTCACAATTTGGTTTGTTCTGAACAAAACTAATTTCCGTGACCCGTCGCCATTTGCCGCCAGATCCTCCGGAACAGGGTGGCGAAGGTCAGCCGTTCCACGCTCTCGCCTGCGGTCAGGGGAATGCGCTGACATTCCTCCCCGTCCAGATAGACCACAAGCTCCCCCACCGTGTCCCCCTGAGCGACGGGGGCGGTCAGCTCCTCCGCCAGCTCCACCTCCGTGGTGACGGAACCGGCCTGCGCCTTCTCCACCAGAAGGGCGTATTCTCCCTCCAGCACCGGCTGCACGGTGGCACTTTCCCCCAGCTTCACATGGATGGGCGGCAGCGCCTCCGTCGGCTGGATGGATACGGTGGTGTAATTGGCAAAGCCGTAGTCCAGCAGGGTGCTGGCGGCGGAACCCCGCAGGGCGGAGGTGGAGGCTCCCATCACCACGGCAATCAGAGACAGGTCATCCCTTGTGGCCGTGGCGGAAAGGCAGTACAGGGCGGAATCGGTGTATCCCGTTTTCAGGCCCGTACAGCCGGTGTAGGTCTTGACCAGCTTGTTGGTGTTGGACAGCTCAAAGGCCCCGTCCCGCACGGAATCCATCCAGATGGTGGTGTATTCCTGTATCCGGGCGTGGGACATCAGCTCCCGGCTCATCAGGGCGATATCATAGGCGCTGGTGACATGGCCATCCGCCGGGAGGCCGTTGCAGTTGACAAAGGTGGTGTCCTCCATGCCCAGCTCCTGCGCCCGCTGGTTCATGTTCGCCACAAACGCCGATTCGCTGCCGGAAAGATACTCCGCCAGGGCCACCGCCGCATCGTTGGCGGAAACCACCGCCACGGATTTGAGCAAATCGTTTACGGTCATTTGCTCCCCCGGCTCCAGATAGATTTGGGAGCCGCCCATCCCGGCGGCGTAGTCGGAGACAGTCACCACGTCCTCCGTGGTAATCTGTCCGCTGTCCAGAGCCTCCACCACCAGGAGCATGGTCATGACCTTTGTGACCGAGGCCGGTTCCAGCTGCTCATGGATGTTTTCCCCGGCCAGAACCTCCCCCGTCTCCTGCTCCATCAGAACATAAGACCTGGCATCCGCCTCCAGCGCCACGGAGCTGCTCTCCGCCGTCTCCGCAGCGGCCTCCTCCGTCTCCGTTTCGCCCTCCGCCGACACCGGGGCCGTGAGCAGAGCCAACGCAATTCCCACCGTCCACAGCAGAGCCAACCAGTTTCGTTTCTTCACGCGAACGCCTCCTCGCTTTCGGATGGTTTAATGTATGTCCGACAGCGAAAAGTATAACCGGAAAAAGGGCGGCCCGCAGGCCGCCCCAGGCGTGATATGCAGTTATCCGTTGGCTTCGTCCGGCTCCCAAACAGCCGCCAGCTCCAGATTATCCAGAATTTCCTCCGCGTCCTCCACGGTCAGGTAGGCTCCGTACATGGACAAACTAAAGTGGTCGGTCTGCACCGTGACCCAAAGGTTTCCGTTCTTCGTGCCGATCACCGCTTCTATGCCGTTGTCGGCGGTATAGACCTCCACCTCGTCATAGGAACTCTCAATGATATAGCTGGTTCCGTTGGTGAGATACGGCGTATAGGTATATTCGTATTGCACATACCCATCCTCGCCCGCCGCGTATAGGGCAGAGCCATAAATGCTCTGTATCACATCGTCCTTTTTCTCTATAAAGTACGAGTTCCCGTAGGGAACGGCGGTATAGGCTTCGCCCATCCAGCTGGCGTCAAAATGCAGGTAGGATGTCTCCACGTCCAGAAACAGATCCGGGTCGTCCGCCGTGTATTCCGTTTTCGTCCAGCCGTCACCGGCGGACAGCAGCCGCATTTTCAGCGGCCCCTCCGCATCATATGCCTCTAACGTTGACCAATCCAAATCCAGACTCAGAGCGACCCTTCCGCCAAAGCTGTCCTCGGACAGCCAGTTCTCCGAGGCCGCAGTCCAGTCCTGGGAAATCTCCTCCAGCGACTTCGGGGTGCTGTCACCGGCTTCGGAATAGGCGACCCCTTCCTCCTTGTCGCTGTCTACAAGCTCTGACTGATAGTCCGCTTCGGCTGCGGACAGCAGCGCCTGCATGTCCTCCGTGCTTTCCACAACGGTGGGATTTTTGATATTTGCCTCGGAAATCCCTGTCATACCCAAAGTGACCGCTGCGGCGGTTCCCACCACCAGACACAGGGACGCCGCCAGAATCACCACCGGCCTCCAGGCCCGGCGGCGTCTCGGTGCGGCCGGTTGGGCCTCAAGCAGCTCTTGCGTCTCTAAAAGCATTGCATCCTCAACGTCCCCGATGGCGTTGTAAATATCCCATTTGTTCACAACAATTCCTCCTGTTCCCGATAAGTTTTCAATTTTCGTCGAAGGCGGTACAGCTGACTTTTCACCTGGGATTGTGAAACGCCCATCCGCGCCCCGATCTCCTTTATCGACAGATTATAAAAATACCGACACAGGAACATCTGCCGCGCCTGGGGCCGTTCCTCCGCCAGAAAGCGATTGATTGCCTCGGATAGCGTCTGGAGGCGAATATGTTCCTCCAGACTGTCCCTGTCCGGTATGCACTCCTGTAGCTCTGAAATCGCCAGCTCTGTCCGGGAACAGCTCCGTTTTTGGCTGGTTTCCTCCCGATACCGGTCAATGGCTGTCCTCCGGGCCAGTTTTCCCAGAAAAGCCGACAGGTTTTCCGGACGATGGGGCGGAATACTGTTCCACGCCTTCAAAAGCGCATCATTGACACACTCGCGGCTGTCCTCCTCGTTGCCCAGAACGCTCCGGGCAATTTGAAGCAGATAGCCGTTGTATTTCTCAGCCGCGCAGGAGAGCGCTTCCTCATCCCGCTGATAGAACAGCCGGACGATTTCTTTGTCCTCCAATATACCACTCCTTTCTCAACAGCGGATCAGATGTATCTGGGACTTCCGGAATGTCCTTTCACTATTCTACTCGGAATTTTGGGGCGTTTGGTCGCGGTATTGCGGAAAAATTTTTTGAAAACGGCAGGAGGCCAGCTTTCTCTGCTTTCGCACTCGTCCGCCGAAATTGCTGCTTTTTTCTCGATTCTACGTCCATTATCTCCTTCTTTTTTGAGAATGATTTAGCACTCTTTTGAAATGAGTGCTAAAAGTTCACGTTTTGTTCACACTTTTGTCATCCATACTCGCTATACTGTAGTCAATCAAAAAAGAATTGCGGGGAGCCGAACGGTTCCCCTGACCGAAAAGGAGGTCACACTATGAATCCCCAAAAATACACCCAAAAGACGCTGGAGGCGGTTCAGCAGGCCCAATCCATTGCCACAGAATACAGTCACCAGACCATCGAGCAGCCCCACCTGCTGCTGGCGCTGCTGGAGCAGGAGAACGGCCTGATTCCTCAGTTGATCTCCGTCATGGGGCTGACCCCGGAATCTCTGCGGGCGGCTGTAAAGGCGGAGGTGCAGAAGCTCCCCGCCGTCACCGGCGGAGGCCGGGAGGCCGGGAAGGTCTATATCTCCGCCGGCGTGGACAAGGCCCTGAATACGGCGGAGAAAACCGCCGCCGACATGAAGGATGAATATGTCTCCGTGGAGCACCTGTTCCTGGCACTGGTGGAGACGGCGGAGAGCAATCTGAGGAAGCTGTTCAGCACCTATACCATCACGAAGGAAAAAATCCTGTCCGCCCTGTCTCAGGTCAGAGGCAACCAGCGGGTCACCTCCGACAACCCGGAGGAGACATATGACGCGCTGAAAAAATATGGCACCGACCTGGTGGAGTGGGCCAGACAGCAGAAGCTGGACCCGGTCATTGGCCGGGACGATGAGATTCGGAACGTGATCCGCATCCTGTCCCGCAAGACGAAAAACAACCCGGTGCTGATCGGCGAGCCCGGCGTAGGCAAGACCGCCATTGCCGAGGGCCTGGCCCAGAGGATCGTCCGGGGAGATGTGCCCAAGAATCTGGCGGACAAGACCATCTTCTCCCTGGATATGGGGAGCCTGGTGGCAGGCGCCAAGTACCGGGGCGAGTTCGAGGAACGGCTGAAAGCCGTGCTGAACGAGGTGAAGAAGTCCGAAGGGAAAATCATCCTGTTCATTGACGAGCTGCACACCATCGTCGGCGCAGGCAAGACAGAGGGCTCCATGGATGCGGGCAACCTGCTCAAGCCCATGCTGGCCCGGGGCGAGCTGCACTGCATCGGCGCGACCACGCTGGACGAATACCGCCAGTATATCGAAAAGGACGCGGCGCTGGAGCGGCGTTTTCAGCCCGTGATGGTCAACGAGCCGACGGTGGAGGACACCATCGCCATTCTCCGGGGCCTGAAGGAGCGGTATGAGGTGTTCCACGGCGTCAAGATTCAGGACAACGCCATCATCGCCGCTGCCACCCTGTCCAACCGCTATATCACAGACCGGTTCCTGCCGGACAAGGCCATCGACCTGATCGACGAGGCCTGCGCCCTGATTCGTACGGAGATGGATTCCATGCCTACGGAGCTGGATCAGGTGCAGCGGAAAATCATTCAGCTGGAAATCGAGGAGGCCGCCCTGAAAAAGGAGACGGACGAGCTTTCTCAGGCCCACCTGAAAGAGATTCAGAAGGAGCTGGCCGACCTGCGGGACGGCTTCAACGCGCAAAAGGCCCAATGGGAAAACGAGAAAAACGCCATCGGCAAGGTGCAAAAGCTGCGGGAGCAAATCGAGCAGACCAAGGCCGAGCTGGAGGTTGCCCAGCGCCAGCAGGACTATAACAAGGCGGGTGAGCTGCAATATGGCCGTCTGCCCGCGCTCCAGCGGGAACTGGAGGCCGAGGAGGCGCTGTCCGAGCAGGCGAAGCGGGATTCTCTGCTGCGGGATAAGGTCACGGAGGAGGAGATCGCCCGTATCGTGGAGCGCTGGACGGGTATTCCGGTGGCAAAGCTGATGGAGGGAGATCGGGAAAAGCTCCTGCATCTGGAGGACATTCTGCACCAGCGGGTCATCGGTCAGGACGAGGCCGTGTCCCGGGTCAGCGAGGCCATTATCCGCTCCCGGGCGGGGATTCAGGACCCGAACCGGCCCATCGGTTCCTTCCTGTTCTTAGGCCCCACCGGCGTCGGCAAGACGGAGCTGGCCAAGACCCTGGCCGCCACCCTGTTCGACAGCGAAAAGAATATGGTGCGTATCGACATGAGCGAGTACATGGAGAAGTATTCCGTGTCCCGCCTGATTGGAGCGCCTCCGGGCTATGTGGGCTATGAGGAGGGCGGCCAGCTCACCGAGGCCGTGCGCCGGAAGCCCTATTCCGTG
The DNA here is from genome assembly GCA_021203345.1 of Oscillospiraceae bacterium. GTDB lineage: Bacteria > Bacillota > Clostridia > Oscillospirales > Oscillospiraceae > JAJQBJ01. The sequence goes on from JAJQBJ010000159.1 coordinate 53,956, forward strand.
GTGCTGTTTGACGAGGTGGAGAAGGCCCACCCGGATGTGTTCAACGTGCTGTTGCAGGTGTTGGACGACGGGCGTATCACGGACTCCCAGGGCCGCACCGTGGACTTTAAGAACACCATCATCATTCTGACCTCCAATCTGGGCAGTCAATACCTGCTGGATGGGATTCAGCCCGACGGCAGCATCAGCAACGAGGCCCAGGAGCAGGTGGAGCAGCTGTTGAAGCGCACCTTCCGTCCGGAGTTCCTGAACCGGCTGGATGAAATCGTCCTGTACAAGCCGCTGTCCAAGGATAACATTACCCACATCATTGACCTGCTGGTGGACGACTTGAACCGCCGCCTGGAGGACAAACAGCTGACGGTCGATTTGACGCAGGAGGCCAAGGCATTTATCATCGAGGAGGCCTACGACCCGGCCTTTGGCGCACGTCCTCTGCGCCGGTATGTCCAGCATACGGTGGAGACGCTGATCGGTCGAAAGATCATCGAGGGCGGCGTGGAGCCGGGCTGCTCCCTGACCGTGGATTTGCAGGGCGAGGCCCTGACCGTTCAGGTGATGAGCGTAGCATAAAACAACTCCCATACAAACGAGAACCGCCGCAGAGCTTACGTTCTGCGGCGGTTGAGCCTGTCGTAAAACGACAGGCTCTCGCCCCAAATGCAGGCATTTGGGGCGAATATGCGGCTCCTCTCCGCACTCGCTTCGCTCGCACAGTCGTCGCCTCCCTGTGTCTTTTTGCCGGTACACGCCCGGCTAAAAAGACGTATTTCACTTTATTTTGTTGCTTCACAACAAAACTCCTGCGGAGGGCTTCCTAAACTTTTCGTCTGGTTTTCTTTTCGTAGATAGACTTTTTTGACAAACTGAACCGCCGCAGAGCGTAAGCTCTGCGGCGGTTCCCTTTCAGGAGTTCAAAATGAGGAAAAGATTGTTTGTTTTGTGTGGGCTGAACAAGCAGCGCCTGTCAGTCTGTTGGGAGAATCAGAAGGATGTCCAGCCACCGTCTACCGGCAGAATCACGCCGCTGATATAGGCGGACTCATCGCTGGCGAGGAAAAGCGCGGCATTTGCAATGTCGGTGGCCTGTCCCTGGGGCGGCGCAATCCCCAGCACGCCCTGAATCTTCTGGTAGCCGTTGATATTGGGCCTGCCCATGGCGCTGCCGATTTCAGTCGAGATCCCGCCGGGGGCAATCGCGTTGCAGCGGATCCCGTCCTTCATATACATAAAGGCGGTATTTCTGGTCAAAGAGTTCACCGCCGCCTTGGAGGCACAGTAAACAGGGCCGGCGGCCTGGTGAGAAGCGCCGATGGAAGAAACGTTGATGATGCTTCCGCCGGTTCCCTGGGCCAAAAAGACCTGACAGGCCTTCCGCATGGAGGACAGAGGGCCATACACATTGATACCCATGACGTATTCGTATTTCTCATCCGAAACCTCGGCCATCGGCGCCATATCGTCCATCACGCCGGCGTTGTTCACCAGCACGTTCAGCTTGCCATATTCCTGCACGGCAAGGTCGATCATGGCCTCGTTGTCTTCCTTTTTGGATACGTCTCCGGCAAAAGCGATTACCTTTCCGGGTGCGTCCTTCAGGCTCTCCACAAGGGCGTCCAGACGCTCCTTTCTTCTGGCGACGGCAATCACCGAGGCCCCTTCCTTCACAAACAGCTCCACAATGGCCTTTCCCATACCGGAGGAGGCCCCAGTTACCACAACGGACTTACCTGATAGCTTCATGATATTACCTCCATCATGACGGGGTGATTTGATTATCACCATAACATTTAAATCTATATAATTTTACCATAAAAACGGCCGCCTGACAAGAGACATTTTTAAAATTTTCGAAAATTGCAAGTGCAAGTTGAACACATCCGCGAAAAGCTTCAATA
>JAJQBJ010000007.1 GCA_021203345.1 Oscillospiraceae bacterium
GATTCAATCGCTATGGATTTTTTAGGTGTTCAACTTCATTTTACAATCGACCGATGAATTTGAAAAGCATAACCTGATCGACCCCGATCACTACAACAAAATCGAGGTCAAGCGGGGCCTCCGCAACGCGGACGGTACCAGCGTCATGGCCGGAATCACACAAATCGGCAACGTCTGTGGCTATTATATGCAGGACGGGCAGAAAATGCCCATGGAAGGCCAGCTTTATTATCGCGGCATCAACGTGGAGGATTTGATTCGCGGCTTTGTCGCCTCTGACCGGTTCGGCTTTGAGGAAACGGCTTATCTGCTTTTGTTCGGTGACTTGCCCACCCAGGTTCAGCTGGATCATTTCGAGGAGGTGATGGGAACGTTCCGCCCGCTGCCCCATATGTTCACCGAGGACATGATTTTGAAGGCCCCCAGCCGGAATATCATGAACAAGCTGGCCCGCGGCGTGCTGACCTTGTACTCCTATGACGATGACCCGGATAATCTGTCTCTCCCCGCAGAGCTTCGCAAGGCCATGCAGCTGATCGCCCGGTGTCCCACCATCATCGCCCACGGCTATGCGGCCAAGCGCTGCTATTTTGACAACGATTCCTTATATCTTCACCGGCCCCAGCCCGGCCTCAGCACAGCGGAGAACTTCCTGTACGCCGTGCGGCCCAACCACCAGTTCACCCGGGACGAGGCAAGGCTGCTGGATTTGTGCATGGTACTCCATGCGGAGCACGGCGGCGGCAACAACTCCGCCTTTGCCTGCCGGGTGCTGTCCTCCTCCCATACGGACATCTATTCCTCCATCGGAGCCGCCATCGGCTCCCTGAAAGGCCCCCGTCACGGCGGCGCCAATATCAAGGTCAAGGAGATGCTGGACGTAATCATGCAGGAGGTGGAGGACTGGTCTGACCAGGATCAGGTGTACCAATGCCTGTGCCGCATCCTGCGGAAGGAAACCGGCGACCGCTCCGGCCTGATTTACGGCATGGGCCACGCCATTTACACCCTGTCTGACCCCAGAGCCAGAATTCTGAAGGAATTTGCCGCCAAGCTGGCCCAGCAGAAGGGCCGCATGGACAAATTCAACCTGATTCAGTCGGTGAAGGCGCTGACGCCCCAGGCCTTTGCGGATGTCACCGGCCACCAAAAGGTCATGTGCGCCAACGTTGACCTCTACTCCGGCTTTGTCTATGAGCTTCTGGATATCCCGGAGGAGCTGTATACCCCGCTGTTCGCCGCCGCCCGCATGGTGGGCTGGTGCGCCCACCGCATCGAGGAAGTCTATAACCCCGGCAACAAGATCATCCGCCCCGCCTACAAGGCTGTTGTCTCCCCCCGCCCCTTTGTGCCGCTGGAGGAGCGGGACTGATACGTTACGCACCGGCTGCGCCTGTCAGTTCGTCCGCGTTTCCTGAAAAATTTTTAAATTTTTTTGAAAAAACGCTTGACGAAAGGCTTTTCATATTTTATACTGGATTTCGTAAAAAAAAACGTTTCCATCCCGCTTCTGGGGGATAATGATTCTGTTGAAGCCAACGATCTGTTATTTCCCTCCTACTCATTGGGATGACCTGAACGGAAAGGGTGGTATCTATGACAATTGCATTCCTTGCTCATGACTCAAAGAAGGAGCTGATGGCCGACTTCTGCAACGCTTACAGCGGAATTCTGACGCATTACAACCTCATCGCTACCGCATCCACCGGAAACGTGGTTCGGGAATCGACGGGTCTGAATGTGCGAACCGTTCTGGACGGCTCTCAGCAAATCGCAAGCCTGATCGCCTGCGGCGAAATTGATTTGGTTCTGATGTTCAATTCCTACAACTCCAAGGCCCGGGAGGCCGAGTATTACAACATTCTTCGCCTGTGTGATATGTACACCGTTCCTGTAGCCACCAACATTGCCTCTGCCGAGGTGCTGGTGCGGGCGCTGGGTCGGGGCGATCTGGATTGGCGCAACATCGAGATGGACGAGGACGCACAGTTCCAGGTTTCGTAAAGCACGCATTTGATTTGATTTGATTTTCTTCGGGCATTTCCGGAGAAACCCTGTAATAACAGAAAACGGGCGGCCCTGTAGGTGTAACAGGGCCGCCCTCTGCGTTTCTCCGGCTTTGTCAGGAGCAGAAATAGTGCTTGCCGATGACCACCAGCAGCGGCCGGCTCCAACTCCAGCTGCTGGTGGCAGTGCTGGGGTTGAAATAGTAGATCGCCCCGCCGGTGGGGTTCCAGCCGTTGATGGCGTCTCTCGCCGCCTGATAACAGGTTTCGCTGATCGGCTGGTCGATCTGTCCGTCCGTCATACAGGTAAAGGCCCCCGGCTGGTACACCACGCCGGAAATGGTGTTGGGGAAGGACGGATGGGCCACCCGGTTCAGAATCACCGCCCCCACAGCCACCTGCCCGGTGTATGGCTCTCCCCTGGCCTCGGCAGAAATCACCTTTGCCAGCAGCGTCACATTGTTGGACTGGCTGGAGCTGCCGGACGAAACGGTGATGCCCAATGCCGCCAGCGTCGCGCTGCCCACCACGCCGTCGGCGGTCAGGCCGTTTTTCCGCTGGAAGTATTTCACCGCCGCCGTTGTCTCGCTGCCGTATATCCCGTCCACCGTGCCGGTATAATAACCCCAGTTTTTCAGCTTGGTCTGAATGGTTTTGACCGTTTCCCCGGAGGAACCCTGACTGTAGCTGGCCGCCGCTGCCGGGGCTACGGACAGACAAACCAGATTTATAATTAAAAGGGCGCAGAGTGCCAGCGCCAGCTTTCTTTTATGCCGCATGATGCACGCCTCCTTTTCTCTCAACCATGCAGAGCTAGTTTGCGCGGCGGGAAGTCTTTTATTCCTTCCATTTTTGACATCTTCGCTGTTGTAGAGAACCCCATGGAAATCAATTTTCGTGCAAGGAATCCCGCAAACTGCGAAGCGGTTGCCGCTCCTGATTTGGTATTCATCTCGGAGTGGGCTTTTTCAACCCCATTTCCTTCTCAGTTTTACCATTTTCCGCCTGCGACTCGCATGGCCTGACGGCCATCGCTCCCTGCATTTGCGCGTAAGAGGAATTGGCCTGGCGGCCCGCGCTTCAAAGAAACGCCTCTCCCATGCCCCGGTGAGAACGGGGCATGGGAATACAACCGCACAGCACAGACCAATGTAACGTGATTCGCACGAAACAAAGCGAAATGAACAAACAGGTAGCCACGTTCGCAAGCGTGGTCAATACAGAATGAAACCTCCCTACCGTTACCTGCGGGCCTGGTTACGAGGTAAATATGAAAGCACATTACAGACCCGTG
>JAJQBJ010000002.1:0-9940 GCA_021203345.1 Oscillospiraceae bacterium
GACTCTATTGAAGCTTTTCGCGGATGTGTTCAACTTGCACTTGCAATTTTCGGCACAAAGAAAAAACAGTATCGTCAAAACGCCAAAAAACAGCGTCAAATTCTGAAAGGTCAAAAAATTCGAGCTGTTCGATAACGATTTCAGCGCAAATAAGCGGTATTGGAAACGGTATCTTCCGTACAAATGAAGTGAAAACTTTGTGAAAGAAAAAACGAACCTTTGCAAATCTGCCCCCGGAGAAGATGCAAAAAATTGTTTGCAAGTTCTCAGCTTGAACGGTATAATAAAAGAAGATGAATTTGCAGGCGCAGACTTCTGCCGCCTTACGATAGACCAATTTTAGAAAGGATGAACAAGATGGCTGTACGAACATTTAACAAGGTCCTGGCCGCCAACCGCGGCGAGATCGCCATCCGCATTTTCCGTGCGTGCTATGATCTGGGACTGCATACGGTGTCTATCTACTCCAACGAGGACACCAATTCCCTGTTCCGCACCAAGGCGGATGAGGCTTATCTGATCGGAGAGAACCAGAGTCCCCTGGGGGCCTATCTGGATATCGCCGGAATCATCAATCTGGCGAAGCGCCGGGGCGTGGACGCAATTCACCCCGGTTATGGCTTCCTGTCTGAGAACGCCGATTTTGCCCGGGCCTGCGAGGATGCGGGCATTGCCTTCGTGGGGCCGCCCTCCAATGTGCTGGCCCAGATGGGCGACAAGCTGACCGCCAAGGCCACAGCCATCGCCTGCGGGGTGCCGATCATCCCCGGCTGCACAGAGCCGCTGAAGGACGGGGACGAGGCCCTGGAAAAGGCCATTTCCTTTGGTTTCCCCGTCATTTTGAAGGCTGCCGCCGGCGGCGGCGGACGCGGTATGCGCCGCTGCAACACTCCGGAGGAGGTCAAGCCCGCCTTTGACCTGGTGAAAAGCGAGGCAAAGAAGGCCTTCGGCAACGACGATATTTTCATTGAGAAGTTCCTGGTGGAGCCGAAGCACATCGAGGTGCAGATCCTGGCGGACAAATACGGCCATGTGTACCACGTCGGTGAGCGTGACTGTTCCCTCCAGCGCCGCTATCAGAAGGTCGTGGAGTTCGCCCCCGCCTGGTCGGTTCCCAAGGACACCATCAACGCCTTGCTGGAGGACGCAGTTAAAATCGCCAAGAGCGTGGGCTATGTCTCCGCCGGTACGGTGGAGTTCCTGGTAGACCGGGACGGCAACCACTATTTCATTGAGATGAACCCCCGGATTCAGGTGGAGCATACCGTGACCGAGATGGTGTCGGGTATCGACCTGGTGCGGGCGCAGATCCTCATTGCCGAGGGCTATCCCCTGTCCACCCCGGAGATTGGCCTGACCTGTCAGGAGGACGTACATATCAGCGGCTACGCCATTCAGTGCCGCGTCACCACCGAGGACCCCAAGAACAACTTTGCCCCCGATACCGGCAAAATCACGGCCTACCGCTCCCCCGGCGGCTTTGGCGTGCGGCTGGACGGCGGCAACGCCGGAACGGGCACTGTGATCTCCCCCTACTATGACTCGCTGCTGGTGAAGGTCACCTCCTGGGACAACACCTTCCTGGGCGTGTGCCACAAGGCCACCCGCGCCATTAACGAGGTACATATCCGCGGCGTAAAGACTAATATCCCCTTTGTCACCAACATCCTGCATCACCCCAAGTTCCAGCAGGGCAAGTGCCACACCAAGTTCATTGACGACACGCCGGAGCTGTTCGAGTTTGAGGAGTCCGGCGACCGCGCCACCCGCGTACTGAAATATATCGCCAACATTCAGGTGGCGGCGCCCAACGCGGAGCGGAAGCAGTACGACACGCCACGGTTCCCCCAGCCCAAGCGGGAGGTTCCCAGGGAGGGCCTGAAGCAGATGCTGGATCGAAAAGGCCCCGACGCAGTGAAGAAGTGGGTGCTGGGACAGAAGAAGCTGCTCATCACCGACACCACCATGCGGGACGCGCATCAGTCTCTGCTGTCCACCCGGATGCGTTCCCGGGACATGATCAAGGGCGCAGACGGCACGGCGGATATTCTGGCCGACTGCTTCTCGCTGGAGATGTGGGGCGGCGCGACCTTCGACGTGGCCTATCGCTACCTCCACGAGGATCCCTGGGAGCGCTTGCAGCTCCTGCGGGAGAAAATCCCCAACATCCCCTTCCAGATGCTTCTGCGGGGCGCCAACGCCGTGGGCTACTCCAACTATCCCGACAACCTGATTCGGGAGTTCGTGAAGGAATCCGCCCAAAGCGGCATTGACGTGTTCCGGGTGTTTGACTCCCTGAACTGGATTCCCGGCATGGAGATCGCCATGGACGAGGTCATCAAGCAGGGTAAGATCTGCGAGGCCACCATGTGCTACACCGGGGACATCCTCGACCCCGCCAACGACAAGTACACGCTGCAATATTACATCAACATGGCAAAGGAGCTGGAGCGCCGGGGGGCGCACACCCTCGCCATCAAGGATATGTCCGGTCTGTTGAAGCCCTACGCCGCCCGGAAGCTGGTGTACGAGCTGAAGCAGGAGGTGGGCCTACCCATCCACCTGCACACCCACGACACCACCGCGAACCAGGTGGCTACGCTGCTGATGGCTGCGGAGGCCGGCGTGGATATCGTGGACACCGCCATTTCCTCCATGTCCTCCCTCACCAGCCAGCCCTCCATGAATGCGGTGGTCGCCGCCCTGGAGGGAACCGAACGGGATACCGGGCTGGAGCTGGACGAGCTGCAAAAGCTCACCGATTACTGGGCGGACGTGCGCCTGCGCTATGCCAACTTCGACCACGGCCTGAAAAGCCCGGTCACGGATATCTACCGGTACGAGATCCCCGGCGGCCAGTACACCAATCTGGAGCCGCAGGTCATCTCCCTGGGCCTTGGCTCCCGCTTTGACGAGGTCAAGGAGATGTACAAGCGGGTCAATGATATGCTGGGCGGCATCGTAAAGGTGACCCCCTCCTCCAAGATGGTGGGCGACCTGGCAATCTTCATGGTACAGAACGACCTGACCCCCGAAAACATCTGCACCAAGGGCAAGGATTTGTCCTACCCCGATTCCGTGGTATCCTACTTCAAGGGCATGATGGGCCAGCCCGCCTGGGGTTTCCCGGAGGAGCTGCAAAAAATCGTCCTGAAGGGCGAGGAGCCGATCACCTGCCGCCCCGGCGAGCTGCTGCCGCCGGTGGACTTCGACGCCAAGTGGAAGGAAGTGGAGGAGTTCTGCCCCAAAACCGACATGAAGCAGGTCATTGCCTATTGCTTCTATCCCAAGGTGGTTCGGGAGTTCTGGGAACACGCCAAGGAGTACGGCTATCTGATGCGGATGGGCTCCCATGTGTTCTTCAACGGCATGGCTTTGGGCGAGACGAACAAAATCAACATCGAGGACGGCAAAACCCTGGTTATCAAGTATTTGGGCCTGGGCGAGCTGAACGAGGACGGCACCCGCGCCGTGGAGTTCGAGCTGAACGGTATGCGGCGTGAGGTCACGGTTCCCGATCCTCATGCGGTGGATACCTCCAAGAAGGTCGTTCTGGCCGACCCGGAGGACAAGAACCAGGTGGGCGCGTCTATCCCCGGTCTGGTGTCCAAGATCAACGTCAAGGTCGGAGATATGGTGGAGCCGAATCAGGCGCTGCTGGTGATCGAGGCCATGAAGATGGAGACTTCCATCGTCTCCCGCATGGCAGGCAAGATCGCCTCCATCGAAATCAGCGAGGGCGATACGGTCAAGGCCGGCGAGCTGCTGATTACAATCGAATAAGTCCGGTTTTCTGCAAGGCCCGCCTTTCGGCGGGCCTTCAATTTTTTTGTTCCTTTCCCTTTACATTCCGGAACATCGGTGGTACAATAGCGGAAGTGTGGCCGGGGTCCTCCGGCTGCAACTGCGGATGGTATTCTGAATCATCAGAAACTGTACCGGCATATCAGCTGAAAGCTCCCCCGTAACTGGAACGGTAATCAGGTGCGTCACCGTGTTTTTTAGGAACGTAGAAAGACAGGTGATACGATGAAGATCGGATTGATTGGAGCAGGAAAAGTGGGCTTCTCCCTGGGCAAGCTATTCTCCCAGGGCGGCATTCCGGTGACCGGCTATTACAGCAGGCATCGAGAATCGGCAGAGGAAGCGGCGTTGTTTACCCATTCGGCAAGCTATGACTCTTTGGAGGCATTGGTCAAGGATAGTGACGCGCTCTTTTTCACTGTTCCGGACGGGAGCATTACCCCGGTGTATGAATCACTGCGGGGATTCGAGCTTTCAGGCAAGCAATTATGTCATTGCAGCGGTGCGCTGTCAGCGGCGGAGGCCTTTCCCGGCATCCGTGAGACGGGCGCTGCTGGTTATTCCATCCATCCGCTATTCCCGGTCAGCAGCAAGTACGAGGCTTACCGTGAACTGGCGGGTGCTTTTTTCTGTCTGGAGGGCGACGGCCCCCATTTACAGACGTGGAAAGCCCTGCTGGAGGGCCTTGGCCCCCGGGTGCAAATCATCCCGGCGGAGTCCAAGGTGCGCTATCACGCCGCCTGTGCCATTGCAAGCAACCTGATGTGTGCGCTGGTCGCGGAGAGTCTGGAGCTGCTGGAGGGCTGCGGCTTTCCCCGGCAGCTGGCGCTGGAGGCGCTGGCCCCGCTGATGCGGAGCAATCTGGAGCATTTGATCCACGATGGCCCCGTACAGGCGCTGACCGGCCCTGTGGAGCGCTGTGACACCGCCACGGTGGAAAAGCATCTGAACTGCTTCCCCACCGACCAGGAACGGGAGCTTTATCGTACCGTCTCCCGCAAGCTGGTAGAGGTGGCGCAGCAACGGAACCCGGAACGGGATTACCGTCCCATGAAAGAAATTCTGGAAAAGGAGTCAATGACGTATGCCTAAGAAAAATACCATCAATACCCTGTTGGAAATGAAGGCCAGGGGTGAAAAAATCTCTCAGCTCACCTGCTATGACTTTTCCATGGCCCGGCTGGTGGACGCCGCCGACGTCAACACCATTCTGGTGGGCGACAGCCTTGGCATGACGATGCAGGGCTATTCCGACACCCTCCCCGTCACCATGGACGAAATGATCGTCTATGGCCGCAGCGTGGTGCGCGGCGCCCCCAACGTCTTTGTCATCATGGATATGCCCTTTATGAGCTATCAGGTTTCCGTGGAGCAGGCTGTCACCAATGCGGGCCGCCTGATTAAGGAGACGGGCGCCAACGCCGTGAAGCTGGAGGGCGGCGCCGCGGTGAAGGAGCAGATCAAAGCCATTGTGGACTCCGGGATTCCCGTCTGCGCCCACATCGGCATGACCCCCCAGTCCGCCAACAAGTTCGGCGGCTTTAAGGTACAGGGCAAGGGCGAGGAAAATGCCCGCCAGGTGCTGGAGGACGCGCTGGCTGTCCAGGAGGCCGGGGCGTTTATGTGCGTACTGGAGTGCGTACCGCCCAAGCTGGCGGCGCTGATTTCCTCCAAGGTGGAGATGATTACCATCGGCATCGGCGCGGGCGCAGCGTGCGACGGCCAGGTGCTGGTCAATCAGGATATGATTGGAATGTCCGGCTCGTTCAAGCCCAAGTTCGTCAAGCATTTTGCTGAAATCGGCGAGGCCATGACCCAGGCCTATCGGGACTATGACGCGGAGGTCAAGGCCGGAACCTTCCCGGCTCCGGAACACACCTACGCCAAGAGCGACTGCTCCGACGAATTTTTGGAGCAGCTCCGGGCAGAGTATTAAAGTATACAGACGAAAGTGGATTGAGAGGTAACATACAACATGATCGTTGCAACAACTATTTCAGAAGTCCGCGCCCAGGTCAGGGCGTGGCGGCAGGAGGGCCTGACCATCGGCCTTGTGCCCACCATGGGCTATCTCCACGAGGGCCACGCCAGCCTGATTGATGCGGCAGTCGCCCAGTGTGACCGGGTGGTGGCCTCCGACTTTGTGAACCCCACCCAGTTCGGGCCGAACGAGGATTTGGCCTCCTACCCCCGGGATTTCGAGCATGACCGCCAGCTTTTGGAGGAGCATGGCTGCGCCATGATGTTCTATCCCTCCGTGGACGAGATGTACCCCGACGGGGGCGGCAAAACGGACACCTATGTGGAGATTCTGAACGATATGCCGAAGCAGCTCTGCGGCAAGACAAGGCCCATCCACTTCCGGGGCGTTTGCACCGTGGTGTCCAAGCTGTTCAACATCGTCACCCCGGACAAGGCGTTTTTCGGCCAGAAGGACGCCCAGCAGCTCGCCATCATTCGCCGCATGGTGCGGGATCTGTCCTACGGCATTGAAATCGTAGGCTGCCCCATCGTCCGGGAGGCGGACGGCCTGGCGAAGTCCAGCCGGAACACCTATCTGAGCGCAGAGGAGCGCCAGGCGGCGCTGATTCTGTCTCAGTCCATTTTCCTGGGTGAAAAGCTGGTGGCCGAGGGCGAGAAGGATGCCCGCCGGGTGGTGGCCGCCATGACGGAGAAAATTCAATCCGAACCGCTGGCGCGGATCGATTATGTTTCCGCCGTGGACGGCGTAACCATGGAGCCGGTGGAGCAAATCAGCGGCACCGTGCTGGTGGCGATGGCCGTGTATATCGGCAAGACCCGGCTGATTGACAACTTCATCGTGGAGGGCTGATGGATATGACCGTTGAAATGCTCAAGGGAAAGATTCACCGGGCTACGGTGGTGCAGGCGGAGCTGGACTATGTTGGCTCCATCACCGTGGATCAGGATTTGCTGGACGCTGCCGGGATTCTGGAGTACGAAAAGGTGCAAATTGTGGACGTGAACAACGGCGGGCGGTTTGAAACCTATACCATCGCCGGGGAGCGCGGCTCCGGGATGATTTGTCTGAACGGCGCCGCCGCCCGATGCGTCAGCACCGGGGACAAAATCATCATCATGGCCTACGCACAGCTGAACCCGGAGGAACTGACGGAGTACCACCCCAATGTGGTATTCGTGGACGACCAAAACCGGGTGGTGCGGAAAACCACCTATGAAAAGCACGGGCTTTTGAAGGATATGTAAGGGAGCAAGCTCCCGCCCCAAATGCGTGCATTTGGAACGAAATTGACTTGTTGACAAATTGCGGGGAGCGTTGCAATCGGATTGCGGCGCTCCCCGTCTTTTTTTGCTATTTTACAGCTCCAAATGGTCGCCGCAGGCCAGATAGGACAGGCCCGGCACCCATTCCGCCAGGTATTGGTACGCCTGGGTTCCGGTGCAGTGGCAGGTATAGAACCGCGTTTGCGGGTAGGCCCGCAGCTCACCCGCGATTCGGTCAAGCAGCTCGTCCGGAACGGTTTTCTTCATGGAGGGGTTATAGAGGTGGAACCCGCCCACGCAGAGCCGGGGCCGCCAGACGCTGGCCTTCTCCATGATATTGACGATACCGGTATGCCCGCAGCCCATGACCAGCACCGTCTCATGCTCCGTAATCAGCAGATTTTGCTCGTGAACAAAGCTGTCCGGGCCGTTCTCATCGAACAGTGTGTCGTTTGCGGTGGAGTGGCATTTCTCCGTGTTCAACACGGTGAACAGCCGCAGCTCGTCGTCAATGACGAAATCCCCGTCCACCAAAACGAACTGTTCCCTGTCCATCAGGCTTCTGTCCAGCCCGATGGGGACATACTCGAAGGGCGTTTTGGAGTAGTGCGGCTCGAACGCCCTTCTCTGCACATAGATTTTCGCCTGGGAATTGACCTCCAAAAAGCGCTTCAAGGCCCCGCCGTGGTCGTTATGCCCGTGGGAGATAATAACGGTATCCACCGCCGTCAGGTCAACCCCCAGGTTCCGGGCATTTTCAAACAGCGTCTCGTCGGGGCCGAGGTCGAACAGGAGCTTGTGACGCTCCGTTTCGATGTACAGGGACAGACCGTGTGCGACCTTCAGGCCGCAGTTTGTGGTGTTTTCCACCAGAGCTGTCAGTTTCATGTTGTCTCCTTTCGCGCTATCAGGGGTTGTTTCCCGGTCTTGTTTCCGGGAAATACTCCCCCACAAAGTCCACATCCTCCACCTGCCACTCCCGGCCGTTGAGGTATTCCAGCCCGCCGGCGTCCGTGGTGAACGCAAACCGCAGCTTATAGGAATACAGGGCCTGATAGGTTCGGTGGTACTGCTTGTTCTTCTGGCCGTTGCCGTATTTTCCGTCTCCCAAAAGAGGATGTCCGGCGGCGGCCATTTGCGCCCGAATCTGGTGGGTGCGTCCGGTAATCAGGTCACATTCCACCAGGGACAGGCCGTTTTTCGTCGCCAACGTCCGGTATTCGGTCACGGCGGTTTTCGCGCCGGGACAGGGCGTTTTTCGGACGTAGACCTGCTTCTTTACCTCATCCTTGAATAGATAGCCCTCCAGCCTGCCGCTGGGCGGGTTCAGCCGCCCAAGCACCACGCAGAGGTACAGCTTCACCAGCTCCCGATCCCGAATTTTCTGGTTCATGACCCGCAGCGCCTCGGCGGTCTTGGCAGCGATGACGATTCCCCCGGTATTCCGGTCGATGCGGTTGCAGAGGGCCGGGGCAAAGGAGTGCTCAGCGTAGGGCGACCACTCCTTTTTTTGATAAAGGTAGGCCTGAATATGATTGATGAGGGTGTTGACCTTCTCCGTCTCGTCGGCGTGAACCACCACGCCGGGGCGCTTGTTCACCAAAAGGATGTTCTCATCCTCATAGAGAATATCCAGGTGGGGCTTGAACAGCTTTAAGAAGGCGTTCTCCGGGGTGGGCTGGTCGAAAAACTCATCATTGATGTACAGCTGGAGCAGATCCCCTTCCTGAAGGCGATAGCTCTTGTCCGAGCGCTTTCCGTTCACCTTCACCCGCTTCAACCGGATATATTTCTGTGCCAGCGGCGCAGGCAGCAGCGGGAGGGTTTTCCCCAGCCAGCGATCCAATCGCTGCCCCGCGTCGTTTTTTCCAATGGTAAATTCCTTCATACAGACCTCTCATTGGGTTGGATTTTTAATATTATAGCACAGATAAACGAGGGGTGCAATCCGGCAGTAAATAACAGGCCTGCATTTTATCTCACCGCGAAAACAAAGAAAGCGGCGTGCCTTTTCGGGCACGCCGTTCTCTTATTCCCTGACGGAACAGGGCTTATACACCATTCACTGCGCCTGAAAGTGGGAGGAAACAGGTCAGTTAGGCAATTTCGATTCTGCGAGTGGCGGGAACCACAGGCTGCTCCTTGGGCAGGGTCAGCTTCAGCACGCCGTTGACATAGGCGGCGGAGATGTTGTTCTCGTCAATGCCGGTCACGTCAAAGCTGCGGGTGAAGGAACCATAGCGGCGCTCCCGGCGCAGGTAGTTACCCTTCTCGTCCTTTTCATCCTTGCTCTCGTTGCGGGAGGCCTTGATGGTCAGGACATTGTCCTTCACATCCAGGGTGATGTCGGACTTGTCGAAGCCGGGCAGCTCAGCCTCCAGCAGATAGCTGTCGCCGTTGTCCCGAATATCAGTCCGGAAGGCGGGCATCTCCGTATTGTTGTGATGGAAGAAGTCGCGTGCAAAAGAGTCAAAGCTGTTGAACAAATCAACGTCATGCTGATCAAACGGAACCATACCAAACATAAATCATATCTCCTTTTAAATTATAGTCTTGGGGAAATCTCAGGTTGGCACTCGTCAGAATCTTTTGCTAATCTCAAGTTGTTCTCATCTTGGAATTTTGCAGATTCTGCGGTGGTTTTCCAACCGGTTCCCTTTTGTTTCTGACTATAATATAGCCCTAAGCTGTGAATAATATTCGCTCATTTTGTGAACATTTTATGAATTTTAGCACTTAATCGGATGGAGCGCTAACTTTTCGAGCATCTTTTCATAGCGCAGAACAAAACAAGAGGGCGCCCCGTTCGCCGCGCCCGGCGTGGCCCAAAAAGGGGGGTACAAACTAGCTTTGGCTAGGATATAACAGAGCCGAAATTTGAGGAGGGGTT
>JAJQBJ010000002.1:9950-15376 GCA_021203345.1 Oscillospiraceae bacterium
TTTTGTTAACATTTTATATATTTTCCACTTACCTCGCTGGCCCCACAACTTTTATGCTCATATTACATTCCCCAAAAAAAACACAAGGCGGCCCGGCTTTCGCGGCGCCCTCCGTTGCCAAAAAAGGAGGTTACACAGTAGCTTTCGCTACGTTATAACTGAGACGAATTGTGCGGAGTGCTTACTCCATACCCAGCTGGGCGCGGCACAGAATGGTCACGGCCTGCTCACGGGTGATGTTCGCAGTCGGAGCAAAGGTTCCATCGCCCATACCGTTCACCAGACCGGCAGTAGCAGCCTGATAAACGACGGTGTAGTACCACTGATTTACGGAATCGGTCACATCAGAGAAGCTGATGCTGGGGTTGATCGTGGAAGCCTGCAGGCCCTCAGCGTAGATCACCATCTTGGCGAACTCAGCACGGGTGACATAATTACCGGGCAGGAAGGTACCATCGCCATAACCGTTGACGATACCAGCAGCGGCAGCAGTTGCGATGTATTCAGCATACCATTCGGAATCATCCACGTCGGAGAAACCGCCATTGCCAGCAACCAGGTTATCCTCGCCAATGTAGACGCGAACGATCAGGGTAGCAGCCTCTGCACGGGTCAGATTATTGCCCAGGCCGAAGGTACCATTCTCATAACCCTCAACAATGCCATAATAGGTAGCAGCACCGATGTACTCAGCATAGCAGTCATCGTAATCCACATCGCTATAGGTATCGTCAGCCAG
The DNA here is from genome assembly GCA_021203345.1 of Oscillospiraceae bacterium. GTDB lineage: Bacteria > Bacillota > Clostridia > Oscillospirales > Oscillospiraceae > JAJQBJ01. The sequence continues at coordinate 10,690 of JAJQBJ010000002.1, forward strand.
CTGAGCAAAGTCAATCACAGCAGGCTCATCAGGCTCATCGTCGATGCCATAGGTGCCAGCGGTCAGAGTGCCAGTGTACTCAACACCGTTGATGGTCAGAGTCTCGCCATTGGCGATCTCGACGCGGGCATCGTCCTCGATGGTCAGGGTGCTGATGACGGAGGTACCATCCACATACCAGACAGCATCATCGGTCAGGGTGATGTTGATGGGAGCGCCATCCTCAAGGATCTTGTTGGCAACCTGGCCGATATCATAGTAATGGGTGATATCGAAGGAGGTGTTCTGATAGTTCACAGCGAACTTGGCAGCAGACACGGTATCATCGAACGCATAGCCGCCCTGTGCCTTAACAGCCACGGAGCCCTCATAGGTCACATGGATGGTGGCGGTGGAGGCAATAGCGCCCATATAAACCGCACCGGAGCCGAAGGTCACGTCCAGAGTGGTAGCATCCAGAGCTCCGGTTTCAGTGCTGCGGTCAGTGCCGGAACCATTGTAGATGTTGCCGGTGTAGGTGCCGTTGGTGAAGGTGAAGGTCTGGACAGAATCATCTGCCTCAGTCGCGGAGGTAGCAAAGCCGGACTTCTCGCTATGAGTGGTCTGGAAGTTCATGTTGCCACCATTGGTGTTGTTCTCGTCATCAGCGGACATCATGCCGCCGTTGGTGGCGTCGTCGTTGTCCATGACCTGAATCAGAACGCCGCCGTTGTTAAGCTCGGCATTGTCGATGGTGGCAGTGACGGACTCACTGGAGCTGCCGGACTTCACCAGGAAGGTGGCATAGCCGGAGTTGACGACGGTGCCATTCTCGATGGTGATGTAGTTGGCGTTCTGGTGAATCATGAAGCCGAAGGTATCGGAGTTGATGGTAGTCACCTTGCTGGTAGAAGCGGTGTAGGTGATGTCGTTCTCACCGTCAGCGCTGTACAGCGTGTAGGTTTCACCCTCAACAATGTTGGTGTAGACAGCCGTGCCGCCGGTGAAGATGGAGGCATAGGTGCCAACATTCACGGTAGCGCCGGCGAAGGTCTCAACCGCGCTGCCGATGACATAGGTGCCGTAGCCGGAACCATAGGTCACGGAGTAGGGGTTGTCGTTGGTTTCATAAATCTGCGCGATACCATTGGAGTTGTCCTGAAGGGCCGCAGACTCGCTCTCGTCAGTATTGTTCAGCGTCAGAGTGGTGTTGTAAATGTTCAGGTACATGTTGCTGCCGGAGTCGGTGGACAGGACAGCCCATGCGCCCGCAGAGGTCTCGGAATCAATGACGTTCATGGTGGAATCGTTGCCCATCAGGTTGGTGCAGCGAGAGGTTCCCATGATGCCCAGAATCCAGGGAGGAGCGACCATGGTGGACTGGTCGGGGCTGTTCATGTAAGTTTCATACATGGTGCCGCCGTTGGAAATCAGCGTGGAGCTGTAGATGGTCAGGGTAGCGCCGTCATCCACGAACACGGGCATGGTAGCCACGCCGGTGGTCTCGATGGTGGCGTTCTTCACGGTGACATTGGAGTCGCCATAGACCGCCAGAGCAGAGCCCTTGCCGGAGAAGTCGCAGGTGTCAGAGCCATCAGCCAGAGTGTCCAGGGTGATGGTCAGGTTCTCGAAGGTGGCGTCAGAATCGACGACCACGATCGCATTCCGGCCGCTGTTGCTGTCGGAAATCTCGATGCCGGTGTAAGTGCCCTTGGTAGCGCTTACGCCAGTGCCATTGTACAGCTCGGTACCATCGTTCAGGTACAGGTAAGCGGTGAACGCATAGTCGTTATCCTCGTCAGAGGTGCCGCCGCTGGTGAAGGAGCAGAAGTCCTTCGCGTTGAAGGAGACGGTGCCGTCGTCGTTGTAGGTCAGGCCATCAACGACGACTTCCAGCGTGCCATACTCATCGCCAGTCACGATTTCGACGGTAGCGCTGCTCTTCTCATAGGAAGCAACCAGAGCATCCAGAGCATCGTTGGTTTCGCTGACAAAGATCTTCAGGGTAGCGCCATCAGCCACGTCAGCAGTCAGGCTGCCGTCAGTGGTGTAGATGTAGTTGGTGCCATAGACATAGAGGTAAACTTCGCTGTCGAACATAGCAGCATACTCTTCGCTCACCCAGGCTTCGCTGGTCTTGTCCAGAGAATCGCTGTGGTTGATGGAAGTAGAAGCAGCGATAGAAGCAACGCTGGTACCGCTCAGAGTGACCTCGGAATCGACCAGAGTCACAATGACGTTCTCGCCCTTGGAAACGGTGACCAGAGTGTCACTGGTGTTGTCCATCACGGAGTTCACCAGAGTCAGGCTGCCGATATCGGTAATCAGAGAGGTGGTGTTGTGGAAGCTGGCGGTGCCAACATTCAGAACGGAGTTCTCGAAATACTGGGAGGCAAAGCCGTTGCCGCCAACGCTGTTGGAATAAACGGAGTTCTTGACAATCAGGGTGGTGGGCTCGTCAGTGACGTTGCCGCCGTAGCCGACGGAGTTCACATAGACCTGATAGCCGCCCCAGAAGTCGGAGGAGAACAGACGGCCGGTACCATAAGCCAGGGACTCATAGTAGTAAACGGTGCCGTTGTACAGGTTGTTGGTCAGGTGCTGGCTGCTGGAATAAGCAGCGGAGTTGGTGATCTTCAGCATAGCGCCGAAGCCAACATAAGCGGTGCCAGCCATGGAGCCGCCGGAGCCGGACAGCACCAGGGAACCATTGGTGGACTTCAGGGTGACAACAGTGCCCTCGCCAACAATGGCGACGCCGGAGCCGAGCGCCTCACGATAGTAGGCATTCCGGAAGGTGGCGTTGTAAATGAAGCCAGTGCCGGTGGCGTCGGCATACTCAGCGGTGATACCGCCCATGGCGGCGGCCATACCATCGATGCCGGTGTAGTTGCTGGAGGCATAAATCACGCTGTTAGCGGTGTCATCAGACAGAACGCCGAAACACACGTTCGTCAGATCAGCGGAGGTCATGATCAGCCAGGTGTCATTGCTGGAGGACTGGATTCCGCCAACCAGGGAGCTGACAGTCGTCTTCTCGGTCAATGTTGCATAGTTGTCGCTGGTCAGAACATTGCCGAAATACTGGGTCATGTCAGCATAGCTGGAGCCGACAGCCTTAGCAGTCTCGGAATCCGCATAGGAGACGGACTCGATATACTGGGAAGCAGCATACAGAACCGCAACGGTTTCCACCTTGCTCAGAGCGGCATCACCTGCAAGAGGTTCTTCGCCCAGCAGTTTAGTGGCGATTGCATAAATCTTGGCCTCATTGGAGTAGCCATCGTTGCCCTCAGAGGTCTTAATGTCGTGCTCGGAGTCGTAAGTAGCGGCAAGTTCAGCCAGATTTGCAGCCACGGACACGCCTTCATCGTTCAGCTGGCTCCAGGCGGACTGGAACGCATTGAACAGGCCGACATACACGAACTCAACAGTGGTGGTGTTGAACACGCCCAGCTCGGTGACGGTCTTGCCATCAGAGCCGGTGATGTTGGTCAGCAGGTAGTTGTTCTCCGCATTCGCAACAATGGATGCGGTGGGCAGCTCAGTGCTGCTGTACTTGCTGTAGATGCCGTTCCAGATACCGGAGGCCATGGTGGCGGAAACAGCGTCAGAGAACTGATCGTTGCTGCCCATGCCGGCAACATAGTCGCTGGCATCCACAAAGTCGCTGGCATAGGTCATCTGCTCGTTGACCAGCTGGAACATACGGTAGATGGCGACAACGTACTCAAAGTTGTACATATTATCGCCAAACTCCTCCAGGGAGGCGCCGCCGTTGGTGATACCGGAGGACAGATACCAGTCAACAGCTTCTGCGTACTCATCGGTGATACCATAATACTCGGCATCGGTAACGGTGCGGTTGCCGCCGATGTAGACAACGCCTTCATCGTTGACAGTTGCCTGATCGGCAGTATAGTCACCATCCGCCATATTGGGGGCGTATTTGGTGAGATCAACGGTATCGCCGTTGGTCAGGGTCAGGGTGGCGGAGTCCTCATCGTACTCGTCGTTCACCACATAGATGATGGTGGCGACGGAGTCAGTCTCGCCGTTCCATAGGTAATAGACAACGTTGCCCTCGGTGGCAACGCCCTTCACCTGCAGATTACCGCTAACAGTGATGCTGGCGGTCACGCCGTCAGCTGCCTCGGTCAGGTCGCTGTCGGTGTAAACACCGTAGGTGGCGTAAGCAACGGCGCCTTCTACGCCATAGGCCTCTTCGCCGGTGGCGGAGTCAGCCCGGTAAGTGCCGTAGCACTTCACGGAGATGGTAGAGCCGGGTGCTTCGAACACGTACTTGTACAGGGACAGCATACCCTCCATGCCAGAAACCTCGATGGTTTCGGCACCGGATGCGGTAGAGCCGCCGCCCATATCGCCGCCAGGGCCGCCGCCCTCGGAGGACTCTTCGCCCTCTGCGAACGCGGAGACACTGAGCATACTGAGGCACATAGCCATGGCCAGAAGCAGCGCAAGCGCCTTCTTCCATTTCTTCATAGGATATATTACTCCTTTCTTTTTTGCCCCTTTGGGGCAATGATATGATTATATAATACATGAGTTCCTCGATATTGTCAAGTGATTTTGTGGGAATTAGCGCATCAGATTTTCAATATTTTCAAGAAAATGAAGAACAACCTTTTTTGTCTGTGTTTGTCAAATAAAAATGTGAGCAAAAGGGCCCCAAAAAGGTGAGCACCTT
>JAJQBJ010000160.1 GCA_021203345.1 Oscillospiraceae bacterium
GAAATAAACAACCAGGATAATATCACAGAGTACAAGGCAGACGGTAACGACTCCCGCGATATCCCAGACCGCGTGCAGGGCGATGACCAGAACGAAATACTTCAGAAACAGATTGGAAGTAAAATGTTTCAGAGCAAGCTCATCCCTGCCCTTTACCCAGACAAGCGCCCCGCCGGACACCGCTGCCCAGGACACATGGCCGCCGACGCTCAGAAACGCGCGCAGGATCATGTTGTCATAGCTCCATCCGCTCTTGATCACGGCGTAACCCGCGCTCTCGATTGCGGCAAATCCCGCTCCCACGGCAGCCCCGACCAGCATGCCGGTCAGTATGTATTTTTTATCTCCTTCTCTCACCCAGACGGCCACCGCCAGAATCTTCGCAAGCTCCTCCACAATGCCGACGCCTATATAGTGCAGCACATAGCTCTGCGTTACGTTGAACGCGTTAAACACTGTCGTAAAGACAAGCGAGAGCATCCCTCCCACCAGAAGGATGACGATCACGGACGGGAAAGAAATGTTCCTCGGTATATTCAGTTCCCAGTAAAAAAACATCACGGTGATGGGTACCAGAAAGCTGCCCGCGACGAACACAAAGGGGAGGAGCACGGAATTGTCCATCAGTACGCCGACGAACACAACAATCAGAACCAGAAGGAAAATCCGCGCAAACATATAGGGCTTCATCCACTTAGACAGCATGGATGCCTCATCCGGCGTCGTCAGCGCCGTTCCGCCGATAAACAGCCTGGCGTTTTCCTCCGGCGTATGTCTGCGCAGCACATCCGAAAATATATCCTTTACTTTGATGTCTCCCCGCTCCGCCTTTACAAAAAAAGTTCTGTTCTCACTCATCTCCGGTTCTCCGTGGTGTTCTGTTCTTTAAAAATCAAGAATCAGGCATGTAAAGTTATCCTGCCTCGGATTGCCTGCGGCGAGCACCTGCTTCTCCATCAGAACCGCCGCCTCAGCGGCATTCGCCGTACTCTCCAGAATCTTCAGCATGGTTTTCTCGGAGACAGCATTGAATACGCCGTCTGACATCAGCAGCAGCTTGTCGCCGTGCTGCAGCTGTGCCGGACGCAGGCTGCCGTCGATCTCCTCCAGGTCGCCCATGCCGAGAAAGCTGACCAGGCGATCCCGCTGCGGGTCGTTTTTCACCGTCGCAAAGCTGATCTTTTTATTGACCGCTTTCCGGATCAGCTGCCGTTTATAGATATGCTCGCTGTTGACCTGCAGCAGGTGGTGTCCGCAGTAGAGATATATCCGGCTGTCGCCCACCGCGATCCAGTGGTACTTCGTCCCGTCCGTGTACACGGCCAGAAGCGTGGCGCCGCTTTTATAAACCTTGTCCGGACCAAGCATCCTCAGAACCTGCGCGTTGGCGCTTGCCAGCATCTCGTACAGCGGATTGTCCGCCGTGACCTGATTCACCCGCTCCGCCGCCTGAAACATGCCCTTGACAGCCTGCTGGCTCACTTTCTCTCCGTCGGAGAGGCCGCCCATTCCGTCGGAGACTACTGCCAGCAGACCTTCACCCGCGCCGGTAAACCCTACGGTGTCCTGCTGATTCCTCCTGCATCCGACATTGTGCACCTTTCCGATTGTTCCGCGGTCCGCGTCGGGAAGTATCCCTGCCGCCACAGAACTTTGATTCTGTGCGGGCGGATTTTCCGTGCCCTTTTTCTCAATCGCATCGGAAGCAATCGCAGTGGCAGATGAGGTCTTTTTCTTTCGTGATGAACGGTTAATCAGGAAAACAATCACCAGAGCCAGGACAAATCCGATCACAAAACCGATCACGGCAAACAGAATATTTTTCAGAATACCGCCCTCATTTTCAGGCTCATCCTCACTGTCTTCCGTGTTTTTTATAGTATCCGAAACCGTATCATCATTTTCCGCATCCGCCGCGTTTTCCGATGAGTTCGCATCATCTGTCCCGGCGTCCTCTTCCTCCGTGTCCGTCACGCTTTTCTTTGATGTACCTGTCTCATCATCCGTGTCATCTGTCGAATCGGCATCCGCTGTCTCGTCGGCGGTCTGCTCCGTCCGATCATCTTCCGCTTCCGTACCGTCTGTCTGCTCTGTCTCATCGTCTTCCGTTACCGCTCTGACGATCTGCTCCGTCTGATCGTCTTCCGCTTCCGCACCGTCGGTCTGCTCTGTCTCATCGTCTTCCGCTGCCGCGCCGTCGCTCTGCTCCGCCTGATCGTCTTCCGCTTCCGCATTGACAGTCTGCTCCGTCTGATCGTCTTCCGCTGCCGCATCGACAGTCTGCTCCGTCTGATCGTCCTCCGTTGTCTCGCCGGCAGTCTGCTCCGTTGTCTGTACGTCTGTCTCTCCTCCGGAGCAGCCGGCCAACGCGGGCGCGGTCAGCATACAGGCCAGCGTGAACGCGATCAGCAGGCTTTTCACTCGTTTCAGTTTCATCTTGTCAAACCTCCTGCATCATCACACGATATTCATAGCTTCCCGCCCGCAGCGTATCGCCCTGCCGGACAATGGTCCTCCGGCTGCCGAGCGCAACGCCGTTGCGGAATGTACCGTTCGTAGAACCGGCGTCCCGGACGTAAACGTTTCCGTTGTCCCAGTACATCATAAAATGAACAGAGGATAGCTGCCGATCCTGCGGATCCAGTACGATCATGGCCTTATCATTTCTGCCGATCCTCATCTCGCATCCCTACACCAGCTCCAGCGTGTATTCCTTCTGTTTCACACCCAGGGCAATCAGGCGGATCGGGAATCTCGGGAGTGCTTCAAAAGCCTCTTTTTCCTGTCGCGCGATCTCCTCCTGTTCCAGGCGCTCCCGCTCTCTCTGTTCGGCAAGCTCGCGCTCCTTCTGCTCGGCCCGCTCCCGTTCTTCCTGCTCCAGGCGTTTCTGTTCTTCCTGTTTTTTCCGCTTTTCTTTCTCTTCTTTCCGGCTTTTTTTCATTCTCGCAATCAGGACCACGGCAATGATGATGATTCCCGCCGCGATCAGTATCACAATCACCAGAAGCAGCGTGCCGTACGTCTCCAGAAATCCGGGTTCCGGATCCGGATCAGGGTTCGGGTCCGGATCGTCCGATCCGGACTCCGTCAGACTCAGCTCGCCGGAAGATATCTCCCTGCTGTCGGTATGCTTTTATGTGTATCTTATTCAGTTGTCAAGGTACAAAGTTGCTATAATCATCTATTCTGATCGATTGCAGTGCAATCGGATTCAGCTCTTGAAAAACCTATACCCCTATGGGTAGTTTTCG
>JAJQBJ010000019.1 GCA_021203345.1 Oscillospiraceae bacterium
TGTAGTCTCGAATTTTTGCTTTTTCGAGTGTCTACTCTAAGGGGACTATATCAGTTTGCAACGGGGGCGTGTGTGAATCAAAAATACTCGATTGCTTATGCCTCTGCCAGTGCCTTGGCCTCCTCGATGGCCTTGGCCTGAGCTGCGGCGGGGCATTCCTCATAGCGGACAAAGTGGAAGGTGAAGGTTCCGCGGCTCTGCGTCATAGCCCGCAGATCCACCGCGTAGGACACCATTTCGCTCATGGGAACCTCGGCGGTGATCACCTGATTGCCGTCGTCCGTGGGGTCCATGCCCATCACGCGGCCGCGGCGCTTGTTCAGGTCGCCCATGATATCGCCCATGTAGCTGTCCGGCACCGTGACCTTCAGCTCGCCCACCGGCTCCAGCAGCACGGGGTTGGCCTCGGGCATGGCGGCCTTATAGGCCAGGCTGGCGGCAGTCTGGAACGCATTGTCGTTGGAGTCCACGGGATGATAGCTTCCATCGTACAGGGTAGCCTTCAGGAATACCACGGGATAGCCCGCCAGAGGGCCTTTCAGGCAGGACTTGCGGAGGCCCTTCTCCACGGCGGGGAAGTAGTTCTTCGGCACGGAGCCACCCACGACCCGCTCGCAGAACTCCATTTCCTCCTGCTCGCCCGGCTCAAACTCGATCCAAACATCGCCGAACTGGCCGGAACCGCCGGTCTGCTTCTTATGACGGCCCTGCTTGGCCACCTTCTTGCGAATCTTCTCCCGATAGGCCACTCTGGGCGTATCCAGAACAGTCTCCACGTTAAAGCGGCTCTTCAGTTTGGACACCAGCACGTCCAGCTGGATGTCGCCAACCGCCGTAACCACCATCTGATGCGTCTCAGCGTTGTTGGTCAGGGTAAAGGTGGGGTCTTCCTCGTTCATGCGCTGGAGGCCCTGGGCCACCTTGTCCTCCTGGCCGCGGGTCTTGGGCGCAATGGCCTTGGCATAGTTCGGCTCTGCAAAGCTGATGGGGGACAGCTTAACCACCTTCCGGGCGTCGCACAGGGTATCACCGGTCTTGACCCGATCCATCTTGCCGATGGCGCCGATATCGCCGGTGGTCAGTTCCTTGACCTCGGTGGTCTTTTTCCCGCGCAGGGTGTACAAACGGCCCAGCTTCTCGCTGTTGCCGGTGGTGGCGTCCACCAGAACCTGGTCGGCCTTCAGGCTGCCGGACAGCACCTTGACATAGGAGAACTTTCCGTACTGGTCGGAGACGGTCTTGAACACAAAGGCGGTGGGATATGCGCCGGGGCCTGCGATGAACTCCACAGGCTCGCCGTCCTCGTCCTCGCCCACCTCAGCGGCGGCCTCCAGCGGATTGGGCAGCAGGTCCACAATGGCGTTCAGCAGCGCGATGGTGCCCAGGCCGGTCAGCGCGGAGCCGCACAGCACGGGAATCAGGCTGCGCTCCCGCACACCGGCGCGCAGGCCGGTGACAACCTCGGTATAGGTGAACTCCTCACCCTCGAAGTATTTCTCCATAAATTCCTCGCTGGTTTCCGCCACGGATTCCATCAGGCGGTCATACAGCTCGGCCACAGCGGATTCCTTCTCCTCGGGAACCTCGGACTCCACGGAGCCCTTCTGTCCCATGGCATAGGCGCGCTTGTGAACCACGTCCACAATGCCCACGACCCGCTTGTTGTCGTCCCAAATGGGGGCCACCAGCGGCGCGATATTCTTGCCGAAGGCATCCCGCAGGGTGTCGAACGCGGCGTTATAGTCGCCGTTCTCCTCGTCGGTCTTGGCGATATAAATCAGGCAGGGCTTGCCCGCGTCCCGCAGCTGCTTCCAGGCCCGCTCGGTGCCGACGGACAGATTGCCCTTGCAGTCGCACACCAGGATGCCCGCATCGGCCACCCGCAGCGCCTCGGCTACCTCGCCGGCAAAGTCGAAGTTGCCCGGGGTGTCCAGCACATTGATCTTGCAGCCGTTATATTCCACGGGAATCACCGACATGCCGATGGAAATTTTGCGCTTGATCTCCTCAGCATCATAGTCGCTGACGGTGTTTCCATCCGCAGGGCTGCCCATACGATCCGCGCCGCCGGTCACATACAGCAGGCTCTCCACCAAAGTGGTCTTGCCGTTTCCGCCGTGTCCCAGCAGGGCGATATTTCTGATATTTTGTGCAGAATAGCTCATGGTTGATTTCTCTCCTAACATAATTGAAGATACGAACAGGTTTCGCTATTGGTCATTATACCTTAAATTCTCGAAGATGGCAACAGCTATTCCCGTGATTTTTGGCAATTCCTTTGTCATTTTATTTGGAGCGGCCCCGTCTGCGCTGATTTTTTCAGCTCAGCGCGTCGAATATCATCATCAAGAGATAGAATAACACAAACGCGGGCACCGCCCAGCGCAGGATTCCGCCGGAATTTTTCCGTTTCTCCTTTGGGGTCGGCTGCCCCGGGCGGTGTTCCCGGAGGCTGCGTCCGTCGGCGGCGGCTTTGACGGTGTGCAGTTCCTCATGGCGGGCCTGCCGCCTTTGATTTTGCCGGAAGACCTGTTCTCCGGTGTTCCTTCGCACCGTTTCCCGCCGCTCCCGGTTCCATGGGTCCCAGTCCAGCGCGGGCTGCCTTGCGCCGCAGTCCAGGCAGAAGGTCGCGCCGGCCGGTACCGGGGCCTGACAATTTGGGCATCGCATCATGGGTATTCTCTCCTTTCTTCCCCGCCTGACGGGGCGGGCACAGGGCACCAATCAAACCAACAGGGTCAAAATCGGGATCGTCACAATGGACAACAGTGTGGAGACGAAGGTTCCCTGTCCTGCGCTCTCCGCATCCCCGCCGTATTGCAGGGCCAGCATCGTACAGCTTGTGGCTACGGGCATCCCCTGAATCACGATGGCAACTCCCAGAATCACAGAGTCCGTCACCCATCCCCGCAGCAGCAGCCACAGCAACGCGGGACAGATCAGCAGACGTATCAGGGACATCAGCCAAATCCGGGGGCCGCCCGCAATGCTCCGGAGGGGCAGCTGCGCCAGGTTCGAGCCAATAATCAGCAGCGCCGCCGGGGTTGTGACCTGTCCAATCAGGGACACGGTATCCCCCACAATGGCCGGGAATTGAAGCTGTGCCAGGGCAATCATCAGCGCCAGCAGCGCCGCAATGATGCAGGGGGAGCAGAAGTCCTTCCAGCGGAGCTTTGTCTCGCTGCCCCGTCCTGCCATCAGGAACACCCCGAAGGTGTAGGACAGAAGATTAAAGGGCATATTAAAAATTGCCGCATAGAACACCGCATCGCTGCCGAAAATCGCCTTAATCACCGGGAACCCGATAAAGCCCACGTTGCCGAAAATCAGCATGAAACGCATAACCCCCACCTGATGGGGCGGCGTGTGCATCAGCCAGGTCACCAGATAGGCCAGGACAATCGCCAGCGCGTAGCCCAGCACGGAAATCAGCAGGGTCGAGCCGATCTGCCCCAGTGAAAAAACGTGTTCGCTGTTGATGACGGAGTCCAGCATCAGACAGGGGGTCGTCACCATCAGCACCAGATTGGTCAGCCGTTTGTTGAAGTCGCCGTCCATCACACCGCATTTGTTGGCGATATAGCCCACAATGATGACCAGAAACAGCTCCACCATCTGCATCAAAATTGACAGAAAATCCACGGGTATCACCTTTTCTTTTTCTTTCTCACAACATACGGGAAGGCTGTTTTGACATCCCCCGTATTTGTTCATAAAATATTCAAACTCTCTTTTCAAATTGTCCATCATTTTCTTCTGGAATTTGGTATAGTATACACAGAGCAGGATACAAGAGTAATTGATTCTTCGTATGTGTTTTTTCTAATTTTTCTTCCTTTTTCTCTTTTCTCTTTTTCAAACTGACAGCCGCCAGGTTCCGCCTGGCGGCTGTCGGCGTTTTCTCTGTTCCTTTAATATCCGCTGATGGGAATGGAACCGTCGTCCTGTCCCTTCTCCACCCGGCGAATCACCGCGTCATAGCCGAAGCTGTCGTTCACCTGAATGTGAACCCGGTCGCCTACATGCTTTCCCAACAGGGCGCGGCCCACCGGGGATTCCCGGCTCACCAGCCCGGACAGCACATCCTGCCGCATGGTGGTGACGATTTGGAAGCACTCCTCCTCCTCGTCCTCCTCGATATACAGGGTGATTTTGTCGTACAGGCCGATCCCGCCGTTGGCGGACTCCTCCCGCACCACCACGGCGGTTTTAATCATATTCTCCAGAAAGCGAATCCTGCTTTCGTTCCGGTTTTTCTCCTGCTTGGCCGCCTTATATTCAAAGTTCTCTGACAGGTCGCCAAAGGCCTGGGCCGTTTTGACCTCCTCCAGCAGTCTGGGGCGCAGGGTGATACGCCGATAGTCCAGCTCCTCCTGCATCTTTTGGATGTCGCCCTTTGTCAGTTCGTTGTGCATGTCAGTCCCTCTTATCCTTTCACAGTTTGTACGCTTATTGTAGCACAAAGGTTTCTCCGGCGCAACAGGAAGCTGCGGGCGCGCCGGAAATCCGGTGCGCCCGCCAGCAAATCAAATCCCACAACTTACCATTGATTTTTTCCGCCCTGCTGCGTACAATAGAGGGCAGAGAAAGATTTTGCGGCCGCTCCCCTGATCCGCCCGGTGTTCCGGGCGGATTTTTTTGCCCGGGCAGCAATGAATTATCCCATCTGGTTCACCACGCCCACATATAGGGGCGCTCCGCTGACTCCGGTGACAACAAACAGGAAGGGCCGGTCCAGCACGAAGTCCACCTGCTCCGGCGGAACGTCCTCGGCTCCCTCTGTGGTGGCAAGCTCCACATAAGCGGCCCCGGTGACGCCCTCCTCGTCAATGGACACCCGGGCGGCCTGTACCGCGGTGCTGAGGAAGGCCCCGTCCTCCAGCTGGCTCATATCCAAAAGGGTTGAGAAATCCGCCGCACCCGGTATCATCACATCGGTGATGCCCAGCTCCACCAGACCGTCCAGCATGTCCATCTCCGAGGACACATCGAACTTCGGAACGGAAAAGGAGATCAGCCGCGTCTCGGCGGAAAGGCCCACGTCCTCCCAGGACAGCTCCTCCTCCCCGGCATTGAGGTAGGTCAAAATCTGGTTCAGCCCGTCCCCCGCCAGCACCTCATCCACGGAAACGCCCTCATCCGGCAGAATCAGCCACATTCCGCCGCTGTAGTTCAGGCTCAGAACGGCGGCGGTGAAGCCCTCCCCGGTGAGATAGGTTCCGCTGTGGCTTCTGTTCAGGAAGGTGACCTCCTCATCTCCGTTGGAGCCGTGGAAGGTTCCCTGGGTGTTGTTCTGCTCGGAAAAGCTGTCCGTCCAGGTGGCCCGGAACAGGCTGGTGGACAGGATCGCCATAACGGTGTCCTCCTTCAGACTGAGGCCGCTGACGCTTTCCTCCAGCAGATTTCCGGTCTGTTGATTCACCCAATCCTGAAGCTGCCGGTCATAGCCGCTGCTGCCCATCATGCCGGAGAAGGACGAGGCGTAGTAGCACGCCGCCAGCGTGTCCAGGGTGTCCTGCCGGTAGGTCAGGTTGTCCCGCAGCCACAGGGAGTTGGCAAAGACGCTGGTGACCATCCCATCGTCGCTGTAGTTCTGCTCCCACAGGCTTTGTACCTGGGCGCGGAGGGTCGTGATATCCTCTGCCCCCAAAGCGTCCAGAATCTGCGTCTGGCTTTCCCCGGCGGTGGTTTCCGCCAGCATCCCCAGGGCCAGGCAGGTGTTCAGCGGGGAATAGACCAGGTTTTCCCCTTCCGCACCAGACAGGAATACCCGGCTGCTGTCAGAGAAAAAGTCCACCAATCCCGCCGCGTCGGTTTCCGCGTCCCACTTGGCCCGGATTTGATCGTACCACTCCTCCCAGGCGTCGTAATCGTCCTCGCCGGGGTAGGCAAGCTCCTCCGGGTACACCGCTTCGGCCAAAGCCTGTCCGCCGCTGCTTGCGCTGTCTCCGGTGGAGGCGGTCTGCTGGCTGCTGGCTGTGCAGTCTCCGGCGGAGCCAGACTGACATCCCGCCAACCCCAGACAGACAATCGCAGCCGCCGTGATTAGCGCCAGCCCCCGGAGGGCGTTTCGTTTCCACAGATTTGTTTTCATCATCGTATCCTCCTTATCAGATATGCGGGGAACCATCCCCTCTGCCCCTATAGACGCAAAAAAGCCGCGCAGGTTGCGCGGCTTTTCAAAATTGTTTAAAGTTTTTTCAGGCGTTGATTTCCCCCGCCATATTGGTGGCGAAGCACTCCCGGACACTTTTCAGGTCGCCCTCCGGCATTTGGGCCAGCACCCACATCAACTTTGTCACCGCCGCCTCGGTGGTCATGTCATAGCTTTCGATTACGCCCTGCTCCAGCGCCTTTTGCCCCGTCTGGTACAGGGACAGGTTGGAGCTTTCATACAGGCATTGAGAACACACCACCACGGCGATTCCCGCCTCGTGGGCCATGCGGAGCTTGGAAATCAAATCCCGGCGGACAAAGTGCAGCCCGCCGCTGCCGAACGCCTCGATAACAATGCCGCGATAGCGCCGCTGCACCAGCAAATCAAAAATTTCCGGGTCAAAGCCGGGAATCAGCTTGATGAGAAATACCTCCCGGCACATCTGCTCCCGCAGCTCGCAGGGGCCGTTGGGCCGGGGCAGCGACGGGTCGATGTGCAGTCCGCCGCCGTCCACATAGGCGGCATAGGGGCTGTTCACGCTCTCAAAGGCGGAGAAATTGGTGGTGCGAATCTTGACCGCCCGGCACCCCCGAATGACCGTCCGGTTAAAGGCCAGGAACACCCCCGGTGTGCCGGAGGCGGCCATAGCCAGCGCCGTGCGGAGATTGTCCACCGCGTCCGTCAGCGGATGGTCGATGGAGAGCTGCGCCCCGGTGAGCACCACGGGAATCCGGATGTTCAGCAGCATAAAGGACAGCGCCGAGGAAGTATAGGCCATGGTGTCCGTGCCGTGGGTGATGACAATGCCGTCATAGTCGCTCCGGGCCTGATACACAGCCTCGGCGATGACCTGCCACTCCTCCGGCTGGATGTTGGAGGAATCCAGCTGCAACAAATCGCGCACGGTGATACGGTACTGGCTGGCGATGCGGCCCAGCAGCTGAACCAGCTGGTCGCCCTCCAGACCGGGGGCCAACCCCTGACTGGTGGGCAGCGAGGCGATGGTGCCTCCTGTCGTCAGCAGCAGAATCCGCTTCTGTTCCTCTTGCACGGGATATCACCCCACCTTTTCCGCCTCGGACTCAGCCTCCCGGGCGGCACGCTTCTTCTCCATGGTTTTGGCATTTGCCAGCATCAGCTTGATGCGGTTCTCCTGGTTGATGGCGGTGGCCGAGGGGTCATAGTCGATGGCAACCACGTTGGAATCGGGGTAGTTGTCCTTCAAGGCGCGAATCATGCCCTTCCCCACAATGTGATTGGGCAAGCAACCGAAGGGCTGGGCGCAGACGATGTTGTTGGTACCGGAGTGAATCAGCTCCAGCATTTCGGCGGTCAGAAGCCAGCCCTCGCCCATCTTGCAGCCGTCTCCCAAATAGCCCTTAATCAGCCGCTGGAGGTCGGCAAACCGCCCCGGCGCCCGGAATCGTCCGGAGCGCTGGTAGGCGTCGATCATATCCTGCTGGCACTTTTCCACATAGCCCATGAACACCTGGCACACCCAGCGCTTGGCGGCGCTGCCGCCGTAGATATTCACGTCCACCACGCGGTTGTAAATTTTGAAGATGATAAAGTCCGTCAGGCCCGGCACCACCGGCTCCGCCCCTTCGGAGAGCAGGAACCGCTCCAGATTGTTGTTCCCCAGGGCGGAGAACTTGACGTAAATCTCCCCCACCACGCCGACGCGCACCTTTGGCTCCCCGGCCACGGGGATGTTGGCAAAGTCCGTCAGAATCTCGTCAAAGCCGGACTGCATCTGTTTGCGGCTCATCCCCTTCCCGGCGGTGAAGCGGTCGATCAGCCGGTTTGTCCAGTCCTCCACCATCTGGTCGGTGTCCCCGGCGTTGACCTCATAGGGCCGCACCTGGTTGGCCGTCCACATAATCACGTCGCCATACATCATGGCGTAAATCAGCTTGCGGATCAGGGAAATGGACAGGGTAAAGCCGGGGTTCTTCTCCAGTCCGAAGGAGACGGAGATCACGGGAATATACTCCATCCCCGCCTTTTTCAGCGCCTTCCGCAGGAGGTGAATGTAGTTGCTGGCCCGGCAGCCGCCGCCGGTCTGGGTAATCATCAGGGCCACCTTATGGGGGTCATAGCCGCCGTTTTTAATGGCGTCCATAAACTGCCCAATCACCAGCAGGGCGGGGTAACAGGTATCATTGTGGACGTATTTCAGCCCCTCATCCACTACGGTTCGGCCCTCGTTGTTCAGCTGATCCACATGATAGCCCTCCAGCTCCAGCATCTTGCGGAACATGCCAAAGTGGATGGGCAGCATCTGGGGCATCAGGATGGTGTATTCCTCCTTCATCTCCTTGGTAAAGAGAAGGCGGCCGGTTTCGTCATATACTAATTCTGCCATGGGTTTTCCTTTCCATCTATGTTACGCAGGTCTGGCGTCGGCCCGCTGTTTCTTCCGGGCCTCTACCGCCGCAATCAGGGAGCGAATCCGAATCTTTACCTCCCCCAGGTTGGAGATATCGTCGATTTTCAGCTGGGTGTAGAGCTTGCCGCCCTTTTCCAGAATACTCCGCATCTCGTCGCCGGTGATGGCATCCACGCCGCAGCCGAAGGACACCAGCTGAATCAGCTCCATATCGTCCTGGGTGCAGACATACCGGGCGGCGTTGTACATCCGGGCGTGATAGGTCCACTGGTTCAGCACCGTCCGGGGCTGCTTGTCCAGCTTGTCCGATACCGCGTCCTCCGTCACCAGCACAAAGCCGAAGGAGGTAATCAGGTCGTTGATACCGTGGTTGATCTCCGGGTCCATGTGGTAGGGCCGTCCTGCCACCACCATGATGGGCTTGTCGTTTTCCCGGGCGAATTTGATGTATTCCTGCGCCTCCCGGTGCAGGTCGGCCCGATAAGCGTCATAGGCCCGGTAAGCGGCTCTGGCGGCCTGAACCGTCTCGTTTTTCGGCACGCTGAACTGCTCCTCGAAATAGGCCGCCGCCCGCTTCTCAAAGTCCTTGGGCCGGTGCAGACCGAAGTAGTCGTGCAGATACTTCACGTCCTGCAGCCCCGGCACATTGACCGCCAGCAGGTCGGGATAATAGGCCACCACCGGACAGTTGTAGTTGTTGTCGCTGATATGCTCGTCAAAGTTATAGCTCATACAGGGGTAGAAAATGGCGTCCACCTTCTCCTCCAGCAGGGCCAGCACATGGCCGTGGAGCAGCTTTGCGGGGTAGCACACCGTATCCGAGGGGATGGTGCGCTGTCCCTTGATGTACAGCTTCCGGCTGGACTCCGGGGACAGCACCACCTCAAAGTTCAGCTTTGTGAAGAATTCAAACCAGAAGGGCAGATTCTCGTACATATTCAGGCCGAAGGGGATACCGATGCGTCCTCTGGCCCCGGTGCCGTTTCCCTTGCCCTGGAGGGCGCGGAGCTTGTTGTATTTGTACTTCATTAGATCGGGCAGATGCTTGTCCTTCTTGCCCAGGGGCTTGGAACAGCGGTTCCCGGAGATAAACCGCCGCCCGCCGTCAAAGGTGTTGACCGTCAGGGCGCAGTGGTTGGTGCAGCCGTTGCAGGTCAGGGGCCGCGCCGTGTGCTGGAAGTTCGCCAGCTCCTCCCGGGTCAGGATGGTGGAGTGGGTCTGTCCCAGCTCCTTGGCGGCCAGCGCCGCGCCAAACGCGCCCATTTCACCGGCGATGGTGGGCCGGGTCACGTTGCGGCCCAGCTCCTGCTCAAAGGCCCGCAGCACCGCATCATTGTGGAACGTGCCGCCCTGCACCACGATATGCTGGCCCAAATCATCCGCCGAGGACATCCGCAGCACCTTGTAAATCGCATTCTTCACAATGGAGATGGACAGGCCCGCCGAGATATCCGCCACGGATGCGCCGTCCTTCTGGGCCTGCTTCACCGAGGAATTCATGAATACCGTGCAGCGGGAACCCAGGCTGACGGGCTTTTCCGTAAACAGGCCCAGCCTGGCGAAATCCGCAATGTCGTACCCGGCGGCCTTGGCAAACGTCTCGATAAAGGAGCCGCAGCCGGAGGAACAGGCCTCGTTGAGCATGATGGAGTCCACCGAGCCGTTGCGGATTTTGAAGCACTTCATGTCCTGCCCGCCGATGTCGATGATGAAGTCCACGTCGGGGTTAAAGTGGCGGGCGGCGTTCAGGTGGGCCACTGTCTCCACCAGACCCAGGTCACAGCGGAACGCCTCCCGAATCAAATCCTCGCCGTAGCCGGTGACGCCGGTGCCGCAGATGGTGATGCGGTCGCCGCACAGGTCATAGATTTTGCCCAGCTCCTCCCGGACGATAGCCACGGGATTGCCCAGATTGGAGTGGTAATATTGATAGAGGATGCCCCCGTCCGGGGTAATCAACACCAGCTTGGTGGTGGTGCTGCCCGCATCAATGCCCAGATAGGCGGGGCCGGTATAGGTCGCCGGGTCTGCCACCGGGGGATGGTTGGCGTTGTGCCGGGCGCAGAAGTCGTCATACTCCGCCTGACTGGTGAACAGCGGCGGGGCCGTGTTGATGGAGCTGACCGCCCCCACGGAGTTCTCCAGCTTTTCCAGCAGGTTGTCGAACAGCGCCTCCTCATAGTCCCCGGAGCAGAGCGCCGCGCCCATGGCCGCGAAGCAGTCGCCGTCCTCCGGGAAAATGGCGTGTTCCTCGTCCAGCTTCAGCGTATCCACAAAGCGCTCCCGCAGGCCCATCAGGAAATGCAGGGGGCCGCCCAGGAATACGATTTTGCCCGTCAGCTCTCGGCCCTGGGTCAGACCGGCGATGGTCTGATCCACCACCGCCTGGAAGATGGAGGCCGCCACGTCCTCCTTCCGCCCGCCCTGATTCAGGATGGGCTGAATGTCCGACTTGGCGAACACGCCGCAGCGGGAGGCGATGGGATAAATTTTTTCATGTTTCAGGGAAAGGGCGTCCAGCTCGTCGGCTGTGACGTTCATCAGGGTCGCCATCTGGTCGATGAAGGCGCCGGTGCCGCCGGCGCAGGAGCCGTTCATCCGTTCCTCCAGTGCGCCGCCGAAGAAGATGATCTTGGCGTCCTCGCCGCCCAGCTCGATCACCGCGTCCGTACCGGGAACATAGGTGTCCACGGCGGCGGCGGTGGCGTAGACCTCCTGCACAAAATCCAGGCCGCTGGCCTTCGCCACGCCCAAACCGGCCGAGCCGGTGATGACCAGCTTCACCTGTTTTCCCTTTAAGTTGTCCTTGATGCGATCCAAAATCTCGATGGTCTTTTCCCGCACCTTGGAAAAGTGCCGCTCGTAGGAGCGGAACAGCAGTTCATTTTTCTCGTTCAGCACGACCACCTTCACCGTGGTCGAGCCGATATCAATTCCAATGCGAAGGCTCATAGTTCGGTTTCTCCATATCTTACTCGAAATATTGCTAAGCAGAGTATATTTGCACAGAATCGACAGCTTTCTGTCGAACACTGTCGAACACTACTGTCTAGCTATCATAGCTCATTTTGGGGGAAATAACAAGGGTTTTGCACATTTCCACATCCGAATGTTCTCCCCGGAAATCGGGCGGGGTCATTCGTCCTCAGTGTCCTCACCGTCCGGCTCTGCGCTTTCCTCGTCCTCTGTGGTCGTGTCGTCCGATTCTGCGTCTTCCTCGTCCTCTGTGGTCGTATCGTCCGATTTTGCGCTCTCCTCGTCCTCCGAGGTCACATCGTCCGATTCTGCGCTCTCCTCGTCCTCCGAGGTTACATCGTCCGATTCGGCACTTTCCTCGTCCGCTGAGGTCGTATCGTCCGACTCCGTCGGCTTGGGTTCCGTAACCACGCTGTCCAGATCCGTCTGCTGCTGGGTGGTTCCCGCGCCTACCGTTTTCACCTGGGCGTCCTCATCCTCCGTGGCGTACTCCCGGCCAATGCTCCAGCCGCCGCTGAGGGCCGCGCTCCGCACCAGCAGCGCTGCCCCGGCAACCAGCACCACCGCCAGTATCACCCCCAGCGCCGTGGCCCACCGGGGCTTATAGCTGCCATGCTTTGCAATGAGCTTGGCCTGCCGCTCCGCCTCGCAATAAGGGCACTCTGACAGATTACTGGTGTATTCCCGGCCGCACTGCTCGCACAGCAGCAGGCCGTCCTCAATTTCGTAAATTCGTTCGCTCATATTCGTTCATCCTTGATAATCGTCAAATGGGATACCGCATCCCGTCCAGGCCGTTTGCTTCGGCGGGATGCCTCGGAAGTATTGTACCTTTTTTTTGCGCCGCCGTCAACGGCTTCTGTTTCCAATTCAGGGAAATCGAAATTTGAGTAATCGAGAATCGTTCAACCCACACGGTGGTTGCCGCTTCTGATTAGGTATCCATCACGAAAGGGGCTTTTTCAACCCCATTTCTTTTTGACGGGGCAAAAAGAAACGGTGTCGACCCGCCAAAGAAAAACCCCTGTTTCCCGTGGCCCGGGAAGAACGGGCCACGGTTCTGCAACGTGTTTTCAAATTTACCTTGTAACCAGACCCGCAGGCAATGTAAGCCGTTTTTGCTTTGTATAGCCCCGCTTGCAAACGTGATTGCTCGTTCTTTCAATCCGTTCTGTTCCGCGCGAATCAGATGACGCTGTTCTTTTTTACAATTTCGCGTACCCGGCTCGTCTCCCTTGACACGGAGGCCCCATTGGGATTAAAATGCAGAGGAACAAACCCATGGGAGCTTTCTTAAATGGAGGAATTTTTATGAAATTTACAAAGATGAACGGCTGCGGCAACGACTATATTTACATGGACTGCACCCGCCGCCTTCCGGACGACCCCGGCGCTCTGGCCCGGCGGGTCAGTGACCGGCACTTCGGCATTGGCGGGGATGGTCTGATTCTGATCGCCGCCTCGGAGGTCGCTGATTTTCGCATGATTATGTTCAACGCCGACGGGTCGGAGGGCTCCATGTGCGGGAACGGCATCCGCTGCGTGGGTAAATTCGTATATGACAAGGGGCTGACAGACAAAACCCAGGTGTCCATCGAGACGAAAAGCGGTATCAAAACGCTGGCGCTGACGGTGGAACAGGGCCAGGTGACCCGCGCCCGGGTGGATATGGGCTGCCCCAGTCTGGACGCGGACGCCTTGCCCGTGGTAGGGTTGGGCAGTCCCGTCATCGAACACCCCATCACCGTCCAGGGCCAGACGTTCCAGATGACCTGTGTTTCCATGGGCAACCCCCATGCGGTTCTGTGGGTGGACGATGTAGACCATTGCGGGCTGGAAACCATCGGCCCCCTGCTGGAGCATGACCCCATGTTCCCGGACCGGTGCAACATCGAGTTCGTTCAGCTGATGGACTCCGGCACGATTCGGATGCGGGTGTGGGAGCGCGGCTCCGGGGAAACCCTGGCCTGCGGCACCGGGGCCTGTGCCTCGGCCTTTGCCTGCTACACCACGGGCAAAACCGGCTCCCATGTCAAGGTTCGCCTGCTGGGGGGCGAGCTGGATATCGCCTATGACCCCACCGACGGACACATTCTGCTGACCGGCCCCGCCGTTACCGTTTTTGAGGGCGAGCTGCCGGAGTGATAACTTGTTGTTTACGGAGGTTTCTATGAAGCTGCTTACGTTATTTCAAAATCTGCCCTACACGCTGCTCCAGGGCAGCACAGACCTGGACATCACCGACCTGGTCTATGACTCCCGGAAGGTAAGCCCCGGCAGTCTGTTTGTCTGCGTCTCCGGCACCGTGTCCGACGGACACAAGTATATTCCCATGGCGCTGGAGAAGGGCGCTGCCGCCCTGGTGGTGGAGCATCCCGTTTCAGTTCCGGAGGGCGTGACCGTTCTCCAGGTGGAGAACGGACGGCTGGCGCTGGCGGAGTTGTCCGCCGCCTGGTTCGGCTATCCCGCCCGGGCGCTGACCACCATCGCCGTCACCGGCACCAAGGGCAAAACCACCACTACCTATATGATTCACGACATTCTGGAAAAGGCGGGCCACAAGGCCGGTTTGATCGGCACGGTGGAGATCATCACCGGTGCAGAGCGCATCCCCGCCGAGCATACCACCCCGGAGTCCTATCTGATTCATCAATATCTCCGCCAAATGGTGGACAGCGGCTGCGACTACGCCATTATGGAGGTATCCTCTCAGGCCCTGAAGCTGGATCGCACCGAGGGTATTCAGTTTGACTACGGTATTTTCACCAACCTGACCCCGGATCACCTCAGCCCGTTGGAACACGCCTCCATGGAGGAATACGCCGGGTGCAAGGCCATGCTGTTCCGCCAGTGCCGGGTGGGGCTGTTCAATGCGGACAGCGACGCATCCGCCACCATGATGGACGGCTGTACCTGCGCGGTTCAGACCTACGGCATCCACCGTGCCGCCAACTGGAAGGCCAGCGCGGAATCCCTGGGGCGGAAGGGCGTGAATGTCACGCTGCTCTCCCCGGAGCAGGAAACGGTGTTCGTAGATTTGCCCGGCGAATTTTCCGCCTACAATGCGCTGGCCGCCTACGCGGTCTGCCGGAATCTCGGCGTTCCCGCCGACGACGTGAAAAAGGCGCTGTCCACCGTTCAGGTGCGGGGGCGCATGGAGCGGCTTCCCCTCCCCAACGGCAGCGAGATCATGATTGACTACGCCCACAACGCGGTCAGTCTGGAATCTCTGCTGAAAGCCCTGCGGCCCTGTGTGGAGGGACGCATGATCTGCGTGTTCGGCTGCGGCGGCAACCGGGCCAGAGATCGCCGGTTTGAAATGGGCGCGATTTCCGCCCGGCTGGCGGACGTGACGGTGGTGACCTCTGACAACCCCCGGGACGAAGAGCCTATGGACATCATCCACGACATTGAAACCGGCGTTCACAACGCGGGTGGCGCCTGCACCACCATTCCCGACCGGAAGGAGGCCATCCGCTGGGCCATCTCCCACGCTGCGCCAGAGGATCTGGTGATCCTGGCCGGAAAGGGCCACGAGCTGGGGCAGGAGATCAAGGGCGTCATTCACCCCATGGACGAGCGTTCTCTGGTCGCGGAGGTTCTGGCCGAAGGCGCGCAGTAAGGGTCGAAATCCCCCGATTCTCCGGGGTATCGTTCACCTTTTTGCAGATTTTTATGTGATTATGTCAACTCGACGAGACATCGGCATATTTTGTGCTCAAAAAGAAGGACTACCCCCTTATACAGTATGATATAGTCCCCTTAGAGTAGACACTCGAAAAAGCAAAAATTCGAGACTAC
>JAJQBJ010000107.1 GCA_021203345.1 Oscillospiraceae bacterium
CCACCGGGATATCTCACCGGACAATATCATGGTGCAGCCGGACGGCACGGCGCGGCTGCTGGATATGGGCGCGGCAGTGGATATGAGAGCGACGCAGGGACAGGCATCCATGGCGGTGGCAAAGAAATATTTCAGCGCGCCGGAGCAGTATACGCAGACGGCGGCGCTGGGCAGCTGGAGCGATGTATACAGCATGGCGGCGACGATGTACTACTGCCTGACCGGGAAGGTGATTCCGGAGGCGATGGAGCGTTCTTTCAACAAGGTGCCGATCCTGTTCCCGGCGGAACATCCGCTGCCGTCCCATGTGGTCGCGGCACTGACCCGGGCGCTGGAGCTGGAGGCGAATGCACGGACGATGGATATGCGGGAATTTAAGCGGCAGCTGGCCTCGGCGGACGCGGTTCCTGACAGGACATCTGTCACATCGGACATGTCAAAGAAGAAGGGCGCCATGCCGAAATCAGTGAAGATTATTTTCGTGCTTGTTTTCGCCCTGCTCGCCCTGTATTACACTATCTGGGGTGTAAATCGTTTTTCATCAAGGGGAACGCATACGCTCATGTCTGATTCGCTGGTCGACTATGATGATGACATCTATTATGTACTCGGATCGGAGGAGTGGAGAAGGGACGAGATCACGTCCGTGACATTTCTGGATACGCGTGCGGATGAGCCGGACGACAGCTGGGATGTGTCGGATGAGCAGGATGGTTCGGTCAAAGCGTGGGTGGATGAGAGTGACGGCGCGGATCTGTATATCGCGGCAAAGGGAGGCGTTATTCTGCCGGAAGACTGTGAGGATCTGTTTAATTATTATGAGAATATGACGGAGATTGACCTGACCGGAGTGGACACCTCCAATGTGACAAGCATGAACGGCATGTTTTACTACTGCTGCAGCCTGGAGGAGTTGGATGTGAGCGGATTTGACACATCGAATGTGACAGATATGGCTTTTATGTTTGCCGGATGTATGGATCTGACGTCTCTGGATGTGAGTTCTTTCGATACCTCGTCTGTGACAGATATGTACGGAATGTTTGCCCTTTGTACCGATCTGGCGCAGCTGGACGTGAGTGGATTTGATACGTCGTTCGTGACAGACATGGGATCGATGTTTACCTACTGTACCGGGTTGACGACTCTGGATGTGAGTACGTTTGACACTTCCGCTGCCACGAATCTGAGTTATATGTTCGCTTACAGCAGTGCGCTTACGCAGGTGAATACGGATGGATTCGACCTGTCAAGCGCGGAAACAATGAGTTATATGTATGCCGGATGCACGAACCTGTCCAAAAATGTCCTGATGTCGGTATCGAATAGCGATTCCTCATCTGATTCCATTTTCAGGTCAGGCTGGAAGCGGAAGGAGATTTCAACCGTGACATTCTTAAGTACGCTTGAGGACGAACCGGACGGCAGTTGGGATGTATCGGTGGCGGAAGACGGAAGCGTGAGGGCGTGGGTGACGGAGATTGGCGATAACGTTAATCTGTATATCGCGGCTGACGGGGGTGTGCGGCTGCCAGAAGATTCCGGATACCTGTTTGGCAGTTGCTTCTATATAACCAGCATAGACATGACAGGCGTTGATACATCGGGCGTGGCCGATATGTCGCACATGTTTTATATGACGGATATCACAGAACTGGATTTGAGCGGTTTTGACACATCGAACGTGCAGAGTATGAAAGAGATGTTTTCTTATTGCGAATATCTTACAGAACTGGATTTGAGCAGTTTTGACACATCGAATGTGACAGATATGAGCTTTATGTTTTCCAACTGTCGCGGTCTTACCGATTTGGATGTCAGTAGTTTTGACACGTCAAACGTAACAACAATGTCGTATATGTTTTCCGACTGCAGCAGTCTGACTGAGCTGGATATCAGCAATTTTGACATGTCGGCAGTGACATCTGCAAATAAAATGTTTGACGGCTGCGCTGCTGCTCAGGATTCGACGACGGCGGACAGCTCAGAGCCTGAGGAAGACGACGCGGCGGACGACTATATTCTCCCGACAAGTTCTACCGCGTATCTAAGCGAGTCGGATCTGGAGGGGCTGACACAGGAAGAGCTGCGTTATGCACGGAATGAAATTTACGCCCGGCATGGAAGAAAGTTTGACGACGCGGAACTGCAGGCTTATTTTGACGCGAAATCATGGTACAGCGGTACGGTGGAAGCGGCGGATTTCAGCGAGGATATGCTGAATGAGTATGAGAAGGCAAATCTGATCCTGATCAATGCCAGGGAGACGGCGCTGGCGGGGTAAACGAATTGTGGGACAAAACAGATGGACCAATACAGGTATCAGTGAGTGTGAATGAGGAGAAATGACATATGAGTCCAGCACAGACAAAAACAGAAAATAACATTCCCGCCTTAAAGTCAGTAAAGCTGACCTGGTTTGTGGGAGAGAAAAAGGTCGGCTTTTCAAAAGCCGAAGGAATCATGATGATATACAGTGATCATCTGGAATATCACTTTAAGGCGAGCGGGATGGCGGCCAGGACGGCGGCATCTGTCGCGTTTGGCGCGGTGGGAGCGGCTGTATCGTCTGCAATGGCGAAGAAAAAAGACGCACTCATTTTTCCGATGCGCGATATTGCGAAGGTAAAAGAGTCTAAATTCGGGGCGGGATATCCGGCGATGATTCTGGAGATGAGAGACGGGAACAGCCATACCTTTTCCGGTGGGTACAGATTGAAACAGGATATCGCCGAATGTGTGAATCTCATTGAGGGAAGGATCGCATCAAAGCCTGTAGAGCAGGTTTTGTCGGTTACAGAGGAGGGGAGTGGGCAGAAACCACCGAATCCATCGAATCCGTCCATTCATCATATGACGGACAGGTCGTGCCGCGAGACGCAGAGACAGCAGCTGGAAGCCCGGAAGCAGGAACTGATCCGCGAAATCTCGGCGATGCACTCCGCTGACCCAAGGTGTGAGGGGAAATTCGCGGAACTGAATCGGATTGAGGCACAGCTGAGAGCGACCGCTTATCCCGGTTCCCATGAAGCTTTGGATGAGATGGATGAGATGCGTTGCGTATATGCCGGACCGCCGCTGTAGGTTGGCAGGCCGACATAGGAGTGTCAGTTTGAGATTGTGGAATCAGCTTCAAGCCGGCGGATCTTCGCGGAAAGCTCCTCAATGAGAGCGTCCCTGTCAGCC
>JAJQBJ010000030.1:0-1435 GCA_021203345.1 Oscillospiraceae bacterium
TGGCTATTTCTTCCTTTGATTTTACAATATTATAAGGCTTTAACGGATCCTCAGTATCTTCCAATATCCCCAGTTCTTTCATTAAGCCGATATATGGGAGAATACTCCTCTTAGATTTTCGGAACCCAAGGTCCGTGATATGCTTCGACAGATATTTTGCGGAGGTATAGCCGCGCCCGTCCTCGCTGATCAGTTTCATCACAATGGTAATGATGGTATTCTCCAGGCGATTCATTTCCTCGGCGGGGCTGTATGTGATAAGATCAGACAGGCCATATTTCAGAGTGATCTCCGGCATTCCATTCTCATCCACTTCGATTCGTTCTATCAGCACTTCAATATCTCTTCGGGTAAGAGTTCCACCGGCGATAATCTTATCCACCACATCCAGCGCACTTCTCAGTTTATCTTTTACATCCGGCGTCTCCACGGCGGTTTCATCCAGTTCTTTCAGCTGCATCTCCATACCGTGAATCTGAGCGAGCAAATCTTTCTGTAAGGATTCATATGCTTCTTTTACCAGTTCTTCGTTGCCCGCAGCTGCCGCCAAATCCTTTACCTTTTGCGTCAGCAGTACCTTTAACTGGTTTTTACGCTCATTGATTTCCATATATAAATCCTGGCGTTTTTCTTCCAGAGATTTTTTCTCAGCTTCAAAATCTTTCAGATCATAGGTGGCGATCACTTCGCATAACGCGTTCCGGCACATTTTGATATACGTCAGTACATCTTCCATCAGATCCTCTTCCTCGATCAGATGAGCCTTTGCGCAGTATTGCCTGCCTTTCGTATTGTAGGTAGTGCAGATATAATATTTCCGTTCCCTGCTGGACGTCTGGCGTTTGATCGGCGTGAGCCGGCTGCCGCAGTCCTTGCAATACAGACAGCTTCCGAATGGATTAGGGATTTCCGATCCAGGCCACTGTCCGCGGCTTCCGCGATAATTGGTCCGATTACGCTTTTCCTTTAATTCCTGTACCAGATCAAACGTTGCTTTATCAATGATAGCCGGATGATGATCCTCAAAAACGATCTGTTCTTCTTTTGGAACACGCTTATCTTTTCCATGAACCGTTTTTCTCATCCTTTTTTTCAGACGAAAGGTACCAATATAAAAATCACTGTCCAGAATGTCCTTGACCATGCCGTCAGACCACCTGAAGGCAATCGCCCGTTTCGACAGACGCCCTTCTTCCAATTCACGTTCTCTTTGTATCATAGACGGCGTAGGCGTCCCCTGTTCCGTCAAATACAGTGAAATTTTACGATAACCGGAGCCAGAAAGATAAAGATCATAAATCTCCTTCACTATATCTGCTTCCTTTGGAACAATCTCCAGATTCGTCTTATCTGTCGCATTCCTCTGGTAGCCCAAGGGAGGCCGGGTGATCAGGGTTCCCTGTTTTTGTCTGGCGCAAATGGCACCTTTGATTTT
>JAJQBJ010000030.1:1445-3158 GCA_021203345.1 Oscillospiraceae bacterium
GATACCAATGGTGTCATCACTGGAGTCCATGGAATCATAATTATCATCAATGACGATCAGATGTTTCCCTCGCTCCTGAAATTCATCCAGCAGCAACAGAACCTTTGCATTATGCCTGCCAAGGCGGGAAAAATCTTTCACATAGACAGTATCAATATCCTTGTCCAGATCCTCCATGAGCTGCTGAAATCCCGGCCGGTCAAAAACATAACCGGAGATACCATCATCCTCATACCAGCGATCAATCGTCTCCCCCTGTTCGTCAGCGTACTGATTGATAATCAGTTTCTGATTCTCTATTGAAACGTAATTTTTGTGGTCGTCATCTCTGGACAAACGGACATATCCTGCATTCATCTGCGGATCCTCCGATGTAATTATATTACTATAACACAATGTAAATGTATTATATACAGAAGAGATTATCTATAAAATTTTTATTTTTTTATGACAAAGCGGCAATAGACAGAGACAGTTTCAGGGAGTATAATACTGTAAAAAGCCGATCAGCGGCTCAAAAAAGAAAGGAAGATGAAGATAATTGACTGAGAAAACAGGAGCAATTTTTTCATGCAACAGAAGCAAAAGGAAATCATAAAAGAGGTATAACTACATGGACAGCAGAAAGACTTACACTCTTTATGCCGGTGTGAATGGTTGGTCGAAGCCCTTCCCGATGTGTACACTATCTGATTTTCATAAACGTTCCGTATTTTTAACTGTTCAGTATCTTCAATTTCTATCCCAATGATTTTTTATCAAAGCTTTGATTCCAGTGTTGATGTCGGCATCCGCCGGGCCGTCAAGGAATGAGACAACCCGGAAACCAATCCTGATATATTTATCACGTTCACATTCAAATTCCTGCTGCGTAGCATAGTCGCTGCGCCAGATATAATATGTAGGCTTGTTTCGCAAGGTTATCTCACCCCCTCCGTGTATCGCTATATATCCAAGATATACAAACAATGCTATGATTATGTTTGCCCTTATTTTATTTAATAGTATTTAACGCCAGAACAGAGAACAGTCGCCTCCCTGAATTAATTGTCCTCAATCTTTCTTAATCTCAAAATGGTCTGCAACACATCCTTCCGCTCTGCCTCCTCGTCCGTAAAATAGATCGCCCGACATACACCCAGTCCCGACTGCAGCGTCTCAAGTTCAGCATAAAGCTCATCATCAAACTCTTCCCAGTCATCCTGAAGCACCTCGTCCGGATCATTGAAGATCAGCTCATATACTTGTTTCGCACCAATCTCCGGCAAACCATGCGCAGTAAAGATATTATTCGCGAACTTGATGAAACTCCAAAAATCTTTCCTTCTGATTGACAGCTTCTTGCCAGTAAGCATGTTCACGGTATTGATCACCAGATGACAATGCAAATTAGCCGTATCTGTGTGGGTCGCAATCAAAACCTGATAATCGCTGAAAAATTCTGCCATCTCGTACCCAATCTGAGTCATGACAGTCGCGTTCTGCAGTTCCCGATCACAACTGACAACAAGGTGCTGATACTGTTTGCCCTTTTCCTGATGAAAAGCACGTTTAGCGCCCATCATTTGTTCATAAGCAAGATCCGGCGTAATACCCACACCAGTCAGGTATTTCCCCGAGAGCCGTCCGGATCGTTTGATGTAGTCGAGCGCTTTTTTTCATTTTGATTTTATTATTATGTTACTGGTTTTTATCGCCGTTTTTATCTTCACT
>JAJQBJ010000090.1 GCA_021203345.1 Oscillospiraceae bacterium
CATGGAAAGACTTTTTTGTTTTTTCACTGTCTACTTGACAGGGGGCACTTCACGAATGGGAAGGGGGTTTTATGCGATTTTCAGGAGGGATTTTTCCGGTGCGCTACACCACGCCCAACTGCTCCAGCAACACCTTGGCGAAAAAAATCACAAGCACCAGCAGCATCACCGGCTTGACAAACCGCTTGCCGCCGTGGTCAAAAAAGCGGGTTCCCACATAATTTCCCGCAATGCTGAACAGCCCCGCCGTGACGCCCAGGAGCAGCAGCACCTTTCCGCTGTAGAGGTACACCGCCAGCGCAGAGAGGTTGGTAGTCAGGTTGATGACCTTTGTCACGCCGTTGGCCTTGGCCAGCTCCATATGGGCCACCCCGGTCAAAAACAGCAGCAGGAAGGTTCCGGTGCCGGGGCCGTAGAATCCGTCGTACACGCCGATCACCAGCGCCACGCACATGCTCAACAGGGTAGTTCGCAGCAGGGAATAGGGCGGACGGGTTCCGTCCAGCGAGCGCCCCAGCAACACATAGGCCGCAGTCAGGGGCAAAATCACCAGCATAATGACCTGAAACACCGCGTCGCTGAGGTGCAGCGCCAGCTGCGCCCCGCCGCAGGAGCCTAAAATCGCGCACCCCACGCAGCAGGCCGCCTGTCGCCAGGGGATGTACCCGTCCTGTGCATAGCGCCAGGGCGCCATGGTCGTTCCCATGCTGGAGCTGCATTTGTTGGTGGCAATGGCGAAGTGGGTCGGCAGACCGGCAATCAGATAGGCCGGCAGAGAAATCAGCCCGCCGCCGCCCGCGATGGCGTCCACCATCCCCGCCAGAAAAACCAGGGGACAGACGATGATAAATTGCTGCCAGGACAGGGCCATGAACATTCTCCTCGTGTTTTTTGTTTGGGACTTGCGCCAGTTGACAGGGCGCGATGGCCGCCAGGCCATGCGAGTCGCAGGCGGGTCGACACCGTTTCTTTCCGCCATTGAAAGAAATGGGGTCGAAAAAGCCCCTTCGTAATGGATACCCTATCAAAGAGGGGAGCTGCTTCACAGTTTGAGGACGACCCCGGTATGCTATCGTATCCGGGGCAGGCGCATCACACCTTCCCGGGATACGCCTGCGTTCCGTCGGCGTTGACGATTTCCACGTTCAGGCGGTTATAGCTGACCACCACGCCCATTTCGGCAAAGACCCGGCCCGTTTCCTCCAGCAGGAAATAGTACACATCCCAGTAGTCCGGGTTTTTGCACCAGGCCCGGAGGGTATAGGTGATGGCGCTGTCCCCGTAGGCGGTCAGGCGGGCAAAGGGCTCGTGTCCCTCGTCGGTAATCACCTTGTCGCACCGGCTGATGGCGGTCAGGAGGGCCCGCTTGACGTTTTCCACGTCGTTTTCATAGGCCACGTTAAAGGTCAGCACCACCCGCCGGTTGCCCTCGGTGGAGTAGTTCACAATATTCGCGCTGGAGATGGTGCTGTTGGGGATGGAGACACGCTTGTTGTCGATGGTGTTGATGCGGGTATAGGACATCCCGATCTCCAGCACCGTGCCGCTCTGGTCGCCGCTTTCGATGTAGTCACCCACCAAAAAGGGCTTGGTAGCCAGAATCATGATGCCGCCCGCCACATTGGACAGGGTGTTTTGCAGCGCCAGGGATACGGCCAGGCCGACCACAGACAGGGCCGCCACCAGGGAGGTCACGTCAAAGCCCATGGAGCCGACCACGATGATTCCCGTCAGGATATACAGAACTACTCGCGTCCCGGTGCGGATAAAGGTGTGGAGGGTTTTATCCAGCTTGGAGCGCTCCAGGAACCGGCTCACCATCCGCAGCAGTAGCCGGGTGAAAATCAGGCATACCACCAGAATCACGGCGGCGGACAGTACGTTGCTCAGGGCCAGCGACCCCAGAGCCAGCCCCAGCGAGGTCAGGATGCTGTCCGTGGTGGAGGAGATATTTTCAGAGACTGTCGCCACCGCCTCCTCCACAGAGGACTCCGCCGTTCCGGAGAGCAGTAGAATGGGTAACGGCAAGGCTTACGCCTCCTTCTTTCGGTAAATGATACCGGTCAGGTCAGGCCCGGCGTTGATGGCGATCACCCCGCCGATGTAGAAATGCAGGTCACAGGGGCGGCCCATGGCCTGTTCCGCCGCCACCAGCATCTCCTGATTCTTTTCATCCAGCTCCGCGAAAATGACGAAATAGGGGGAATCAGGCTCGATTTCCTGCTGCATGATTTTCAGAATGGAGGGAATCAGGTTTTTCTCGCCCCGAACCTTTGACAGCACAACGCTGTCCCCGTTGGGAAAGCTCATAATGGGCTTCAATCCCAGCGCATCCCCCAGGAATGCGGCGGCGGCGGAAACCCGGCCTGATTTTTTCGCAAAGCTCAGGTTATAGGGCGCAAACAGAATCCGCACATGGTCAATCCAATCCTGAATAAAGGCGACAATCTCCGGCGCGTCCTTCCCGTCCCGGGCCATTTTCGCCCCCTCCACCACAGCATAGCCGTAGGCGTAGGTATAGGCCTTGGAGTCAATGACATAGATGTTCAGCTTGCCCTTTGCCTCGGGATGCTCGTCCAGAAACAGGGATATGGCCTGATTGGCGTTGGCATTGGTAGCGGAGCCCTTCGCGTTGATGGTGGTATAGATGATATCGGTGTAGCCCTGTGCGAAAAGCCCGGCGTACAGCTCCGCCAGCTGGAAGGCCGTGATCTGGGCGTGGGTGGGAATTTTCTCCTGCTGCTTCAGAATCTGGTAGAACTCCTGATTCGTGAAGCTGACCCCGTCCTGATACTCCTGCCCGTTCATGATAATGGTGAAGGGCATCACCTGAATATCCAGCCCCGTCAGCTGCTCAGCCGGGATATCCGCCGCGGAATCGGTCAAAAACTTGATTTTAGACATAATGGTTCTCCTCCCGTCTGTCTGTTCGGAACGTATGGAATATGTAAATTGCGAACTTATTTTACCAAAGTTCCGGGCTTCTTGCAACCCCCGGCTCCGGAATCCCACAGAAATCAATTTTGTGTTGCTGGGGTTCCTGTTTGGAAAACAGGGCAAATCAAACTGCGAGGTGGTTGCCATTCCTGATTTGGTATCCATCTCGAAGGGGGCTTTTTCAACCCCATTTCTTTTTGACGGGGCAAAAAGAAACG
>JAJQBJ010000005.1 GCA_021203345.1 Oscillospiraceae bacterium
ATTCAATCGCTATGGATTTTTTAGGTGTTCAACTTCATTTTACAATCGACCATTTAAAAAATACGGAGTTCGATCCGTTGCCCCAGCTTTCCGAACTCCGTTGCTTTGAAAATTAGTATAGCCCATTTCGCATCTTTTGTCAAGCGTTTTTGCAAAAAATTTAGCGAATTAGTTCGTCAATACTTTCGCCTGTGAAAGCCGAAGGCCCCCGCCTGACTACTTGCACAAAAAAATTTGCAATCGGAAGCATTTTGCAGTAAAATATGGACATCTGCGAAACTGCGATTGGAGGAATCTGCAATGAAAAATTTCGGCTTTGGCTGTATGCGTCTCCCGAAGGACGGGGATAAGGTGGACTATGTGGAGTTCACCCGGATGGTGGACGCCTTTCTGGAGACGGGCTTCACCTATTTTGATACGGCCCATGTGTACATCGGCGGGCAAAGCGAAACAGCCCTGCGGGACTGTCTGGTGAAGCGCTATCCCCGCTCCGCCTTTCAGCTGACGGACAAACTCTCCGGCAGCTGCTTTCAGAAGGAGGAGGACATCCTGCCCTTCTTCCAGAGCCAGCTGGATGCCTGCGGCGTGGACTACTTCGACTACTATCTGATGCACGCCCAGAACGCCACGGTGGACAAAAAGTTCACCGCCACCCGCGCCTATGAGATCTGCTCCCAGCTGAAGGCGGAGGGCAAAATCAAGCATCTGGGTATCTCCTTCCACGACAAGGCCGCGGTGCTGGATCAGCTTCTCACGAAGCATCCGGAGATCGAGGCGGTTCAGATTCAGTTCAACTATGTGGATTACGAGGACGCCAGCATCCAAAGCCGCCAGTGCTATGAGGTCTGTCGGGCACATAACAAACCCATCATCGTCATGGAGCCGGTGAAGGGCGGCAGCCTGGTGAACCTCCCCGCCGAGGCCCAGACAGTGCTGTCTGATTTGCACGGCGGCAGCAACGCCAGCTATGCCATTCGGTTTGCTGCCAGCTTCGAGGGGGTCATGATGGTGCTGTCCGGCATGAGCGACCTGCCCCAGATGAACGACAACCTCAGTTATATGAAGGAGTTCCAGCCCCTGACCCCGGCGGAGTTCGACGCCATCGCCCAGGTGCGGGATATCTACTGGCGGCAGGATCTGGTGCCCTGCACGGGCTGCCGGTACTGTGTGGACGGCTGTCCCAAACAGATCCCCATTCCGGAGTTGTTTACCTGCCTGAACGCCCTGAAGCAGGAGGGGTTTGACTACGCTCAGACCATGGCCTATGAGCGGGCCACGGAGGGCAAGGGCAAGGCCTCCGACTGTATCCGCTGCGGCAAGTGCGAGGACATCTGTCCCCAGGGCCTGCGGATTCGGCGGCTGCTGGAGACGGTGGCGGCCCGGTTTGAAGCTGCTGTTTAAATCATCCTGAGCGCGGGCATTCGCTCCCCGAACAGGCGGCAGCGGAGGTAATCGTCCAGAAAGACCGCCACAATGGTCAGCAGGCCCCACAGCAGGGAAAACGCCGGGCAGACCTGGCCCAGAAGGTTCCCCGGCATGGCGCTGTAATTCCAAACGTTCCAGCCCAGCTCCCGGTTCAGCAGCAGCCCCGCCGCCAACTCCGCTGCGGTAATCAGCAGCCCGCCCAGAATCCCCTGGGCCAGCAGCGGCACCGGTACGCGGCTCCAGCTGTCCATGCCCCCGATCAGCAGGAACAGCCCGCCGCCCAGCACCGCCATGCTCCAATGGGTGCCGCCCTGGTACAGCACCTCCAGTCCGGCATAGCATCCGCCGCCCAACAGGAACAGCATGGCCCCCTTGACGAACTTCGGAACCTCACGGCCCTTTCTCATACAGGAATCGCCCTCTCTCTTTCATAAAATAAAATATTTTGCACTTTAAAATAGTACATCCATAGTATATCCAATGAGGCAGCGTCCAAACCCTGTTCGGCAGAAAAAAGGGCGCTGTCTCATATTTTTCAGTGTTGCCGGATGGGTGGGGAAATTTGTCACGGAAATCAATTTTGAGAAAGAATCCGCAAAATAGTCTGGGGCCGGAGGAGGCAGCCAAACATAATCTTTGACATAGCCCATTTGGAAGATGTCTTGGCTTTGTATTGTTTCATCAGGCTCAACGCGAATTTACGCAGCATATTCATATTTTCTTGAATGGCCTGGTTGGCAACTTATTAGGCGACGAAATTGGTCCGCCGGCTGAAAGCCGGCGGACCATCAGTCTGTCAAACAACCCCGATTCACGCTAAGCAGGGACAGGAGCAGCTCCGCAAAACGGCGCAAAAATAGCGAAAACAAGGCGGGAAAAGGAGTCCTTCCAACTCCAGGTCGCCAGCTTCTTCAGGTTCATGGCAGCAAATTTGAGCGTGACCCAGCGTGTGACTGCGGTCAAGCCTCTGTGATGTGTATATCGCATGGCGTGCTTTTCCTTCGCATCTGCAAATACACGCTCTATGGTTTCTTTTCTCTGTGCATAAATTGCTTTCCCACGTTCCGTCTTTCGCAGTCCTTCCACTACATCCAGATATTCCTGCCAGATGTGGCGCTGGAAAGCCTTTTGCCCCTTTTCATTGGCTCCGCACTTCGCCTTGCAGGGGCAATTACGGCACCTGGCCGGTATGGTTCGATAGGTGCGCTTACCGTTGCGGTCTGTGGTAGTGTGGCGGAGTACTCCGCCCAGAGGACAGGTGTAGGTATCACTTGCCGGGTCGTAGGCGTACTCCCAGGGTTTGTATTGCCTCTTATTTCCGGTATACCGGGTATAGGGAAGAATGGGGATTCCCGTCGTCTAATGTTTTCTTTGCAATCCAGGGGGTCTTATAGCCTGCATCCATGGTGACAAACTGAACGTCCAGTCTGCCTGTTACATCGTCGTACAACTTGTCCCACGCCACACTGTCGTGGACGTTTCCCGCCGTCACCTCCACGCCCAGAACAAAGCCGTGACTGTCACAGGCAGTGTGGGCTTCATAGGCGAACTGCCGCTCATGCTCGCCTTTGACGAACATCCCACAGTCCGGGTCGGTGGTGGACACTGTCTTTTCCGTCGTGCCGCCGCCGGGAGTACTGCCGCCCTCGTCACCGTCATCCTCCTCGATGGGCTTCTTACCCAACTTTGCCCGTTCTGCGTTGACCTC
>JAJQBJ010000094.1 GCA_021203345.1 Oscillospiraceae bacterium
CTGGGTGCTCACATTCTGGGGGCCTTTTGCGCTACTTTCATTTTACCGAAAACACAGCTCAACCGTATCACAGCTTTCTCCTATTCGCTACTCTTTTTTCCGCTTACCTGTTAAGCATCATTATAACATCTACACTCCTTCGATTTTCGGTGCAAATTCGGAAAATTGGCTGTCAAAATCCGGCGGCAAAATGGAAAAAGCCCGAAACCGCCGCCCCGAAGGGATGCGATCTCGGGCGTTATCGTCCGGTAGCCCCGCCATGGCCGTGTGGCCTAATTTATAACCTGCACGTTACGGGCAGGTGGGTTTCCGCTGTATGACTTCCGCGCTTCCAACTTCCAAGCACCCCCGAAGGGGGTCGGGAGGCCTGCGCTCCATCCCACAAGCATCGGAATCCCGTTCAAAAAATGTGGGTCTAAATCGGGCACATCACGCACCCGGCAGGGCGTACCGTCTGCTTACAGAGGGCAGGCGGAATTTACTCCTCCTCGTCCTCAAAAAGGCTTTCCATAAATTCGTTGTAGGCCGCGTCCAGCTCGTCCTCGTCCTCGATGACGGACAGCAGCTCCTCGCCGTCCACCTCGTCCACCCGGAGGATAATCAGACCGTAATCCTCCTCAGCGGCCTCATCCGTCGTCTCCCCGTCCTCTGTCTCCACCAGAGGGAAGAAGGCCATATAGACCTTTCCGTTATACTCGATGGTGTCCAGATGCTCCAGCTCGAACTCGTTTCCGTCCTCGTCGGTCAGCGTTATGAAGTTGGAGCCGTATTCTTCGCTCATACACTCACGACCTTTCCAACTCCGGAACCGATGGTTCGCGGTTGACTGTCCCAAGTATACCCCGTTCCGCGCAAAAAAGCAAGAGCGGAACACTGATTTTTTTATCCTTTGTGAAATATGCCAAAAAGCGGGACCTGTTTCGGAGCGTCCAACTCTAACACCACAGGCTAGGTGTACCCGTGGTATACGCAATTAAACAGCGGTTATCTGTAAAGGGGATACGGACAAAAAACTGAACCGAAATCAAATGAACCAGGAGGTCCCTATATGAATTCCTATGATCGCATGGCAGCAGTAGAACTGTATAGGGATTCAAGCTTCCGTGGAAATACTGTCGTACAAGAATTGGGGTTCCTGTCCTCCAACCCATCTCGTTATCCTACTACCTCTCTACGCTTTCTCCCTCTCCCTGACCCGCTGGTGCAGGGCCTGCTCATCCATCCCGCGGGGGATCGGGTCGCCCTCCTGCCAATAATCCAGCAGGGACTGGGGCGGCAGCTCGCCCGGCTGCTCCGGCAAGGCTGCTTCCTTCCGCGCCACACAGCGGTTGATTTTGACCCCCTGGGCGTGGAACACCGCCTCGAAATCGGTCATCACCACGTCCGGGATATCCTGGTGAAGGTCGTTCGTCACCTGCTCCAGGCGATACCCCGCCCGGGGGAATTGCGTCAGGGAGAACGCAAACAGGGGCTTATTGTCGGTTTTAAAGTGAATCTCTCCCCCATCAGGCAGCAGCTCCCGATAGGATTTCAAAAACAGCTCATGAACCAGGCGGCGCTTGGCGTGCTTTTTCGCGGGCCAGGGGTCGCAGAAGTTGATGTAGAGCAAATCCACCTCGCCGGGGGCGAAAAATTCGGACAGGTTGGCGGCATCGTCACACAGAAAGCACACATTGGTCAGCCCCTGTTCCATCGCCCGCTCCATCGCCATCACCAGCGCGTCCGCCACCCGCTCAATGGCGACGAACAGAACCTCCGGATTTTGGGCCGCCGTTTCCACGGTAAAGCGGCCCTTACCGCAGCCCAGCTCCAGCCGAAGCTGCCGGGCAGCGGGCATTTTTTCCTCGCGCCAGCGGCCCCGAAGGGCGCGGCCGTCCGTTTCCAGCAGGGCGGCACACCGCTCCATGCGGGCGTCTAAATTCTTTTTCTTCCTCATTCTGGGCATATTCAAAATCCTCTCTGTCAGGGTATTTTATGCTGAGCAATATCATACCACATTGGGGGAAAATTCGCAAGAATCCCCGATGGTGCAACAATTTTTACTCCCACGCCGCCAGCATCCGGGGCACGGCGATTCCGCCCAGCGTCTCCGGCAGCCAGGTCAGCTCCATCTGCGCCCCGGTGACGGGATGGGGAAAGCACAGCCGACAAGAAGCCAGCGCCAACGCCTCATGATCTTTGGCCCCGTATTTTCCGTCCCCCACCAGCGGCGTTTTCCGGGAGGCGAACTGCACCCGAATCTGGTGGGAGCGCCCGGTATACAGGCGAATGTGAACCAGGGAACGGTTCTCCCCGGCCTCCAGCACCCGGTAGGCCAGCCGGGCTGATTTTACCCCCTTCCGGGGGCGGGTCACTACATAGGTTTTGTTCCGCCCGGAATCCTTCCACAGCAAATCCTCATAAATGCCCGCGGGCTGCTCCGGAACGCCGTGTACCACGGCCAGATATTCCTTCGTCAGGCGGTTTTCCTGCACGGCGGCGGAGAGCTTCGCGGCGGCGGCTTTGGTTTTGGCATAGACCATCACACCTGCCACGTTCCGGTCCAGCCGGTGAACAGGGTAGGCGGAGGCGTGGGGCTGTTCCGTCTCCTGAAAATGCCGGTTCAGGTGGGTAATCAGGCTGGTTTCGTCTCCGTTTGCCGCCTCGGAAAGCTGTCCCGCCTCCTTGACCACCACGATTGCAGACTTGTCCTCTCAGAGAATCCTCATCGGCGGCTCATCTCCTTTTTCCACGGAAGCAGAAGGTGATGGCGAACCATGCCGCCAGATACAGGGTGATGGCGGAGCCGGTGGATGAGCCGACGTAATAGCTGGTCATCAGCCCCGCAACGCCGCAGACTACCGCCCCCAGCAGGGAAATCAGATGATACTGCCGCATATTCCGGGCCAGATTCCGGGCGGCGGCCCCCGGCAGCACCAGCAGGGAGTTGATCACCATTAGCCCCACCCAGGTCATGGACAGCGTGACCACCACCGCAATCGCGCAGGAGAACAGCGCCTCCTGCCAGAATAAATCAATGCCCCGGCTGTCCGCCAGTGCGGGATGCAGCGCCGCCAGGGTCAGCTTGTTCAGGGAGAACACCCACAGCACCACCAGCAGCGCCAAAATCACGGCGAGAAGCCCGATTTTTGCCGGCTCCACGGACAAAATATCGCCCACCAGCAGGCTGTTGAATTTGGTGAAGGACTGCCCGCCCAGCGTGCAGATAAAAATGCCCAGCGCCACCGCCGTGGAGGAAAACACGCCGATCACGGTGTCCGAGGCCAGATTGGTGTGCCGCCGCACCACGGTGAACAGCAGCGCAAACAGCACCGCAAAAATCACCGCCCCGGTCATGGGCGCAGCCAGACCACACAGGGTACCGATTGCCATGCCGGTAAAGGCGGAGTGCCCCAGCGCGTCGGAGAAAAAGCTCATCCGTCTTGTCACCACCATAGTGGACAGCAGGCCGAACAGGGGCGAAATTACCAGAATCGCCAGCAGCGCATTTTTCATAAAGTACATGGAGCCGGGCTGCGCCCAGGCAAAGGGCAGCAAATCCACAATGGCATACCACAGATTCATCGGTCATCGCCTCCGTTTCCGCCGAGATGGGAGAGGAAAATCTGGTGAAATTCCTCGGAATTCATCACCTGCCGGGGCGTGCCCACGGTCAGAACCTCGCCCTTTAAAAGAATCACCTTGTCCGCCAGCTGGAGCGTGTTGAAATCGTGGGTGGACAGCAGAATGGACAGGTCATATTTCGTCCGCAGCTCGTCCAGCATTTCCAACAGCTGCCGCTCCCCGGCCACGTCTACGCCGCTCATGGGCTCGTCCAGAATCAGGATGTTGGGCAGCGGCTCCAGCGCCATTGCCAGCAGCACCCGCTGCAATTCGCCTCCGGAAAGAGCGCCGATACGCTTGTCGATCAGCGCCTCCCCATGCACCCGCGCCAGGCAGTCGATTACCCGCTGCCGCAGCCTGGCCGGGATGGGGAGGA
The DNA here is from genome assembly GCA_021203345.1 of Oscillospiraceae bacterium. Taxonomy (GTDB): domain Bacteria; phylum Bacillota; class Clostridia; order Oscillospirales; family Oscillospiraceae; genus JAJQBJ01. Next base: position 3,980 of record JAJQBJ010000094.1, read on the forward strand.
ACACCGGCCAGTTGGAGATGGACGCGGCGAACAAATCCAGCACGCTGACCGGGTCGCCGGGGTCAAACGCCGGGGACTGGGGCACATAGCCGATGCGGGGCCGCATCCGCAGGCCGGTGGACTCCTGAAAGGTGATGGAGCCGGTATAGGGCAGCTGCCCCAAAATGGTCTTGAACAGGGAGCTTTTCCCGGCCCCGTTTGGCCCAATCAGGGCCGCCAGCTCCCCACAGTGCAGGTGAAAGTTCACATCCTTCAGGATTTCGCTCTCCCCCAGGGTGACGGAGACGTTCTCCACCTTTAAACAGCAGGCCCCCTGACAGCCTGTTTTGACTCCGATATGCTTGGCCGGCCTCATGACAACGCCTCCTTAATGACTTCAATATTCTTCCACATAAGCGTTTGATAGCTGTTCTCCTGACTGTATTCCTCCGGGCCGCTCATCATCATGGTCAGGCTGAACACCTCCACGCCGCACTCCCGCTGAATGGCGGAGGCCGTGGCGGTGCTGCCGTTTTCCTCCACAAAGATGGCGGGCAAGTCGTATTCCCCAATCAGAGAGACGATATGCACGATCTCTTTGGCGGAGGCTTCGCTGCCGGATTCCTCCTCGATGGCGGCCAGAATCTCCAAATCCATGGATTCCGCCAGATAAGCAAAGCCCTCGTGGAAGGTAATCAGCTCCCGACAGCTCAAATCCTCCAGCGCCGCCCGGCACTCCTCCGCGAACTGGGAAAGGGCCTCGGCCTGGGCCTCGCCGTTGTCCAGATACAGCGCCGCGTTGTCCGGGTCGGCCTGGGCCAGCCCCTCCGCGATATTCTGCACCATAATGGCCGCCCGCGCCGGGTCCATCCAGATATGGGGGTCGGTTTCCTCCTCGCCGTCCTCCTCCGCCGTCAGAAGGGAAACGCCGACGGAGCAATCCACCGTGGGCTTGTTCTCCAGCGCGTCGTCCAGAAAATCCTCCAGCCCTGCGCCGTTGATAAATACGATGTCCGCTCCCTCCAGCACCTTCATATCGGTGACAGTGAGGGTATAGTCGTGGAGGCAGGCCACGGACTGATTCACCACCGGAACGACGGTGATGCCCTCCGCCCCCTCCGCCACGGCGGAGGCCAGAAGGAACAGAGGATAGGTTGTGGTAGCTATGGTAAGGCCGTCCTCCTTCTGCGCTGTTCCGGCACAGGCCGACAGAGAGGCCAGCAGAAGCAGCGCCAGCAGAAGCGATAGTGCGCGTTTCAAAATCCATTCTCCTTTACATGACAAAAGCGGCACCGCACAGTTCCTCTGCGGTGTCTCGAAAACCTATTATACCCCGCTCCCAATCAAAAAGCAAGAAAAATTCTCAAATTCATGAAAAATCCTGCAAATCGCGAAAATTTGCAGGATTTTTGTTCATATTAGCATTTGTTCATGCAAGCATCATCCGCGATAGGGGACATGCCAGATATTGTCCGCATAGTCCCGGATGGAGCGGTCGGCGGCAAAGATGCCGGAACGGGCGATGTTGACCAGCGCCATCTGGTTCCAGGTGGTCTTGTCCTGATAGGCGGCCACCACGTCGCCCTGACGCTTCACATAGCTGGCGAAGTCGGCCAGAAGCATATATTCATCCGCATGGCCGTTCTGCCCGAAAATCAGGCTGTTGGTAATGTCCGAATAGCTTCTTCCGTCGGAGAACCCGGCGGCGATGGCGTCCAGCACCCGTTTCAGGGCGGGGTTGTGCATCATATACTCATAGGAGTTGTAGTGCGGGCGCATATCGGCCACCTCGTCGGAGGTCAGGCCGAAGATGAAGATATTGTCGTCGCCCAACTGCTGGTGCATCTCCACATTGGCACCGTCCTCGGTGCCGATGGTCAGAGCGCCGTTCATCATGAACTTCATGTTGCCGGTGCCGGAGGCCTCCTTGCCGGCGGTGGAAATCTGCTCCGAAACCTCGGCGGCGGGGATCATCCGCTCCGCCAGGGAGACGCAGTAGTTCTCCAGGAAGAACACCTGTAGCTTATCCTTGCAGATGGGGTCGTTGTTGATTTGCCTGGACAAGGAGTTGATCAGCTGAATGATCTTCTTCGCCATGACATAGCCGGGGGCCGCCTTGGCCGCGAACAGGAAGGTGTGGGGCTGCATCTCCAGCTGGGGATTGTCCTGAAGCTGCTGGTACAAATAGACAATGTGCATCACGTTCAGCAGCTGCCGCTTGTACTCGTGAAGCCGCTTGGACTGCACGTCAAAAATCGCATCGGTGTTCAGCAGAATCCCGTTCTGCTTCTTCATGTGGTTGGCAAACCGAACCTTATTCTCCTGCTTGATTTCCGCCAGGCGGGTCAGCACCGCCGAGTCATTCTTGGCAGTCTCAAACTCGGACAGGGCGGCGGGGTGGAGCAGATAGTCGTCGCTGCCTGTCACCTGTACAATCAGGTCGTTCAGCGCCGGGTTCACCTCCGCCAGCCAACGGCGGTGATCCACGCCGTTGGTGACGTTCTGGAACTTCTCCGGGGTGCGGAGCCAGGCGTCGTGGAATACGTCTCTGACCAGAATATCGGAGTGGAGGGCGGAAACGCCGTTCACCGCAAAGCAGGAGGCCACGCACAGGTTCGCCATCCGCACGTCGCCGTTCCAGACAATGGCCATCTCATAGAGCTTGTTGCCGTCGTTGTTGAAGAAGAGGCGCAGCTCGTCCAGATAGCGCTGGTTGATTTCGCAAATAATCTGGAAGATACGGGGCAGCAGGGACTCCACCAGATTCTGGGGCCAATGCTCCAGCGCCTCGGCCAGAATGGTGTGGTTGGTATAGGCCACCGTATGGCTGGTGATATACCAAGCCTCATCCCAGCCGAATTCGTACTCGTCCATCAAAATCCGCATCAGCTCGGGAATGACCCAGGTGGGATGGGTGTCGTTGATTTGAATGACGTGCTTCTCATGGAAGTTATGAAGGGTGCCGTACTTGGCGAAATGCTTGTGAACGATGGACTGCACCGTGGCGGAGACGAAGAAATACTGCTGCTTCAGCCGCAGAGACTTCCCCTCGTAGTGGTTATCCGCCGGATACAGCACCTTGGCAATGACCTCTGCCATGGTCTGCTCCTCCACGGCCTTCAGGTATTCGCCGGTGGAGTAGAAGTTCATATTCACGGGGACGGGGGATTTGGCGTCCCACAGGCGCAGCACATTGGTATGCTCCGTCTGATAGCCGGCGATTTCCATGTCTCTGGGCACGGCCATGACGGTGGTGCAGTCCTCCAGCGAGACATGATGGAAACCATCCTCCCAGTAGTCCACCACATGACCGCCGAAGTTGACCAGCTCCGTCTCGTCCATCTTGGTCATCAGCCAGGCGTCGCCCTTGTCCAGCCAGTCGTCGGACAGCTCCACCTGAGCGCCGTCCACGATTTTCTGCTTGAAGATACCCAGCTGATAGCAGATGGAGTAGCCCGTGGCGGGAATCTCCAGCGTGGACATGGAATCCAGATAGCAGGCCGCCAGCCGGCCCAGACCGCCGTTGCCCAGACCGGCGTCCGGCTCGGACTCAAACAGGTCGGCGGGGGAAAAGCCCATGTCGCTGATGGCGTCCTTCAAAGTGTCCAGCACGCCCAGATTATAGGCGTTCTTTTCCAGGGAGCGGCCCATCAGGAATTCCAGAGACAGATAGTGAACCTCCCGGGCGTCGGTGTCATAGCTGCGCTTGCTGGTTTCCATCTGATGCTCGGACATGATATCCCGAATCACCATGGCGCAGGCCTTGAACATATGAAGCTGGGTGGCCTCGGAAACGGTGCGCCCGAAGTTGCGGCGCAGCTTGCCCTCGATCAGGGATTCCAGCTCCAGCTTGGTGTAACTGTGCATATTTGAAAACCTCCAAACAGATTTGCAGAGTATTGATTCCAGTTCGCAATTCCGGTAAATCTTCCGGATAAAAACGTTCTCACAATAGATACATAGATACTTTACCATATTATGCGAGGCTCTGTCAACCGGAAAAGTCGCCAAACTGTAAGCAATTTGCACAAAAAGAGGAACGTAAATTCTCACAGGAGACAAAAACCGGCCCGTTTGTCCGGATACCCATGGTAGAATAGAAAAAACGCCCGGGAGGTGTTGGCATGGAGGGGGAAATCACAGTCGAATACGAAGGGAATCCCGTTTCCGTCCTTTCCTTTGCCGACCAGGGCGTGCGGCGGCGCTTTTCCCTGAGCTGTCCCCAGCCGCCGGGGAATCCCGGAGTGCTAAAGCTGTGGCTGGCGAACGGAGCCGCCGCCTTTCTGCTGGGTACGCCCCAGCCCGTAGGGAATCGGCTGACCCTGTGCCGCACCGTTTCCCACCGGGAGCTGAGCGATCACGGCGTATTGGACGCGGAGGCCGCGCTGCTGATTTCCAACAGTACAGCGGAGGCCCCGCCCGGGCAAAAAAAGACCGCCCCCGTTCCGGAGGCGGTCACAGATGCGGAATTGCGTCAGGCGCTGTCAGGCAGCGGCTTCACCCTGCATCAGGCGGGGAATATGCTGTTGCTCCAATGGCGCTGGAGGCCGGGAGAGATGCTGCCTGTACCATCCCTGGCCGTTCTCCTGTCCTATCAGGCCGGGGTACTGACCCTGGCGCTGCAAGACGGATGGCCGGTGGTCGATGGCGCGTAGTGTTTTTATCACGCCTCTTGCAGCTTGGCCTCCAGCGTGTTCAGGCTGTCTTGCAGCTCTGCGGGGACTCTGCCGATCTTGTCATAGTAGGCGCGAATCGCGTCTACCTCCTCCAGCCACAGGCCCTTGTCCACGGAGAGCAGCTTTGCCACGTCCTCCACGGTCATGTCCAGGCCCTCGATGTTGATGTCCTCGGGGCGCGGCTCGTAGCCCAGCGGGGTTTCCACTGCGTCGATTTCCTGGAAGCAGCGCTTCAAAATCCAGTCCAGCACCCGCAGGTTGTCGCCAAAGCCGGGCCATGCGAAGTTGCCCTCGTCGTCCAGACGGAACCAGTTCACATGGAAGATCTTGGGCTGGTTGGCAATCTTCTTGCCCATGTCCAGCCAGTGCTGCCAGTAGTCGCCCATATGATAGCCGCAGAAGGGCAGCATGGCAAACGGGTCGCGGCGCACCACGCCCACCGCGCCGGTGGCGGCGGCAGTCGTCTCGGAGGCCATAGAGGAGCCGATAAATACGCCGTGATCCCAGTCACGGGACTGATACACCAGAGGCGCAGTCTTGGCCCGGCGGCCACCGAAGATGATGGCGGAGATGGGCACGCCGTTGGGGTTCTCGTACTGGTCGCTGAGGCAGGGGCAGTTCTCCGCCGGGGCGGTGAAGCGGCTGTTGGGATGGGCGGGCTTTTTGGCGTCGCCCCGGTGCCACTCCTGACCGTTCCAGTCGATCAGCGTCTCCGGAATCTCGTCACCCTTGGTCAGGCCGTCCCACCAGACGGTGCCGTCGGCGGGGTTATAGGCCACGTTGGTATAGATGGTACCCCTCTTGGTACATTCCAGCGCGTTGGGGTTGGATTTCTTGTTGGTGCCGGGGGCCACGCCGAAGAAGCCATGCTCCGGGTTCACTGCCCACAGGCGGCCATCCTCGCCCACACGGAGCCAGGCGATATCGTCGCCCACCGTCCAGGCCTCCCAGCCGTCCTTCTTGTAGCCCTCCGGAGGAATCAGCATGGCCAGGTTGGTCTTGCCGCAGGCGGAGGGGAAGGCCGCGGTGACATAGCGCACCTCGCCCTTGGGATTTTTCAGGCCCAGAATCAGCATATGCTCCGCCATCCAGCCCTCCTGACGGCCCAGGTTGGAGGCAATTCGCAGGGCAAAGCACTTTTTGCCCTGGAGGACGTTGCCGCCATAGTTGGAGTTGATAGAGAAAATCTCGTTGTTCTGGGGCATATGGACGATGTATTTGTCCTCCTTGCTCAGGGTGGCGTAGGAGTGCAGACCCTTGATAAAGTCGTCGGAATCGCCCAGCGCGTCCAGCACGGCGGTGCCGACCCGGGTCATAATCACCATATTCAGCACCACATAGGTGGAGTCGGTTAGCTCAATGCCGTACTTGGCAAAGGGGGAGCCAATCACGCCCATGGAATAGGGAATGACGTACATGACGCGGCCCTTCATGCTGCCTTGGAACAGCGTGTTCAGCTTGGCGTACATCTGGTCGGGAGCCATCCAGTGGTTGGTGGGGCCTGCGTCCTCCTCCTTCTCGCAGCAGATGAAGGTGCGATCCTCCACCCGGGCCACATCGTCCGGGTCGGTGCGGTGGAGATAGCAATCGGGCAGCTTCTCCTGATTCAGCTTAATCATGGTGCCTTCGCTGACCGCAAGGGCGCGAATCTCGTCCACCTGGGCCTGACTTCCGTCGATCCAGACCACGGAATCGGGCTGGCAAAGGTCGATTTTCTCCTGAATCCAGGACAAAACGGCCTGGTTTTTCGTGAATTCCATATGACGTCCTCCTTCATGTTTCACGGAAGCGGAGCTTCCGGACAATTACTTAAAATGCTTTACCCTCAGATAAGAAACGGCTGCGCCGCTTATCCTCTTTTATTGTACCTGTTCTCCGGTAAAATTGCAAGTCGAAGTTTGTAAAATTGCAAATTTCTTCAAGATTTTCCCTTCCCCGCATTCCCGGAGAAAAAGGGAACTGCCCCCGCACGGTAAGCGCAAGGGCAGGACTCGCAATTTTTAATCCCCGAATACAGACCGCACCACGCCGCACAGCAGGTCTGCGGTTTTTTCCGGGCCGAAACGGCTGCTGTCGATCAGCAGATCCCGATGGTCCAACACGGTGCGAACACCGTCAGAGTACCGCAGGCGGTACGTCTCTCTGGCCCGGTCTACCTGCTGAATCATGGCTTTTCCGGTTTTTTCATCCATGCCCAGCTTCTCGACGCAGTTTTTCAGCCGCGCCTCATAGGGCGCATAGATATAGATGTTCAGCACCCGGGGGTGATCCCGCAGCACGAAGTCCGCACAGCGGCCCACGATGATGCAGGAGGGCTTGTCCTTCGAGGCAAAATCCTTGATAATTTCGGATTGAACCTGAAATGTCTCGTTCTGAATACTGATCAGCCCCATCCCCAGCGGGAAACGGCGTTTGGCAAAGATATTGCTGCCGTTTTCCTCCACGTCGCTGATCGAGTGGATGTCCAGCCCCGTGCGCTTGGAGGTTTCCTCCACGATATCGCGGTCATAGAACTCGATACCCAGTTCTTCGCTCATCCGCTGGGCGATGGTGCGGCCCATGCTGGCGAACTGGCGGGACAGGGTGACTACATACTTCTCCATGGCTTCGTTCCTCCCTTGGTGAAACGTCGTTTGATATGCCTGTCGGCAGGCCCATTATAACGGGAACCCGTGCGATTGTCAATCCGTCAGGCTGCACGTTCCGCGTCAGTATCAGGTGTCCGCGTTGACCGCAACGGCGGGGCGCTTCTTCTGCCGCTTTTGCATGGTACGCACCACGCAGGACAGGGTGAAATTGATGATGAAGTAAATCACCGCCGCCGCGCCGAACATGACAAATACGTCGGAGACGTTGACCGTCCCGGTGCCGTTATACATATAAGCGGAGTTCATCATCTGGCGGGTACGGGCCATCAGCTCGATGACCGCCACGTTCGCCAGATAAGAGGAGTCCTTGATGGTGGTGATGACCTGGCTGAGCAGGGTGGGGATGATATTCCGGTAGGCCTGGGGCAGAATGATGTACCACATGGTCTGAACGGTATTAAAGCCCTGGGAGTGAGCGGCCTCAAACTGGCCGAAGGCCACGCCGTTCAAACCGCCCCGGACGATCTCTGCAATCACCGAGGAGGTGAACAGGATCAGCGCGATACAGGCCCGGAACAACAGGGAGCCGTTGGCGGTGGTCAGGCCGAAGATCTGATGGGTGGAAAAATACTTCGGCACTGGGCAGAACACCAGACAAATGAAGATCCACAGCAGCAGCGGGGTATTCCGGAAAATTTCGATATAGGCGGTGGCCAGGAACCGGAGGATCCGGCGAACGACCTTGCCGACGCCCTTGCCGCCCACGCAGTAGTTCCGCACCAGAGCCAGGATGGAGCCCCAAACCAGGCCCGCCAGCACGGAAATCACGGAAATGAGCAGCGTGAACGCCACGCCCTTTAACAGATAGATGATTATGCCCTGATTGCCCAACATGGACAGGCTTGCACCCAAAGTATCCATTCTGCGTTCACCTTACCCTTCTGCGTTTTTGGCTTGTTGTGCGTTACGGCTCTCCCGCTGCTTCAGGGAGCTTTCCCAGGAGCTTGCGATGGTGGACAGCGGGAAGCAGATGATAAAGAACAGCACGCCGCTGACGATGTATGCCGGGGCGTATGCACCGCCGGTGGTGGCTCCCGTGACAAAGCTGTAGGTCAGGGAAATCAGGTCGGAGCCGCCCACGATGTACAGACAGGAGGTGTTCTTAATCAGGTTGCTCATCTGGTTGACCAGAGGCGGCAGGATGAGCTTGATGCTCTGGGGCAGGATGATGTAATACATCGTCTCCGGATAGTTAAAGCCCTGAGAATGAGCGGCCTCGAACTGTCCCTTGGGGATGGCCTCGATGCCGGCGCGAATGACCTCCGACACATAGGCTCCGTGGTAAATGCCCAGGGAAATCATGCCAGTGACGATGATACCGGGGCTGTTCCCGGAGAACGCCAGCGCATAGTACAAAAAGCACAGCTGCAACAGCAGCGGCGTATTCTGAACGACCTCCACATAGACGCGGCTGATGATTTTCAGCGGCTTTTTCCCGCTGGTGGACATCAGGCCGAACAGAATCCCCAGCAGCAGCGCCAGCACCAGGCCAATCAGGGCCGTTTCCAGGGTGGTTAAAAAGCCCTTGATAAAGGTTCCCCGGTACGCCCAAACCTTCGCCCAGGCAGCTGCGTCAAAAATTCCTGACATATACCGCTCCTTCTCGCTCTCGTTTTATTCACTACTTGATAGACTGCACTGCTCCAAAGGGCGAAGCCTCGCTTCGCTCCGTCCCTTGGAGCAATGGGGGGACTCTCCGGTTCCGGGGAGTCCCCCTGTTTTGTTCTTTCAGGAAAGGTTCAGCCGATTAGTTCAGGCCGTACTCGTCAATCAGGCCGTCGATGGTGCCGTCGGCCAGCCAGCCGGAAATCAGCTCCTCGCACAGGTCGGAGAAGTCAGAGCCCTTGGCGGTGGCAACGCCGTACTCCTGGGGAGCGAACTCCTCCTCGATGTAGGAGCGGTCATCGGTCAGGTAAATCGCCAAGATGGACTTATCCACGGAGAAAGCGTCCACCTCACCGGCGGTCAGAGCGGTGGAGATGGCGGGATAATCCTCGTACTGCTTGAAGGAGACAAAGGTGGTCCAGGTGGCGGGGTCGAACGTCTCCGCATCATAGCCGGATTCGTCTGCGTCAATCAGACCGGCGTCGATGCAGGCCTCTACCACGGAGCGGGCGGAGGTGGAGCCGGAGGAAACGCCTACGACCTTGCCCTCCAGGTCGGCCAGGCTGGTGATACCGGAATCATTCTGCACCAGCACGGTGACGTGATCCGTGTAATACGGGGTGGTGAAGTCCCAGGATTCCTTCCGCTCGTCGGTGATGGTGAAGGTGGCCAGGACGCAGTCAATGTCGCCGGAGTCCAGCAGCTCGCCGCGGGTGGCGGCGGTTACGGTGGTGTACTCCACCTCAACACCCAGATACTCCGCAATCATGGCGGCGATGTCGATCTCCATGCCGGAATACTCCTCCGTCAGGGGGTCCTGATAGCCAAAGCCCTGCACGGCGTTCTTCACGCCTACGCGCAGCACACCCCGGTCGATGATCGCCTGGGTGGCCTCGCCGTACTCGCCGGATTCGGCCTCCTCGCTGGCCTCAGTCTCGGCGGCTTCTGATTCAGCGGCCTCGGTTTCGGCTTCTTCGGTTTCAGCGGCGGCGCTGGTTTCGGTGGCTTCGCTCTCGCTGGAAGCGGATTCCTCGGTGCTGCTGCTGGAGCCGCAGGCGGTCAGCGCCAGAACCATGGACAGCGCCATGAGCATTGCTAAAAACTTCTTCATTTGATGTACCTCCAGTTCTTGATGCCGGGAAAGCGGACAAATGCTCCTTTCCCGCTCGCTATAACTTGTATTAGAAAGGCCGAATCCGGCCTAACCAACTGATTTTGACGGGGAATCGCCCTTTACCGGATAATCTTGCCCAGGAACTGCTTCACGCGGTCGTTCTTGGGATTGGTAAAGAAGTGTTCCGGGGTTCCCTCCTCGATGATCTGGCCGTCGGCCATAAAGACCACCCGATCCGCCACCTGACGGGCGAAGCCCATCTCGTGGGTCACGACCACCATGGTAATATTCTCGCTGGCCAGCTTGATCATAACGTCCAGCACCTCCTGAATCGTCTCCGGGTCCAGGGCGGAGGTGGGTTCGTCAAAGAGGATGATTTTGGTCTGAGCGCACAGCGCCCGGGCGATGGCAATTCTCTGCTGCTGTCCGCCGGAGAGGGTGGTGGGGTAGACGTGAGCCTTTTCCGTCAGGCCGACCACATCCAGATAGTGATAGGCCAGCTCCTCGGCCTCCTTCTTGCTCTTGTGATGGAGCTTCATGGGGGCCAGCGTCAGGTTTTTCAGCACCGTCATATGAGGATACAGGTTGAACTGCTGAAACACCATGGAGGTCGTTTCCCGCACCAGCTTTGTCTTATTCTTGGAGGTCAACTCCGTGCCGTCGATGTACACATGACCGCTGGTGGGCTCCTCCAAAAAATTCATGCAGCGAACCGTGGTGGACTTCCCGGAGCCGGAAGGCCCGATGATGACCAGCTTTTTGCCCTCTGCAACTTCCAAATTGACATCCTTCAAAACGTGAAGGTCCCCGAAAAATTTATTGACGTTCTCCAGCTTGATCATGTCGGTTCCGCTTCCTTCCTGCTTTTTGCAACCAAATCCTGCCTTTTACGGCCTGTTTTTCATTTAATTGGGCGATATTTTCACCCGATGGAAACAAAATTTAAAAAAATACGAAAATTGCAAGTGCAAGTTGAACACATCCGCGAAAAGCTTCAATAGAGT
>JAJQBJ010000032.1 GCA_021203345.1 Oscillospiraceae bacterium
TATAGCCCCCTTAGTGTAGTCTCGAATTTTTGCTTTTTCGAGTGTCTACTCTAAGAGGACTATATCATTACCTGCGGCCGGGGGCTTTTTACTGCCCTCAGTTGTGCTGCAAAAAACGGGGGATGTCCGTTTTAGACAATTGCTAGTCTGCTTTTTTGGACAATTTACTAAACGGTTTGATGAAAATGAGGGGCTGATTGTCGTTTTTTGTGAAAAATGAATTTGCATTTGTCCGAAAAGGACAATGACATACTGCAAAGCGTGAAGTATAATTGCACTAGAAATAGGCGAATAATTAAGTCAGATTTTGTGTAATTATCACTGCGAAAGGAAATAATCTTATGACAGAGCTTATGTATCCAAAACTGTTTTCACCCATTACAATTCGTGGAAAGACTTACAGAAATCGAATCCTAGTTTCTCCGCTGGGTGCCGAGATTCCCAACGAAGGAGAAGGCGGAAAAATGTCCGACCAGGCCATCAGCTTCTACCGCAGCGTCGCCCATGGCGGTTGCGCCCGCGTATGTTCCGGCGAAAATGATGTCATTTATGGCGGCGCAGTTCATGGAATGTATGCATTTTGCGAGGGAAATCCCACTGAGCCATTCAAGGACAGTTTCCGCCGCTATGCGCAGGCGTGCCACGAGGAAGGGGCGCTGGCCTTTACCTCCTTCAGCCATATGGGCGTGTTTGGGCGTTACCGCAATGAGGAACACAGTGATATGCCCCCTGTGCAACCTGATTTGCCGCTGGAGATGATGGGTTCTATGCCGCCCATGCCGCCGGAGTACATCCCCAAGGACAAGAATGGGGTTCCGTATCAGTTCCCGGATCGGATTTATGGCCCGAGCGATATGGTCATTGAGGAGCCATACGATGGTTACAGCCGCATGAACGCAACCGGAATGGGCGACCACAGCGGAACAAAGGTCTACGGCGTGACGGTTCAGCAAATGAACGAGTTTGCTGACGCCTTCGCGCACTGCGCCAGCGTTGCCAAGGAGTGCGGTCTGGACGGTATCGTCATTCACAGCGGCCATGGCTTTATGTTCGCCCCCTGGATTTCCGAGCGGTTCAATCACCGCACGGATGAGTACGGAGGCAGCTTTGAGAACCGCTGCCGCTTCCCCATCATGGTTCTGCAGCGGATTCGGGACGCCGTTGGCGAGGACTTTATTCTGGAAATGCGCTGGTCTGCGGAGGAGGCGGCTTACCCGATTACGCAGCATAAGGCATTCGACCATATGCTGACTGTGGACGATGCGGTTAGGTTCTTCCAGGAGCTGGACAAGCATCCGGGCCTGCTTGATGTGGCGCATATCTCGGCGGGTCTGCACTACAACGCCCTGTATAACAGCCGCACGATCAGTAACTTCTATTATCCCGAAGGCTTAAACATTGAAAGCGCTGCGGCAGTCAAGGCCGCTGTCAAACACATTAAGGTTGGCGTCGTTGGCGGCATGACAGACCCGGCCCTTTGTGATAAAGCGGTTGCGGAGGGCAAGGTCGATTTCGTCATCATGGCCCGGCAGCTGCTGATTGCTGATCCCTCATTCCCGAACAAGGCTCGGGATGGGCACCCTGAGTTCATCAATACCTGCCAGCGCTGCGCGGATTGCCGTGCAAACGGACACTGCACCGTGAACCCGGTCAACTTTATGCTCGCCAGCGATGCGGAACGGTATCCCCAAAAGGATGTCTCCGGCAAGAAACTGGTGGTTGTCGGCGGCGGAATCGGCGGCATGAAGGCGGCGGAATATGCAGCCTTCCGCGGGTTTGACGTTGTCCTGTTCGAGAAGGAAGTCGAGCTGGGCGGTATCCTCCGGTATACCGACCATGACAGATTTAAAACCGTTCTGCGCCGCTATAAGGATAACGTGGCGGCCCGCATTGCAGAAATGGGTGTAGACATTCGCCTTGGCCATGCGGCAACGCGGGAGGATGTCCTGGCCGAGAATGCGGATGTGGTCATCGTGGCCACTGGCGGCGCGGCTGCTGACCTCCCGGTTCCCTGCGAGGCCGGCGCGAACGTGTTGGATGCTACTACGGCATATCTGGAGCCGGAGCGCGTCGGCCAGAATGTCGCCGTAATCGGCGCGGGACTGACCGGTACGGAGGCGGCCATCCACTGGGGAGATCAGGGGCGGGATGTTACGTTGATCAGCCGTTCCCCTCAGATCCTCAAAAAGTTCGGAACACCCATGGCGTCCCCCTTCGCCTCAGCCGAAACCTACCTGGTGATGCTGGAAAACACCGGTGTCGATGTCCGTGAGGGATACGCCTGCGTTTCCGTCAGCAAGGACGGCGTAACCACGAAGCATCAGGGGGAGGAAGTGTTCTTCCCCGCCGACACCGTAATTAACGCGAGCGGTATGCGCGCAGAACCCGATGCAAAGCAGAGCTTTGGGGGCTGTGCGCCTGTTGTACAGGCAATTGGAGATTGTGTCGAGCCGAAATTTGTCGGTGACGCGACCTATGCCGCATATACTGCCGTAATGGCGCTGTAAAGGAGCTGAACGAATGATGGACTGGAAAACGAAGCCCGAACCCATTGCGGAAGACCTGATCGCCTCCACCAGCGAGGCAGACGTTGTGGTAGTCGGATTGGGATATGCCGGGAGCGCTGCCGCCCGTGCCGCAGCGGAGGCCGGAGCCTCTGTCATTGGCCTTGAGAACATGAAGAAGGAGCGGCAGGTGCTGTTCGGCAGAGACATCGGGCACATCAACTCTGCGTTTTTACGCAGCAGAGGTGTTCCTGCGGTTGACCCCACCGACCTGTTCAACGAGTGGATGCGCCGGGCGGGAAACCGGGCCAATCCCGGCCTTGTGATGAAATTCTGCAAGAACAGCGGCGACGCATTCGACTGGTATACCGATATGTACAGCCTGGAGGATTTGAAAGACCTTCATGTGGCCTTTTGGCCCGGAGGCGGGGAAAAGTTCCGCGCCGCTGCCCAGGCCGGCGACTGCGATATCAACGGATACCATTTTTGGCACGGAACCGCGCAGTTCCCCGACCCCATGGGTTGGCCGGGCAAGCCGACCCTGCAGGACTGCGCGAAGGCAAATATGCAGAAGGCCGCCGAGGCCGGTGCGAAGCTGGTGTATGAGAGATCGGCGGAGCAGCTCCTGACGGAATCCGGACGGGTGACCGGCGTGATCGCAAAGGACAGAGAAGGTGTATATCACCGGTATCTCGCCCATAAGGCAGTTATCCTCGCCGCCGGTGACTTTTCCGGCAACCGCGAAATGGTGCAGGATCTGTGCTGCGATCTGCCCGATATCATGACCCCGGAGGAAAAGCTGATGTCGAATCCGGGCAGAAAGGGCCGTGGAATCCAGATGGGTATGTGGGCCGGCGGCCGCCTGGAGAGCAGACCGCTGCCTACCATGTGCGGCAATATGATTCAGCTGAGCGGGCCGTGTACCTTTGGCTCGCTGTGGCTCAACCTGGAGGGCAATCGTTTTTGCAACGAAGTCTTTGGCGGAACGGAACTGCGGGGCTTCGCCGGGAACCAGAACGTAGGCGGACGTGGGGACATCTACTGCATTTTCGACGAGCATTATATGGAAAACGAGCTGCAGTGGGCCTATCCGAGCCACGGAAATATCGATGCAAACACAGCCGGCGTAATGGAACAGTTAACAGATCTGATGCGCCGGGGCAAGGCCGGGGAGCGGACAATCGAAGCTCCAATGACGCCGCCCATGCGGGGCAGCGTGACGATTTACACCGGGAAAACGCCGGAGGAACTCGTCTCCGCCGCAGGGATCGAGGGCGATTTGGCCCAGGCTATTGTGAAAAGCATCCATCGTTACAATGAAATGTGCAGCCAGGGTCGCGATGAGGACTTCGGTCGTGACAGTAAGCTGTTAGATCCGCTCACCGACACACTGTTCCTGCAAAAGGCACAGCCCAGTATGATGTTCCAGATGCTGGTTTCCGTCGGTGGATTGGTGACAGACGACCGGCAGCAGGTGCTGGACAGCCACTACTGCCGCATCCCCGGGCTGTTTGCTACGGGTAACTGCTGCGGCAGACGATTTGGCACCCAGTATTCTACCCCTATCGCCGGTGTGAGCATTGGCATTGCCATCACCCTGGGCCGGGAGGCAGGAAAGGAGGCTGCTGCTTATACAGGTTGAACACAAAATAACGGGCAGGAAAGGAGGCAGATAGAATATCAAAAAGGCAGGACAAATGACAGTATGTCGATTAAAATAAGAAAAGGAGTATCATTATGAAAATGAAACGCGGCATCGCTTTGATGCTTTCTCTCGCATTGGCAGCATCTCTTATGCTGACCGGCTGCGGCAGCAGCAGTAGCAGCAGTAGCAGCAGCAGTTCCTCCAGCGAGGAGGAGACTGTAAGCGTTACCTACGGAACCTCCAGCGCGAACTACAGCAGCTTCTTCTTCGCCAGCAGCAACACCCCCATGGACTATATCAACACGATGCTGTATGATATGTTCTTCGAGATTGACGACGTTACCGCCGAGATGACCTCCCGTATCTTCTCTGAGTATGAGTGGCTCAGCGATACGGAGCTAAAGCTGGTTTTGAAGGATGGCATCACGTTCTCAAACGGAACGGTTGCCGACGGCGAGGACGTGCTTTACTCGCTGCAGATCATGGTTGACAACGGCACCGCTGTTGCATCCTATTTTGTCAAGGTTGACTTTGACAGCTCCTATGTAGAGGATGACGGTCTGACCGTCCACGTGATTTATTCGGAGCCCTATGGCGGCGCCATCACCTCCATGACCAACGTTGGCCTGATGAGCAAGGACTTCTGTGAGGAGCATCCGGACGGAGATGAGGTCTGGTGGACAGAGCCTGTTGGCTCTGGCCCGTATACGATCTCTGAGGCCGAGACGGATTCCTATTATGTGTTCTCCCTGCGGGATGATTACTGGTACGACGAGATCGAGTACACCGTAGACGAGATCAAGGTCGTTTTCTACTCTGACAGCACGACCATGTGGGTGGACTATCAGAACGGCGTTATTGACGTCGCCATGAACCTCAGCGCCACACAGGTTTCGGAGTTTAACGAGGGCGGCATCGACGGCACCCTTACCTATGTTTCCACCTATGACGTTCCTGTTCTGACCATGAACGAGAGCAACGAATACCTGCAGGATATCGAGGTACGCAAGGCAATTTCGTATGCAATCGACTTTGAGGCTGTGGCAGAGATCGTGTATGGCGATTTGTGGGAGCCTGCGACCTCGCACTTCACACCGGAGTTCGCGTGTTATGAGGAGCATGAGAGCTTTACCTATGATCCCGACTATGCACTGGAGATTCTGGAGGCAGCCGGATACTCTGCGGATGAAATCACTCTGACCTATGTGGCCATCAGCAACGGCACTGAAGAAGTGGTCGCTGAGGCAGTTCAGAGCTATCTTCAGGCAATCGGCATCACCGTTGACCTGCAGACCTATGACCAGGCCACTGGCATGGCAAAGCTGTTAGCCGGCGAAACCGACCTGGGCCTCTTCACCAGCCCCAGCGGAAACGAGGCGCTGAACCCCGAGAACCTGTTCTCCGCGATTCGAAGTACCGGTGCCTTTGTCGCTTATACGATCACGGATGAAACCTTTAACGGCTATCTGGAAGCTGCGGACTCCACGGTCGATGAGGATGAGCGCGCTGGATATTATGCTCAGGCGGATCAGTGGCTCTATGACAACTATATGGCGCTGCCGTATTGCCAGACCACTGCGGCATTTGTCTATAACGATCGGATCGAGAGCATCGAGCTTTGCTCCATCATGAAGATCGGACGCATCACAATGGCCGAGTAAATATCAGATCATGACAGGGCAATAAGATCGGGCCTGCAATACAAATCTGTGGTTTAACGCCGGTTTTATTGCCCTGTCTCCTTGAAGGGAGAAGGCACGCAAATGGGAAAATATATTATTAAACGTGTGCTGTGGATGATTCCGACACTTTTGGGCGTCGTGTTTATCATATTCGTTATAAACGAGCTGACGCCCGGTGATGCGGCACTTATGTCACTCGGAACGAACTACACCGAGGAAGCGTATGCGGCCAAGGTGGTTGAGCTGGGACTGGATAAGCCGGTTATGATTCGTTTCGTACAGTATGTTAAGAATATTATTTGCGGGTTCAACCTGGGAACGTCATATTCCACGCTTCGGTCTGTCAGAACCATGCTGATGGAGCGAATCGGCGTGACCGTCCAAATTGGCATATTAGGGAGTATGATTACCATCTTAATTGGCGTTTCGGTTGGAATCATATCCGCAATCAAACAATACTCCGCGCTTGATTACGTGGTAACAACGATCTCGATTCTTTTGTCTGCGCTGCCCGGATTTTTCCTGGCGCTGGTATTCGTGATGCTGTTCTCCCTGAAGCTGGGGTAGCTGCCGGCATCCGGATTGAGTACATGGAAGCATTATATTATGCCGGTTGTATGTTTGGGCCTGTCGCCCATCTCGATTGTCATACGAATGACGCGATCGAGTATGTTGGACGTGATACGGGCGGACTATATCAGAACATGTCGGGCAAAAGGACTGAGCGATCGAACCATTATCATCCGTCATGCACTGCGGAATGCGTTGATTCCGATTATCACCATTGTCGGCGGGCAGCTCTGCATGATTTTCAGCGGCTCTGTTATCATTGAAACCGTCTTTTCGATTCCCGGCATGGGAATGTTGATGATGACGGCAATCAACAACCGCGACTACCCCGTGATTCAGGGATCCGTGTTGCTTCTGTCCATCGTTATCTGCGTTGTGAATTTGCTTGTTGACCTTGCCTATGCAGCTGTGGATCCGCGTATTCGGGTTGAGTTTTCGAAAGGTGGAGCCGGATGATGGAAAAGAACAGAAACAGGCATAAAGCCGTGTACAGAGCGGAGGGAACCTGATGGCAAAAACGAAAACGAAAGAATACCATGGCGAATTGGTGGAAAAGCGCAGCCAGATCGGCGAGATATGGAAAAGATTCCGCCGCAACAAGCTGGCAATGGTCGGCATGTGTATCGTTATTTTTATGATCTTCCTTGCGGTCTTTGCAAACGTCCTTTCACCCTATAGCCCATATCTGCAGGTTGACGATCCCCTGCAATTCCCCAGCCTGAAGCACTGGTTCGGAACTGATAACTACGGGCGGGATCTGCTGTCCCGCGTCCTGTATGGCGCACGGGTGTCTCTTCTGGTGGCTCTGCTGGCTCTGGTTATTTCGCTGGTGGTCGGCGGAGTTCTGGGCGCAACAGCGGGCTATTTTGGAGGCGCATATGATACCTTTATCATGCGACTGATGGACGTATTGATGGCAATTCCGTCGATGTTGCTGGCTGTTTGTGTTTCGGCGCTGCTGGGCAACGGAACCATCAATACAGCCGTGGCTGTGGCCGTGGGCGGCATTGCACAAAATGCCCGGCTGCTCCGCTCCACCGTGCTGAGTATTCGCGGACAGGAATATGTAGAGGCGGCAAAATCCTGCGGCTCCGGACATATGCGGATTATTCTCCGGCAGGTGCTTCCCAATACCCTTTCCCCGGTTTTGGTCAATACGTCGCTGGGACTTTCCGGCAACATCCTGCAAATTTCCGGACTGAGCTTCATTGGCCTTGGCGTTCAGCCGCCGACCCCGGAATGGGGCTCGATCATCAATGTTGGCCGAAGTTACATCACCTCTTTTTATCCAATGATTGTGTTTCCGGGCATTGCGATTGCGATTACGGCTTTTGGCTTCAATGTTATGGGAGACGGCCTGCGCGATGCGTTGGATCCCAAACTGAAAAGATAGGAGGCTTGCAATTATGAGTGAGCGAATTCTGGAAATTCGGAATTTGGTTGTTCATTATGAAACAACAGATGGATGTATGCAGGCGGTCAATGGCGTAGATTTGGATATCGAAAAGGGCGAGATCGTTGGATTGGTGGGAGAAACCGGCGCAGGAAAAACAACCACAGCGTTAAGTATTCTGAACCTGATCCCCTCACCGCCCGGCAGAATTGTTTCGGGAGAAATTCTGTTCAACGGGGAAGATATTCTGAAAATGAGTCCGTTGGATATGCGGGCTCTGCGCGGAGAGCAGATTGCAATGATCTTCCAGGACCCCATGACGGCGCTGGACCCTGTGTTCCGCGTGGAGGATCAGATCGCGGAGGCGGTTCGCACCCATGACCACGTCAGCAAGGAGCAGGCTCTGAAGGTAGCGCGGGAAAAGCTGGAGCTGGTGGGCATCCCGGCAGAACGTGGCAAGGAATATCCGCACCAGTTTTCGGGTGGCATGAAGCAGCGCGTGGTCATTGCCATGGCCCTGGCCTGTAATCCGAGCCTGATTCTTGCCGACGAGCCGACCACCGCCCTGGATGTGACGATTCAGGCTCAGGTGCTGGATTTGATGCGGGAGCTTCAGAAGAAGATACAGTCCTCGATGCTGCTGATTACCCACGACCTCGGCGTGGTTGCCGAGATTTGTCAGTCTGCGGCAATCATGTACGCAGGAGAAATTGTAGAATACGGCAAGGTAGAACACATTTTTGACGAAACGGCGCACCCCTATACAAAGGGCCTGTTCAGCTCCCTGCCTGATTTGACCAAGCAGACACAGCGTCTGAATCCCATTCCCGGCCTGATGCCGGATCCGGCTGACTTGCCGACCGGCTGCAGGTTCCATCCGAGGTGCCCCTATGCGACAAGCCGGTGTGCCGCCGAGCATCCGGAAATCACCGAAATCTCTCCGGGACATCTTGTCCGCTGCCACAACTGTAAGGAGGTGAGCCACAATGAGTAATGAATTGCTGCGCGTAGAGCATTTAAAAAAGTATTTTAAAACGCCAGGCGGAACCCTCCATGCAGTTGATGACGTCAGCTTTACGCTGGAGGAAGGCAAAACATTAGGCGTTGTCGGAGAAAGCGGATGCGGAAAGTCCACGCTGGGACGCACTGTGCTGGGGCTTCTGGACGCTACCGAGGGCAACATCTTCTTTGACGGGCAGGATGTACTCACCATGTCAAAGCGTGAGAAAAGAGAAGTGCGGAAGAACATGCAAATGATCTTCCAGGATCCCTATTCCTCTCTGAATCCGCGGCATTGCGTGTTGCAGCTGATCAGCGACCCGCTGAAAAGCTATCATGTCTACAAAACCAAGGACGAGCTGATGGAGCGCGTGTTTGAGCTGATGGATATTGTCGGTCTGGCCCGTCGCTTTGCCTTTGCTTATCCGCACGAGCTGGACGGCGGCCGCCGTCAGCGAATTGGCGTGGCCCGCGCTCTGGCGCTCAACCCCCGCCTGATTGTTTGTGATGAGCCGGTATCGGCACTGGATGTTTCCATTCAGGCGCAGGTTTTAAACCTGCTGATGGACTTGCAGGAGCAGCATACGCTTGCGTATATTTTCGTGACCCACGACCTCTCCGTTGTCAAGCACATCTCGGACGCAATCCTGGTAATGTACGTTGGATGTATGGTGGAAATGTGCCCGTCCGACGAGCTGTTTGAGAAGCCGTATCACCCGTACACAAAGGGCCTACTCTCCGCCATTCCGGTTCCGTCGCTGCACAATCAGAAGCAGCGGATCATTATGCAGGGTGAGCTGACCTCGCCGGTGGACCCGAAGCCCGGGTGCAGATTTGTAAATCGTTGCCCGTATGCGAAAGAGCGGTGCCACCAGGAAATGCCGGAGTACAGAGAAGTAGAGCCCGGTCACTTTGTCGCGTGCCATTACTGCGAGGAGATCAACCAACTCAGTCAATAAAGGGAAAAGTCGGGGATAACTACCCGCATATATCCCTTTTCCCAAGTTTATATAGCTGTGACAGAGGTACGTCTGCATCATTGCATTTTGTGCCTGGAACCATAGCGGAAAGGCAGGTTATCTGTATGAATAACAAGTATCCCCATCTGTTTACCCCGTGTGTCATCCGTGGGAAGCTGTTCCGGAACCGTATTTTGGCAGGCCCGTTAGGATTCAACGAGGGGAACCCGGAAGATGGCAGCATGGCCCTGAATAACATCAAGTTCTATGCTGAAATCGCAGCAGGCGGCGCGGCCCGTGTTGTGGGCGGCGGCGACTGCGTTGTAACCGAGGATGGCGGTTACATGGGCGGCATGGATCGGCTCAAGTTCTATAAGGACCCCATCAGCATGAATTTGCCCGGCTCGATTAAGACCTATGTGAATCGGATGCACGGCCATGGCGCACTGGCATTTGTGCAGTTCATTCATGGCGGCTTTGATCCGGAGGCGGAAGGCCCCGGATTCCAGTGCACCACGACGATTGACAGCCTGACAAAGGAGCACATGGATGAAATTACGCAGGGGTTCGCCAGATGCGTATCGCTTGCAAAGTATTTCGGGCTGGACGGATGCATTATTCACGCCGGTCACTGCAAGCTGATCGATCAGTTCCGTGCAAGGGATTTCAACCATCGGACAGATGAGTACGGCGGAAGCCTGGAGAACCGGTGCCGGTATCCGATCGAGATTCTCAAGGCGATCCGGGAGGCAGCCGGGGATGACTTTATCGTTGAGTTGCGGATGAGCATTGATGAGCATGTGGAAGGCGGCATCACCATTGAGGAAACCATCGAATTCCTGAAAATGCTGGATGACCTGGGATATGTGGACATCTTCCACTGTTCTGCTGGCCGGCACACGCATCAGGAGTTGAATTGCTGGGTTACCTCCCCCGGTATTATGCCGCAGGCGCCGAACCGCGCGGAGTGCCGCATGATTAAGGACGCAGGCATCAAGACGCCCCTGGCCATCGTGAACTCCGTAAGTGATCCGGAGGTTGCGGAGTCTATTCTGGCAGAGGGAGATGCGGATTTCGTTGTCATGTCCCGCCAGCTGAACCTGGCAGATCCCTACTACCCCCGCAAGCTGCAGGAGGGCCATGAGGAGCTGATTAACAACTGCATCCGCTGCCACGGCTGCTATGATGCGTGCGGCCCCTGCTCGGTCAACCCGCTGGCTACTTACTTTACGGCGGGCGGCTACCCCATCGCTAAGGCTGTGACCTCCCGTAAGGTGTGCATCGTCGGCGGCGGCATCGGCGGCATGAAGGCGGCGGAAATTGCCGCAGACAGAGGCCACCAGGTGATCCTCTTTGAAAAGGATGACGCATTGGGCGGACAGCTTCGTTTCTCGGACACGGATGTTCTTAAAACAGATATCCGCCGGTACAAAACGAATATGATTAAACGTCTGGAGGATAAGGCCAACGTCGAGATTCGGCTTTCCACAGAGGCTACGCCGGAGATGGTAAGCGCAGAAAAGCCTGACGCTGTCATCGTAGCCATTGGCCCGGTGCAGAAAAAGCCCAACATCGCGGGCGTAACGGGCAAAAATGTTCTTTCCATTATGGATGCTTACCGTTATCCGGAGCGCGTGGGAGACAATGTCGTTATGGTTGGCAGCGGCCTGAGCGGCTGCGAGACAACGCTGCATCTGTGCTTCTCCGGGAAGAAGGTAACTGTGCTGGGCCGCAGCAAGGCAATCTGCGCTCATGAGAACTTTAACGAGCCGCCCACGTCGGCGTTCAGCCCGATCCCGGTGATTCTTCGTATGTTTGAGGAAAACGGCGTAGATCTTCACAACAACTGTGCCTGCACAGAGATTTTCGAGGACGGAGTCAAGGCCATCGAAAATGGAGAAGAAAAGGTATTCCCCTGTGATACTGTGATTCTTGGCTCCGGCATGCAGGCACGTCAGGAAGATGCAATGAAGTTTGCCGACTGCGCTCCGTTTTTCAGACAAATCGGAGATTGCGTAAAGCCCTCTAAGGTTCGTATGGCAGTCTATCAGGGCTATTGGGCAGCCATGGATATTTAAGGCATCGCCGCAGGGATGCGCCAGCTTGCACCTTTTCTGAGGCGCAGGCCGAACGGCTATGCGGGTCGCTGGCAGTATAATTTCTTGCCGGCTGCTCTTGCCGATTTGTGCGATGAAGCTTTAAACAAAGCTACATAAATACCGGCTGCGTGAGCATGATGCGATTGGTTGTTTCATTGTACCAACCGCCCGGGCACCAGCTATGCTGGTGCCCTTTTTCGCTACAGGTTTAATTTTTTCAGCGTGCTATCGGTGGAAAACAGCCGTCAAATTGTGACAGCCACAGCCATACGGTGAGGCCCTAAAGAAGAAGTTGGCGGCAGAAAGGAGACACACATATGTTAGTCGGAAATATATTGGAAAAAACAGAGGCGTTTTGTGCATGGCAGGTGTGCGCAGATCGGCTGGCCGATTGGATGCGAAATACCTGGCAGAGTCACGAGGATGATCGCGTTTCCCAGTGGGAGGATTCGACGGTGGAGCAGGCCACGGCAATTCCCGGATTGCGATCCGAGGGCTTTGACAACTTGGTCAGTGTCGATTACGTCCTGAAATGGTGGGGCAGCAGGGATTTGGAGGCACAGAGCGGCGAGCTGAATGTGGTTTGGAAGGTTTTCAAGCCCGATGACGCCAATGGCAGCTTTGAATGTTACCGCACCTGGATTCGGCTTGCGCCCAGAGACTTTATCCTGGGTCAGTATAAAAGCGAGATGGAAAAGCGCGAGGCGAACCGCGCCGCCGTTCGGGAGGCATTCCATCAGTGGCAGGCGCTGTTTATCAAAAAGGGAAGCTGACCTGGCGGTCAGCGGGCACATTTCTGCTCACCATGCCTGCCGAATTGCATGGCATTGACCGGATTTTTGTGTCAGAGAGCAGTGTACAGAAGCGAATCGCCTGACGCTTCCCCTTTTTTGAAAGTGAGGTTTACAACTTGGATAAAATTGTAGAAAATGGAACCTGGATCGTAGAAAAAACGACCCACCTGGATGCGCTGGACATCGCATCCGGCGCCAGCGTAGTCGCCCCCGAGGGCAAATTCGTGACCCTGACGGTGGACGGCGTAGGTTATCCCCTGGACCCCGGCAAGTACCGGGGCGATATCTGGCTAACAGTCTGTGATGAGTTCATCCGCTCCTCCCTCCGCTTTGGCGAGGAGACGGTCAGCAGCTTCCACGCCGGCGTCTGTATCAATGACGGAAAGGTGCTGGAAAGCAGCTCTGTATTGCCCATTGTCCAGGATGGTGAAGTTTCCGATAAGGAGACTGTAAATGCAAAAATTGAGTCCCGCGAGTGGGATTTCAACGGCTTCTACATCACCGGCAAGAGCGAATATCGTATTGCAGACACGGACATTCGCCTTTATGGTGACGGAACGGATGACTTCGTTGGCATGAGCGCGGCCATCGCTGCGGCAGGTGAGGCCAAGGTCACCATCGACAACTGCCGTGTGGAGACAGAGGGCATTGGCCGTGGCACCCTGTTTGTGGGCGAACACGCCGAGGTCACCATGAACGACAGCACCTTCTCCACCGTCAGCCACGTTCCCACCCCAGAGGAGATGGAGGCGGGAGCCAAGCTCCAGCGTATGATGGAGCCGCCCTGGGCCATCGGTCTGCGGGGCAATGGCCGCACCCTGAACGTGGCCGGCCACGGCAAGCTGAACATCAACCGAAGCCACCTGATTTCCAACAGCTGGGGCGTGTGCAGCGTGGACGGTGCGATTGTCAACCGCATGAACATCAAGGACAGCCTGATCGAAATCACCGGCGACAACGGCTACGGCTGCTTCTCCATCTGCGACGACTTTATGTTCGATTACAAGGCGCTTGGCGATTACGGCTGCTATGACACTGTCGATCACTCCACCTTCAACGTGGCCTATACCGGTATCCTGATGAGCTTGGGCAACTCCGCCGGTGAATTCAAGAATGGCAGCGTCGTTAATTCCAAACGATTCGGCGCATATGTCTGCCGCAATTCCGGCGGTGTCCTGAAGATCAACAGCGGTTCTGCCTTTAAGAGCAAGGATGCCTGCGTGGTGGTCATGGGCTCCAACTCCTATTTTGAGTTTGACAACGCCATTCTGGAGCCGGGCAACGGCACGATTCTCCAGCTGCAGGACACCGACGATGCGGGGATGGGGGCTGATGTGTTCCTGATCCCTGTGGGCGAAGCAGACGTGCGGGATGACCGCGACCTGACTGTTGCCATTCCCGATGAGGATGTTTTCGTCAGGATATCCAATATGGAAACAACAGGTGATCTTCTGAACTCCACCACCAATCTGATGGCCTGCAACCGCAAGCTGCCCCCGGACCCCAATGCACCTTATCATCCGCCTGCACCTGCACCTGAAATTCCCATTGGCCCGGACGGGAAGCCTACCCTGCGCGGCTTCCAGGGTGAGGATCTGGTAGGCGCGAAGAATATGGATGTGCAGCTGGTCAACGCCAGGCTTACCGGCAAAATCAGCGCCGCCACCGCCGCCTACAAGGAGGGCCTGACCCAGATTCGCCAGGACAATTGCGAGGAGTTGTGCAATATTACCCAAACTCCCGCCGCTCCTGTTAACAACGGCGTGATCGTCAGTGTGGACGCGCAGAGCGTCTGGACGGTCACTGGCCCCTGCTACCTGACCAGGCTGACGCTGGAGGATGGCGGTACCATCTGCGCCGCAAATGGAAAGACCCTGAAAATGACCGTGGACGGCATGGAGACTGCACTGCAGCCCGGCGTTTATACGGGTGTGATCTGCCTGACGGTCGAATAAATTACGAGTTTCTCTTATTTTCCCCATGTTGCCGGGGCTGGTAGAAGATACCAGCCCCGGTTCTTTGTGTTCAAAATCGGTAGTACACAAGTGATACGGCAGGGATGCCGGCTTGTAAGGCTGTCGGACTGATAAACACGAGAAACAACAGGATTTTTTCAATAGGAATTATACGGAGAGCGAGCATTGGGCCTCCATTTCCAAGCCTTTGGGACTTATTTTGGGGTATTGCCAGGGAGAGACGTTGTGCGTTCAATCCAGAAAGCTCCATGCTGGGAGAAAATGACCCTACTTTCTACTGCTTCGAGGATGAGGAGACTGCTCCCGCGTTTGAATCCCAGTTCGCTGATGTGAACGTCAAGCTGC
>JAJQBJ010000031.1 GCA_021203345.1 Oscillospiraceae bacterium
CATGGAAAGACTTTTTTGTTTTTTCACTGTCTACTTGACAGGGGGCACTTCAAAATCCGCAATGCGCTTCGTTTCGCTTTTTTGTTTTATTCCGCCTTCCAGCCGGCCAGGTATTCCTCCTGTTCCGGGGTGAGGGTGTCGATGCTCAGCCCCATGGCAGAGAGCTTATAGCGGCCAATTTCATCGTCGATGGAGTCGGGAACGCGGTAGACCCGGGTTTCCAGGCTGTCCCGGTGATCAACCAGCCATTTCAGGCTGAGCGCCTGCACCGCGAAGGACATATCCATGATTTCCGCCGGGTGGCCCATGCCGCAGGCCAGATTCACCAGCCGTCCCTCGCCCAGCACGTTCAGGGTGCGTCCATCGGGGAGCTGATAGCCCACGATGTTGTTCCGCCGAACCTCCTGCTTCACCGCCATGCGGCGCAGGGAGGCCACGTCCACCTCGCAGTCAAAGTGGCCCGCGTTACAGAGAATAGCCTGATCCTTCATGACGGCAAAGTGCCGGGGTACGATCACGTCCTTGCAGCCGGTGACGGTGACAAAGATATCCCCGTATTGGGCGGCCTGGTCCATGGGCATGATGCGGAAGCCGTCCATGGTGGCGTCCAGCGCCTTAAAGGGGTCAACCTCCGTGACAATCACGTTGGCGCCCATGCCCTTTGCCCGCATGGCTACGCCCTTGCCGCACCAGCCGTATCCGGCCACCACCACGGTTTTTCCGGCTACCACCAGGTTTGTGGTGTCCATGATGGCCGTCCAGACGGACTGGCCCGTGCCGTACTTGTTGTCATAATAGTGCTTGGCCTTTGCATCGTTCACCGCCATCATGGGACAGGGGAGCAGCCCCTCCCGTTCCCGCGCCCGCAGGCGGTGGATACCGGTGGTGGTTTCCTCACAGCCGCCAATCAGCTCCCCGGCGTACTCTTTGCACCGTCCGCCCAAAAGCTGAACCAGGTCGCCGCCGTCGTCCACGATTAGGTGGGGGCGGCAGGCCAGCGTCTCCGCCAGCAGATCCTCGTATTCTGCCGGGGTAACGCCGTAAATGCCATAGGTGTTCACGCCCAGCTGGGCCACTGCCGCCGCCACATCGTCCTGGGTGGACAGGGGATTGCAGCCGGTGAGGTGAACCTCCGCGCCACCCTTGGCCAGCACCAGCCCCAGATTGGCGGTTTTGGCCTCCAGGTGGACGGATACGGCGATACGCAGGCCCGCGAAGGGCTTTTCCCGCTCAAACTGCGCCTCGATAGCGGACAGGGCGGGCATAAAAGAACGAACCCACTCGATTTTTTTCAGCCCGGAGGGAGCCAGGGCGGGGTCCTTGATGATGCTCATGGGGAATCTTCCTTTCCGTCAAAAAGTCTGTCTGTCAGCATTATAGCATAGAACGAAAAAAATTCAAAAGAATCTGCAAAAAACCTTTGAAAATCCGGTCGGATTTCCCATCTATCTATTGTAAGCGGTTGACAGAGAGCGAAACCGCACCGGCAGAGGCCGAAACAGCCCTGCCACCACAGAAAGATGAGGTTTACGATGACAAGCATGGATTTCAAGCAGACGGAACAGGTCGAGCTGACCGGGCGTTCGGAAATGCCGGACAGCCTGACGAAATATCTCCGGGAGATCAGCCGGTTTCCTCTGCTGACCCCGGAGGAGGAATGTGTTCTGTCCGCCCAGGTGCTGGCGGGTCAGCAGGCGGAGCAGGCCCTTTCCGGGGACATCACAGAGGAGGAACGTACTCTGTGCCGGGCTGCGGCGGAAACGGGCCGCAAGGCCCAGGAGCAGCTGGTGGCGGCCAACCTCCGGCTGGTGGTGGTCATCGCCAAAACCTATCAAAACCGGGGGCTGTCCCTCCTTGACCTGATTCAGGAGGGCAACCTGGGGCTGATGAAGGCGGCGGCCCGCTATGACGCCTCCACCGGGAATCGGTTCTCCACCTGCGCCTCCTGGTGGATTCGCCAGGGGATTTCCCGGGCCATTACCGATCAGGGACGGGCAATTCGTCTGCCCGCCAACGTGTATCAAAAGGTGTCCCACCTGCGCCGGGCCAAGCGGGAGCTGAGCGCCCAGCTGGGGCGGGAGCCGTCTCTGGAGGAGCTGGCAGAGAAGCTGTCCCTGCCGGTGAAAAAGGTGCAGGAGCTGTGCCGCTGTGACCGGGAGGTGGCCTCGCTGGACACCCCGCTGGGGGACGAGGACAGCAACACCACCCTGGGGGATGTAGCGGTCAGCGTCACGCCCATGGAGACGGTGGACGAGGCCATCACCCATGTGGCCCTGTGCGGCGTGCTGGAGCGGGCACTGAACAGCCTGGACGAACGGGAACGTCTGGTGCTGGAGATGCGCTACGGTCTGGGTGGGTACTCTGTGCATACACTGGAGGCCGTAAGTCAGCGGCTGGGCCTGACCCGGGAGCGGGTGCGCCAAATCGAGAACCGCGCTCTGCGCCTGCTGCGTACCGGCGTGGAATCCCGGCAGCTGGCGGCGTTCATCGCCTGAGCGCCTGCCCTTTGGAAAGGGGAAAGGTTGTAGATTCGTCAATCATATTTTACACCCTGGGAAAGAAGAAAGGACATCTTTCGGAGAGCGCCAGTTCAACGGACGCATGTGGAAGTTATTGTATTTGCGTTCCCGGACGGACAGCTGCTTTTTAAAATCTTCAAAAGAATAGAATTTATGTGGAGCATAGAAATATTCATTATCCTTTCAGTGGCTGCGCTCTACTTTGCCGTTGTGTCTGGGCGTGTGGGGGCGAATCAGCTTGTGGTGTATTCCCAGTCCGGCCAGCGTGTGTACAAACGATGACTGCCGCTTCATACCCTTAGAGTTGAGCCGGTTGGTAAACTCTGTTCCGTTGTCTGTCTGGATGCACTCAATCGCATAGGAAGACGAGTTTTGTCAAGGGTAATTTTCGATTTTTTGCCCTGACGCTAAAAGGCGCCCGCCGGAGAAACCTGGTTCCTCCGGCGGGCGCTGTGACGTTCAACTGTATGACTTAGACTTTCCCTCAAACAAAAAGGTTAGCACCCTGGAAAAACAGAGCGCCAGTCTGTCGTGTGAGATCAGCCTTCGATTGCGATCAACTGCTTGTTTTCGATTGTGGTCGGCTGCTTTGTGTCAATGAACAGGTGCAATGTGCCGTCTTGGGAGCGGGCATGCATGTCATCCTGTGTCACGTTGTTACCCACATAGAATGCACGGCACGCGGTGCCCACAAAGTGTTCACGGCGCAGATACCGGCAACTCGTTCCATCAGCCTTGCCCATGCTGTTCTCATCCGTCATCAATATCGTCCTGACCTTCTGCATCATGATTCATTACAGCCCCTGGCTGTCGCTCATCGTTTTGGCAATCACGGTGGTCATGCTGCTGGTCAGCTCAAAGCTTCTCAAAATCAGCGGCAGCAATTTTATCAAGCAGCAGACAACCATCGGCAAGGTGAACGATTGCATTGAGGAAATGTTGAATGGGCAAAAGGTGGTCAAAGTCTTTTGACGTGAAAAGACGACGCAGAAGCAGTTTGAGGACATGAATGAGGAGCTTTTCTCTCAGGGAACGAAGGCTGGAGGCACCTCCCTCCTTATGATGCCGGTCATGTCCGCCTTCGGCAACATCGAATCTTACAGTATGACGATGTAAAGGATAAGCTGGACATCAGTGTGTTGAAAGCGCAAGACCCCAATGTGGAACATCGGCGCTTCATGACCTATCTGATTGACCATTGTGAGACGTGGAACACCGGTGACAAGTTTCGCTCGAGTCGTTGTGTCAACGACTACATGAGCGAGAAATTTTCGTTTATATTAACAGATGTCATTGACAGCTCTCATTTATTGGGATATAATATAATTAATATGGGAGAATTGTCAAATTAGCTCCGGGCGCTTTCGGACTGGAAAGCGGCCTATGACCGCAGCACAGAGCCAAGCCTCCACCTCCACGAGCGGGATGTGAATTGGAGGCAGACCCTGCCTGACCCATTTTCCCAGGCGGCTGATATTCCCTGCTGAACCGGGGAACCCTCTGTCTATTATGCCGACCCCTGGGCCTGCCCCAAAGACGATACACAAACAAGGAGGAAAACTATGTACGAAAGTTTATTGCTCAACGCTGGCGGTGGCATTATCTCCGACAGCTCCAAAGCGCCCCAGGCGGGCAATGCCTGCCTGATGATCGGCGTTGGCGGCACAGGTCTGGCCGCTTTGCGGAAGGTTAAAAAGGCCGTTTACCAGCACCTTGACCCTGACGATCCCAATGCGGACATTCCCCGCTATGAGCGTATCGCTTTTCTGGGAATTGACACGGATACTACAGATCTGGAAAAAACGAATCCCGATGTGACGGATTTGCAGACCAGCGAGCAGTGCTCCATCAACCTGCCCAGCCTCAGCACCTTGCTGAGGAACAAGGCCACACTGAGTGATCCCTGTTATAAATGGCTCAGTGGTGAAGAAATTAAGCTGCAGGGGGACAAGGGAGCTGGCGGTGTCCGACAGGCCGGTCGCTTCTGCCTGTTTAAGAAGGCGAATAATATACGCGCCAAGCTGACAGGTTTGATCAACAGCGTGATGGGCAAGGCCAACACCAACCAGGTTCAGGTACATATCTTCGCCGGTATCTCCGGCGGTACGGGCAGCGGTTGCTTCCTGGATGTGTGCTATATGGTTCGGGACGTGATTGAGAGCATGGGCAGGGAAAGCATCATTTGCGGTTACTTCTTCCTAGCGGATACTCAACTCCATCGTCCGGGCATTGAGGGAAATAAGCCCGTCGAGGATTATAACATGCGCAACGGCTATGCTGCGTTCCGGGATCTGGACTATTGCATGGGACTGCTTTCCTCCGGTGACGTATTTGAGGCGGTTTATGCGCCTGGCTTTGAGGTGAAAACCAGCAAGGCTCCGGTGGACCTGTGCCACCTGATTTCTGGCACCGACGCGACTGGAAAGGTTATCCCTGATGGATTTAGCTATGGTTTAAACGTGGTATCTGAGTATGTCCTGAACTATCTGACAGACATCGACGCCACCGCAGACCAGAAGGCCAACGACCAGACAGGCCTGACCATGGAGGGCTTTATTATTAACGTCAGCACTGCCCTGAGCATGATTCCACCTCGGGTCGGCGCGGAGCGGAACTATCATATCGTAGGTGCTTCTACTGCTGAGCTGCCCCTAACCCACATCGGTACCTATCTGGCTGCTCAGACTTATGAGAAGATGGCTCCTACCCTGGGTCGCCATGCCACTCAGCAGGATTTGGATCAGTTCTGCCAGGATCTGAACATCAGCGGTCCCGGCCTGGTGGGTCGCCTGGCGCAGGGCCTGAACACCCGGATCAATTTCAATCCGGACATGGAGATGCCTCAGGCACTGAACGAGGATCTGGACACCTGTGTGACGCAGTCGGTTGCGGATATTATCTCCCCGGTTCAGTTCTGCGAAAATGCCGCAGTTAGCCAGATTAGGGCCAACTTCGACGCTCAGAGTACGGATCTGCAAAGCTATGACGCGGGACAGATTGCCCAAATTCAGAACCCCACCTTTGTAGCACAGGTGTTTAACCAGCTTGCAATGTACTGCAAGGATCCCACCAAAGGCCCAACCATGGCGGCGGATCTGCTGAAAAGCGACCGGATCAAGGACGTTCAGAATACCCTGGCCGGCCTGACAGAGTGGGCTACCAATCAGCAGCAATTCTTCGAGGGCAACCTGTTCCTGCGCAAACAGGATGTAGCCAATGCCGCCCATGCCTATAACAAGGCGCATATGGGAAGAAGGAGGAGGCTGGAGGCCTATGAGGAGGCTTGGCAGGAGTACCTTAAGCTCCGCATCAATATCCAGCTTTGCAGGAGCCTGCTTTCTCTGCTGCCCATCCTGCGGAACCTCCTGTCTCAGATGTCCGCCGGTTATTTTCTGCCTCTGAGCCGGATGCTGGAGGAACTGCGTCAGACGTTTAAGGCCAATCAGGACTGGCTGAATAGTCCGGAGCATCTGAAGGGACAGACCTTCTGCTGGCGCATCTTCCAGTATGACGACGTAAAGGAGGATCTGGATGCCAATGTGCTGAGACCTCAGGATCCCAACGTAGAGCATCAGAAGTTCATGACCTATCTGATCGACCACTTTGCGGAGTGGAGTACCGGCAACGAGTTCCGCACTGGTCGCTGCATCAACGACTACATGACAGAGCATTTTCATGAAACTTTGAATACTGCCATCGACCAGTTCCTGGCGAACGCGTATCAGGTGCCTGCGAACAACCTGGCTAATGAGGTGGAGGCCAAGCTCCTGAATGCGGTAAATCAGCGCTCTCAGCCGCTGTTTTGGCTGTCTCCGCTGTTCACGATAGATCCGGGTACCACGGTTTCTAATAACATCATGTCCATCCCCTCGGCATCCACAGCCATTAGCCAGGCGACTACCCAGTTCTCTCAGCACAATACCAACGTGATTGTACGAAAGAGCCGTCTGGGTGATCGGGTGAGTTGTCTGCGCTTTGTCAGTGGTATTCCCCTGTACGCCTATAAAGGCATCGAAAACCTGAAAGGCCCCTACGATAGCAGTAGGGACAAGGGCCTACACCTCCATGAGAGAGATGAGAACTGGCGGCAGACCCTTCCCGCTCCTGTTCCTTATTCCAAGAATACAATTGCAACTGAATCGGAGCGGGCTGAGTTCCAGAAGAAGTCTGACTTGTACGACCGGGCCGTGGCGGAAAGGGTCATCTGTGTCCGTTCGCCTGAGGATCAGGATGCCTATGTGGTGCGTAAGGTAGACAATACGGAGCAGCTTGTGTCTAAGTACCAGAGAGATGTGTACTTCTATGGCGGACAGCTTCAGGAGGCCCAGCTCCAGCAGGCTATGGCAGCTCTCCGGGCAGAGCGGGCAGCTCTGTTGCCGGATACGGTATCAGACGACAAGTTCCTCAGACTGAAAAATGACGGTTACTCCAGCGACGACCCCAGCCTGGATGCCACAGATATCGTGCGCCGGGACTACTTTATCCGCTTCAACGGTCTGCGAAAGGCAGCGGAGGACTCCCTGGAGCAGCTGGAGCGCATTGACCGCAAGCTGGAGGAAATGCAGACCTGGATGGATATTCCCAAGGAATGGAAGAAGAAGGTTCACCGCTATCTGATGTTGACCTATATGGGCTATCTGACTGCGGAGGGCCCCGTCAAGATGAAGCTCACCTTCACCTTCAAGGGAATTCGTCAGGAGAAGTACCTCTGCGATGTGGATACCTCGGTATTCAAGTATCGGAAGATTCCCGATTACCAGTCCTTCCTGAGTCTGGAGGACGAGAGCTTTGTAGAGAGCCGGGATCTGGTGCTGCTGGATGCGGAGCTGGCCGATAAATATCAGGAGCCGCAGGCAGCCTGGAGAGCGCCCACGGAGGCCCTGCTCGAAAAGCTGAACTCCGACTTTATGTGGGATATCAACCCCAAGAATTCCAACAGCAAGTGGATCAGCGATGCCAACTGCCAGGCCATCTTCAACTTCTATCAAAGCCTGATTACGCTGGCAAAGGATGATTTGGAGATCATGCCTGTGGATAAACCTGAGGATAAGCGCGTTTCTGAACGCACCACTACAACTACAACCGTCAGCCACAATGACGTCCCGCCGCATCGTACCCATGAGCAGCCTGCTTCTGGCTGGAAGTGCCCGTCCTGCGGTACTCAGAATGCCGAAGAAGATGAATGGTGTGTGGAGTGCGAAGCACCCCGCCCCAAAAACAACACACCGACAGAGTGGACGTGCCCCAACTGTGGACGTGTTTTGGAGTGGAAACGGAAGTTCTGCAACAAGTGCGGGCCAAAGTTCAGACGTCCCGAGGTAAAGGGCCCATGGAAATGCCCGTCCTGTGGCACCCAGAATGACGCGGATGATGATTGGTGCGTGGAGTGCGAAAGCCCCAGACCGTAACCGGAAACCAAATCTGGCCGTCCCCTGCTCCGGCGGGGGACGGTATCCCTCCTTCCTGTGGAGGATAAAGGAAAACAGTCCATGAAACAATGTCCTCATTGCGGAAAAGAGCAATCTGACAACAACATCTATTGCCTGTACTGCGGCAAGTCCATGATTGAACTGCGGCAGCCGAAGGAGCCTGACCCGGTCAAGGAGCCAATTCCGCCGGAGGAACCGACGCCCCCATCGGAGCAGCCACCCCTGTCGCCTCCGTACGTTCATGTAGACCCGCCGAAAAAACGCTCCAGGCTGCCGCTCCTGGGGGCGGTGCTGGCTGTGTTCCTGATTGGGGGCGCAGTCGGGATTGCTGTCGGACATGGCAGCGGCGGGAGCGGCCGGGAGGCGCAGACTGTGGAAACCTCTCAGGAAAGTGCGAAAGAGCCACTGCTGATTACGGAGTCTGATATGACAGAAACCTCGGAACTCCCGGATGAGACAGAGGAATCCACTGTGCCCCTGACAGAGGCGGCGGAGAGCGAAGCTCCGGTGGTATCGGAGTCTGTGGAACCCTCGCCGGAACCGGTGGAGAGCGAGACACCGGCGGTATCGGAGTCCGTAACGCCTTCCGAGGAACCGGCACCGGCGAACACAGTTGCAATTTCCGCTGTCACGGCTACCTCTGCGCTGTCTGAGTATAACATGACCCATTCGGCATCCCGCATCTGTGACGGAAACCTTTCCACCGCTTGGGTAGAAGGCGTGGATGGTAACGGGATCGGGGAGAGCGTGACTATCACCTTTGATGGCAGCTGCCTGGAGATCAACGCCGGTTATCAGAAGTCATCGGATTTGTACGAAAAGAACGCACGGCCTTCGGAGTTACTGTTGACCTTCTCTGACGGAACCACCGAGACGGTCTGGCTGGAGGATGTCAATGCGACACAGACCATTGTACTGTCCCAGGCCAGGGAGACAAGTTCTGTCACGCTCACCATTCAGTCAGTGTACACCGGGTGGAAGTATGAGGACACTGTGATCTCTGAGGTAGCGTTTTTCTAGGATTGTCATCAGTTTTGCTTAAAAAGAGGAGCGACAACATGAAACAGTGTCCCCATTGCGGCAGGGAGCAATCAGATAACAATATTTACTGCCTGTACTGCGGCAAGTCCATGATTGAGTTGCGGCAGCCGAAGCAACCAGAACCGTCGAAAGAGCCTGTTCCGCCGCCAGAGCCGCCAAAAGAACCAGCACCCAAGGAGCCGGATCCTCCGAAACAGCCAACCTCGCCCACGCAGCCTGGCTACACCGTGCAAACTAACCGGAAAAAATCAAATTCGGTGCCGATGCTACTCGTCTTGGTGTTGGTGGCGACGGCAGCAGTTGTAGGCGGATATCTGTTTTTGCATGGCAACAGCGCAAAGAACGGGGGTGAATCCACCGGTGAAAGCCAGTCCTTCCTGGCGGAGGAAAGCGAGGCGGTGGAAACGACTGCGACGGAAACGGACTACGAGACAGAGAGTCAGGATGTGGAGAGTAGCTACGAGACAGAAGCTCAGACCACAGAGGAGCAGGAAACACAGGTGGCTCAGGAGGCGTCTGAACCCGCCATTGAGCGCTATTTCCAGGGTGAGCTGGTTACCACCGGGGACTATATCCTTCCGGACAGCGACACCCGGCTGTACAGCGTGGACGAGCTGGCCGGGATGACTGCTACGCAGCTTCGGCTGGCCCGGAACGAAATTTACGCCCGCCACGGTCGGTTGTTCAAGGATGATGAGTTGCAAGCCTATTTCAATGCCTGCGACTGGTACAGTGGTACGGTTTCTTGGGACAGCTTTGACGATGCTGTGTTCTCCGCCACAGAAAAGGCCAATATTGTAACAATTCAAGAGGCCGAGGCGCGGCTGGGATAGAACTGTTTCGAGAACGGCTTTCCATAGAGACATTGTAAATTAAGATTCACGGCCAGTCAGATAGACTGGGAATCAAGAGAGATAAAGCCTGCTGTCGCCATTGGCGGCAGCAGGCTTTTTACACCGAAAGCGTTGGTTGAGGATGGATATCCCAATTCTTGTACGACTGTATTTCCACTGATGTTTGAATTCATATACAATTCTACTGCGGCCAAACGATCTTCATAGGAATACACACAAGAATCTCCTGACTCATCTTAATTTGGGCCCAGCTTTTTGTCCGCATCCCCTTCACAGGTTTGCTGTCCTTCTGGAGGATATGGCTCCCAGTCTCGTCCAGCGCAGACTTGGAGAGCTATTTCTTACTACAGATAATCCGCGTAATCGTTTCTTTGACGGTGCCCACCAGCGACTTGTTCTTGCACCGCTTCGACCATAGAATCTGTTTCTCCACCACCGGGATATAGACAACATGGAAATGGTGGTACACAATCCTGGCCCATCACCTCAGACATGGCTTGGCTTCGCTCATTGGCGTGCATGATGGCAGAGAGGATATACCGCTCACCTCCCACGATGCCCGCGGCGGCTTGATAGGCGTCTGCTTTCTGCTCGTCTTCCTCAAAGAATCATGAGAAGCAGCTAGATCCGGAAACCCATTCGGCAAAGAAAAGAAATGCCTGGCACTTTGGATACAAGGCCCATGTGGGTGTAGAGAACGACAGCGGATTGGTACATACCGTTGAAGTGACTGCTACCAATACCCAGAATGTCACCACGATGCCGAAGCTGCTGAGCGAAGAGAAAGAAAAAAGTCTATGGGGACGGCGGTTACCTTGGTGCCTAAAAGCGGGAAGACGCTGTCAAAAAGAACAAAGCAGGAAAACGAATCCGGTGCAAAATTAACCGTCGCCCCTCACAGACCAGGAAACAGCCTGCCCGTTTACGGAGACAAATGAAGTGCAGAGAACATGAGAAATCTTTCATCAGGGCAAGAGTGGAGTACGTCTCCGCCGTTGTAAAAGGGCCGCTTTGTTTCCGATAGACACGATACAGTGCCCTACGAAAACAGGTGCAAAACTGGACATATGATGTTTGCTCTGGCAAATCTGATTCTGGCTGACAAGCTCTGTCTGGTGGTCCGATTTGCTATTTCTTTGTAAGATAAGAAAACTGTCTTCCCATGCTATTTTCTGCTTTCGACAAATGGAATGGGATTTTTATCGTGATTATGCGGTGCCACCTTAAAATTCAAAGGTTCCATTCCCCACATCGTACTGCTGTCCGTCAGGCAGGATAATCCGGGCCGTAGTGTTGGCGGGCACCTCAAAGTGGTATCGCACAGCATCGCCATCCCGCTTCCAGCTGGAGCGTATCAAACCGCAGGCGCTTTCATATTCCGCCTCGACATAGGTCAAAGTACCGCCCACGGTGGGCCGGAGAATGATTTTCCGGTAGCCCGGAGCCTCCAAGGTGGGCTGAATTCCCGCCACACCGGAGAACAGGAAGTCGCAGGCAGCGCCGTAGCTATAGTGGTTGAAGGAATTGGAGAAGTTATCTAACCCTGACCAACTCTCTAAAATCGTTGTAGCGCCCAGCAATACCGGGTGCAGCCAGCCAGGGCACTTTGTCTGCTCCAGGACGCGGAAGGCGTGTTTGGTGTAACCGTACCTGCACAGCTGCGAGAGCAGATAAGGCGTAGATAAAAAACCTGTGTTCAGCCTGTAATCATTGCGCTCCACCGCCTCGGCCAGCTTTGCGGCTACCTTGTGCTCGTTTTCCTCGTTGGCCAGGCCGAAGGCCAGCGTGCGTACATAGGGTGCCTGACGGCCAGGCAGGATGGTACCATCGCTCTGGATAAAATAGCGATTGTAGACCCGTTTGACCTGGGCGGCGTAGGCGGCAAAGTCCGCTGCATCCTCCGGCTTCTCAAGGATCTCCGCCATCTGAGCCACCAGCATACTGCTATAATACAGATAAGCCGTAGCTACCAGCGGGTTGCCCCGCTTTTCCATATCCAGAGGGTCAAAGGAACTGGGACCGCTGCCAGAGTCCACGATGTTGTCTGTGGAGAAAGCTCCGTCCTTCAATCTCTCGCCGTGGCAAAGGGTAATTCTCTGACCGGGAAGACAGTCACGCAGGGTCATAGAGCCATAACCCGCAATATTCTGGCCGAAGTCCAGCACCAAATCACCCTTACTGTCCCGCAGAACCCTGGCGGGAAAACGCTCCCTTTTCCCGCACCGGTGCGCTGCGGTTGGGTACCAGCTGCTCCAGGGAGCCGCCGTCTTTGGCCGGGCAGACATCTCCCCAGCCGCTGTCATCAAAGCGGGGCGGCATCCAGCCCTCCAGCTCCAAACGAGCATCATAGCAGTCCCCCCCGGCTTCATATCGCTGTATAGAAGCGCACCGGTGGCGTGCTTCATGGTAGGGTCACTGACCTCGCCGTCCGTATACTCAAGCACCAGCTGGCCTATAATGAACCTTTGGCTACAGGAAAGTCACTTACAGGGGGTTGAGAAGAATCGAAATCAGCTTCTGTTCCTTTTCTCCTGTTCCAACGATCTGATGTATCTCAGAGGATCAAGACGAGTGCCGATGCCACTTGCGGGGTAACTGCGCCCTTTTTCAGCAAAATAGGTGATAGAAGCTTCTAAATATGGAAAAATCGTCACCTGATGGTCGCTTTTGTGCCTTTTGAGTGTGAAAATAAAGATTTTTGTCTCAGAAGGCGCTTTCGCTTGTTCCAAAGATCGTTTAACCAGTGTATCCTTAGCAATATCCGCACCCCACCATCAAAAAACCGCGCCGACACTCCCATCGGGAATGTCGGCGCGATTATGATTTAAAACAACTTGCCGCAGAGGGTATGGCTTAATACATACCGCCCATGCCGCCCATATCGCCGCCGGCAGGAGCGGCAGCAGGAGCGGGAGGCTCGGGCTTGTCAGCGACCAGGGATTCGGTGGTCAGCAGGACGCTGGCGATGGAGGAGGCGTTCTCCAGTGCGGTCAGGGTGACCTTGGTGGGGTCAACGATACCGGAGGCGATCATGTCGCAATAGACCTCCTTGTAGGCATCAAAGCCGTAGCCCACACGACGGCTGTTCTTGATCTTCTCCAGAACCACAGCGCCCTCGATGCCGGCATTGGCGGCGATCTGCTTCACAGGCTCGGTCAGGGCCTTGGCGATGATACGAACGCCGGTCTTTTCGTCGCCCTCCACCTTGGAGATCAGCTTCTCCACGGCGGGAATTGCATTCACATAGGCGGTACCGCCGCCGGCCACAATGCCCTCCTGAACAGCGGCCTTGGTGGCGTTCAGCGCATCCTCGATACGCATCCGCTTTTCCTTCATCTCCGTCTCGGTGGCAGCGCCAACCTTGATGACAGCCACGCCGCCGGCCAGCTTGGCCAGACGCTCGGTGAACTTCTCCTTGTCATACTCGGAGGCGGTGTTCTCAATCTGGGTGCGAATCTGGCCGATGCGGGCCTGAATCGCGGCGGAATCGCCGTTGCCGTCCACGATGGTGGTGTTGTCCTTGGTGACCTTGATCTGACGGGCGGAACCGAGCTGATACATCTGAGCGTCCTTCAGCTCCATGCCCTTGTCGGAGGTGATGACCTCGCCGCCGGTCAGGATAGCGATATCCTCCAGCATCTCCTTGCGGCGGTCGCCAAAGCCGGGGGCCTTGACGCAGACCACATTCAGGGTGCCGCGCAGCTTGTTCACGATCAGGGTGGACAGAGCGTCGCCCTCCACGTCCTCCGCGATAATCAGCAGCTTCTTACCGGCCTGCACCACCTGCTCCAGCAGGGGCAGCAGCTCCTGAATGGAGGAGATCTTCTTGTCGTAAATCAGCACCAGGGCGTCGTCCAGCACGGCCTCCATCTTCTCGGTATCGGTGACCATGTAGGGGGTGATATAGCCACGGTCGAACTGCATACCTTCCACGACCTCGGTATACGTCTCGGCGGTCTTGCTCTCCTCGATGGTGATAACGCCATCGGCGGTGACCTTCTCCATGGCCTCGGCAATCAGGTGGCCGATGGTGTCGTCGCCGGAGGAGATAGCGCCTACCCGGGCGATGTCGTCGCTGCCGCTGACGGGCTGGGAGTTGGCACGAATGGCCTCGACAGCGGCCTGGGTGGCCTTAGAAATACCCTTCTTCATGACCATGGGATTGGCGCCTGCGGCCAGATTCTTCAGGCCCTCGCGGACAATGGCCTGGGCCAGCAGGGTGGCGGTGGTGGTGCCGTCGCCGGCCACATCGTTGGTCTTGGTGGAGACTTCCTTCACCAGCTGTGCGCCCATGTTCTCAAACGGATCCTCCAGCTCGATCTCCTTGGCGATGGTAACGCCGTCGTTGGTAATCAGGGGAGAGCCATATTTCTTTTCCAGCACCACGTTGCGGCCCTTGGGGCCCATGGTGATTTTTACGGTGTCGGCCAGCTGGTTGACGCCGCGCTCCAGAGCATGATGAGCGTCCTCGCCGTAGCAGATAATCTTAGACATAACAATCGTTCCTCCTTGGATTATTCCACAATTGCCAGGATCTCATCCTGACGCACGATGATCAGTTCCTCACCGTCTACCTTGACGTTGGTGCCGGCATACTTGCCAACGATGACCTTGTCACCGACGGAGACTTCCATCTTGACCTCTTTGCCGTTGACGTTTCCGCCAGGGCCGACGGCCAGGACTTCTGCCACCTCGGGCTTCTCCTTCGCGGCGCCAGTCAGAATCAGGCCACCCTTGGTAGTCTCCTCTGCCTCGGCCATTTTGATGATGACTCTGTCTGCTAAAGGCTTCAAATTCATGGTGATTTCCTCCAATCAAACTATATGTGTAATTTTTTAATTACCGTTCTCGACGGTTTAGCACTCATTTTCCCTGAGTGCTGAACTCTGCTATTATCTTAATCCAGATGCGCTGATTCTGCAAGTTTCAAACCTCTGAAAAAACGCGATATTTTTTGAAATTTTCCGTTTAAATGCACAATACTGTGTTTGCTACAATAAAACTACAGCATAGGGCGCCGTAAAAATACAGCACTGAG
>JAJQBJ010000062.1 GCA_021203345.1 Oscillospiraceae bacterium
GTCAGCATATTCCCATTTTCATCATAGGTATAGGTGGCCGTCGTTGTGTACACATAGTCGTCCGAGTAGGTTTCTGAGCAAGTTTCCGTCAGCGCATTGCCGTTCTCATCGTAGGTCCAGACTGTGGACTCCGAGTAACTGCTGCCCGCATAGACATAGGACAGCATATTTCCGTCCTCATCATAGGTATAGGTGTACTCATCGTAGTCGCCTTCTGCATACGCCGTCCGCTCCGACGCCAGCAGATAGACGGTGGTGGTTCCTCCCGTTTCCGTCGCGGCAGCGGGAACCGCCATCAGTGACAGCGCCATGGCCAGCACAAGGGCCAGGGCAAAAATCCGTTTTTTCATCATGTTTCCTCCTAAGAGTAAAAGATTTGAGCGGTACACCGTTCCGGGAGGCCCGGAGGGGCGAAGGCTCAGACGGGAATTTCGTTTCGGCGCAGTTTTGTGCGGCGGAGCCTTGTCCCCGAAAAAACGACCCGAAAATAATCCTTCTGTATCGTATCATAATTTATCAGGAAGGTCAATGATTTTTGTATGTTTTGGGTATAAAAATCGCCGCCCTCACGGGGTTTCCCCCTCCATCCACCGCTGATACCGGGCCTCAATCCCGCACGCCGGATTCGGGCTCACGCGGCACAGCAGCCCCCGCAGGGGATACGCCCCGCTGAACGGGTCGCAGGGCGGCTCGCCCCGGGTCAGCAGGTTCACGTTGGACTCGTCCCAGCCGTAGCCCGGCGTACCGGCCTCCGGGTACCACCAGCCCATTTCGCAGTTCACCACCCGGGGGTCCATTTCCGGCACCAGTCGGGCCTTTTGGGTGATGCGGCCCCGCTGGTTCTCGATCCAAATCCAATCCCCATCCTGAATCCCGTATCGGGCGGCGGTGTCCGGGTGGAGGCTGGCCCGGGGGAAGGGCCATTGCCGCCGCAACGACTTGATTTGCCGGTTGTTGGAGATGAAATAGGGTTGCCGCCGCCCGCCGGTGGTCAGAATCAGCGGGTACTCCGCCGCCAGCTCCGGGCGGCTGATGGGGGTTTCCTGATCCTCGACCCAATAGGGCAGCGGGTCGGCGCCACTGTCCTTCAAACGCTGGGAATACAGCTCCGCCTTGCCTGAGGGGGTGTGAAAGCCCTGGGTTTTGTAATTGTAATAGGTGCGGGGCGGCACTACATAGGCGGCCTGTTTCAGCGCCTCGAAGTCCATCCCCGCGTATTGGGGATAGCGCCGGCCCATTTCTGCCAGACAGCCGTCCAGAATCTCCCGCTGGGAATTGGCCCCATAGTCCAGCCCCATGCGGCGGCACAGCTCCAGAAAGAACTCCTCGTCCGGCTTGCACTCCCCCACCTGTACCACCTTCTGCTGGCACAGCAGCGCCTGATCCCCGAACTCCGGGAAGGGGTACAGGGAATCCAGCTCCGGCCACAGGGCGGCGGGGAGCAGAATGTCCGCGAATTCCGCCGTGGGCGTGTGGAAAAAGTCCATGCAGACAAAGAATTCGATTTCTTTCAGACACTCGTACACATGGCCCGCGTCGGGCATGGACAGCAGCG
Organism: Oscillospiraceae bacterium; assembly: GCA_021203345.1. GTDB lineage: Bacteria > Bacillota > Clostridia > Oscillospirales > Oscillospiraceae > JAJQBJ01. The sequence continues at coordinate 1,556 of JAJQBJ010000062.1, forward strand.
AGTTGTTGGCGTGGGACAGCAGCGCCCGGATGCGGTAGGGCTTCCCGGTTCGCATGGCCTCAAAGGTCAGCCAGGGGTGGGCGAACATCTTGGGGGAGGCGGTTCCGTCGTTCAGGGGAAAGTCCCCGGACAGAATCTTTTTCCCCTGTTCGGGGGAGAGCCGGTCAAACAACGGGTCTGCGGCGGGGGCGATCTCCTTGCTGGGGACAAAGCCCCCCGGCACGTCCCAGTTCCCGGTCAGCAGCGGCAGCAGATAGATGGCCCGGCAGGTCTGGAAGGAATTGCTGGTCTGCTCCACGGCGCAGCCCCATTCCAGCGACAGGGGCTTGATGGTGGCAATCAGCCGGGCGGCCTCCACAATGTCCGCCTCCGGTACCCAGGTGATGCGGGACACCAGCTCCACCGGGTATTCCGCACACCGGGCTTTTAGTTCAGAAAAGCCCACCGTCCAGTTCTCCACAAATTCCCGGTCGTACCAGCCGTTTTCCAGCAATACATTTAAAATACCCAGCGCCAGCGCCCCGTCAGTGCCCGGCCGGGGACGCAGCCACAGCCTGGCCTTTGGCGTCAGCTCCGTAGGCAGCGGGTCAACGATAATCAGCGGCGTCCCCGCCCGGGCCGCGTCCTTGATGTGCCATTGCAGCTCGCCGTCCGCGCCGCTGACAGCGGGATTCGCGCCCCAGACCAGAATCCCGCCGGGCTTCACGTCCCCATAATAGTCCACCCCGGCAAAGACCCCGGTGGTGAACTCCCCGGCATTCTTCCGGGGGCCGAGGCAGATCAGCGCCCCGGAGGAGGTGGCGTTGGGCGTTCCCAGCACATTGGCGAACCGCCAGTATTGGGCCAGATGGTGCCGCCCGGTGCCGGTGGTCAGGGCGATGCACTCCGGGCCGTAGTCCTCCCGATACCGGGTGAGCCTGTCCGCGATCTCGTCATAGGCCTCATCCCAGGAGATTCTGGCCCATTTTCCGCTGCACTTCGGCCCGACCCGGTGGAGGGGATAGAGCAGCCGATCCGGGTGATACATCTGCTCGATGATGGACATTCCCTTGGGACAGGCGTGGCCGTGGTTCAGCGGGCCGTTGGGGTCGGGGCGAACCCGGACGACCCGGCCATTCTCCACCGTGAGGATGTGCATACATCCGCCGTGGCAGCCCCGGCAGGAGGTTTTATATTCAGGCATGGCAGGCTCCTTTCCGGAAACGGCGCGGTCTGATTGCCGTTCCCTGTTCCGGCGTGATATCCCTATCATACCGGATTTTTCGCTGCTGTGCAAATCAAATCAATGAAAATCTGGTTTGTGTGACCACTTTTCAAAGAAACGGCTATCTAGTGTCTTGGTGGGAATAGGTAGCTACGCTTGCAAGCGGGGTACATAAAGCACAATCGGCCTATGTTACCTGCGGGCCTGGTTACGGAGTAAATCTGAAAGCACATTACAGACCCGTGGCCCG
>JAJQBJ010000016.1 GCA_021203345.1 Oscillospiraceae bacterium
AGATGAACAGGAGCTGATCGCTGCCATTGAGAGCTACATCCATTTCTACAATACCAGACGTTACCAGAAGCGGCTCAAATGCATGACTCCTATGGAGTTCCATATGGCTGCCGCATAAAAAGACGGCCTCTGCACCGGGCAAAGACCATCTTCATAGGAATTCTTCTTCGTTTTTTCACTGTCTACTTGACAGGGGGCGCTTCAGTTGAGCCGGTTGGTAAACTCTGTTCCTTTTGTCTGTCTGGATGCACTCAATCGCATTCTGTAAAGTATCCTTGTAACACCTACAGAAATTGATTCCCATGCCGTGTATTTTGGTAGAAATCCCTTACAGAATGTGATACAATTACAAAAACAGCCCACGATGCGGAAGAATACGGAGGGATACCCATGGACGAACACATCACCTTTGAGGAGCTGACCCGCTTTGTCTGGATGGAACAGGTAACGCCGGAGACGATGGCCCTGTCCCTGCGGGTGAACCGCCATCTGATGCAGTGCGACGACTGCGCCCGGCGCATGGCCCGGCTGCAAAGCCTCCACGAGGACGCAATGGCTCTGCGGCGCAGGCGGGCACAGCTTGCCATGGCAAACCGCAGGATGCGGGAGGTCAACGAGGAACTCCTCCCAAAGTATTATGCCGGAAAAATGCCGAAAATTGAGCAAGAACACGATTGACAAGGCAGAAAAGCAATGCTACAATGACAGTGCCGTATGACTGACGGAAGTGGATGGAACCACAGGGAGTACGGCCTTGGAAAAGCCGACCGTCTGGGCAAGTTCATTTGACCCGGCGCGTGCGGCTTTTGTCATTTTTATATTTATGAACGAAACAGACGCGCCCTCATTGCCGGGGTTATCCCTCAATCCGAAAACAATCTATACCGTGTAAAGGAGCGCAAAACCATGAAAAGCGATATCGAAATTGCTCAAAGCACCCCCATGCTGCCCATTGGTCAGGTGGCGGCCAAGGCGGGCATTGACGAAAGCCTGCTGGAATACTACGGAAAGGTCAAGGCCAAAATCGACATCACCCCGCTGCGTCAGCAGCCCAGAAAGGGCAAGCTGATCCTGGTGACCGCAATCAACCCCACCCCCGCAGGCGAGGGCAAGACCACCACCTCCGTGGGTCTGGCGGACGCCCTGTCCAAGCTGGGGAAGAACACCATGCTGTGCCTGCGGGAGCCTTCCCTCGGCCCTGTGTTCGGCATCAAGGGCGGCGCTGCCGGCGGCGGCATGGCACAGGTCATTCCCATGGAGGACATCAACCTCCACTTCACCGGGGACTTCCACGCCATCGGCGCGGCCAACAATCTGCTGGCCGCCATGCTGGACAACCACATTCAGCAGGGCAACCAGCTGGACATCGACGTGAAGAATATCGCCTGGAAGCGCTGTGTGGACATGAACGACCGGCAGCTCCGCCATGTGATCGACGGACTGGGCGGACGGATGCAGGGCGTTCCCCGGGAGGACGGCTTTGATATCACCGTGGCCTCCGAGGTCATGGCGATTTTGTGCCTGGCCTCCGATTTGCAGGATCTGAAGCGCCGTCTGGCCCGCATCATTGTGGCCTATAACACCAAGGGCGAGCCTGTGACCGCCCACGACCTGAAGGCCGAGGGCGCCATGACCGTCCTGCTGAAGGACGCCATCAAGCCCAATCTGGTGCAGACGCTGGAGCATAACCCCGCCATTGTCCACGGTGGCCCCTTCGCCAACATCGCCCACGGCTGCAACTCCGTTTCCGCCACAGATACCGCCATGAAGCTGGCGGACTACGTGGTGACGGAGGCCGGCTTCGGCGCAGATTTGGGCGCGGAGAAGTTTTTGGATATCAAGTGCCGGGCCGCCGGGCTTTGCCCCTCCGCTGTGGTGATTGTCGCCACGGTGAAGGCCCTGAAATACAATGGCGGCGTACCCAAGACCGAGCTGGGGACGGAAAATCTGGAGGCGCTGGAGCGGGGCCTGCCCAATCTGCTCAAGCACGTCGAGAACATCACCCAGGTGTTCGGCCTGCCCTGCGTGGTGGCAATCAACCGCTTTGACCAGGACACCGAGGCCGAGCTGGAGCTGATTCGCTCCCGGTGCCAAGAGCTGGGTGTGAACGTGGCGCTCAGCGAGGTCTGGGGCAAGGGCGGCGAAGGCGGCATCGACCTGGCGCAGGAGGTTCTGCGTCTGTGCGAGCAGCCCGGCAACTTCCAGTTCGCCTACGAGCTGAACCAGCCCATCAAGGCCAAAATCGAGACGATTGTGAAGCGCATTTATGGCGGCGCGGCGGTCAGCTACTCCAAGGACGCGGAAAAGACCATCGCTAATCTGGAGAAGCTGGGCTATGGCGACCTGCCCGTCTGCATGGCAAAGACCCAGTATTCCCTGTCCGACGACCAGACGCTGCTGGGACGGCCCCAGGGCTTCACCGTCTCCGTCTCCAAGGTGCGGGTGTCCGCCGGTGCGGGCTTTATCGTGGTACAGACCGGCGATATCATGACGATGCCGGGCCTGCCCAAGGTTCCCGCCGCCGAGCGAATCGACATCGACGAGAATGGCGTGATTACCGGTTTGTTCTAAGAAATCTCCGAATCGTCGGAGGCCCCACAAAAGGGCCTCCGGCGATTCTTTTTTGAAGAATTCACAGAAAATGCCCAAAAAAGTTACAACTGCCCCCTTGAACTCTCCGCCATGGCAGGATAGAATAGAGAAGAATTGTTACATACGATCTATGGCGGCTGTCGCAATGCAACAGCCGGGTGAAAAGGAGTGTCCAGGATGAAGAATGTATTGAACAATCAGGCATTGGAGGGCCTGGGGCATAAGGTGGCTTCTGTGGCCCAGAGCGGGGTCAACCGTTCCAAGCAGCTGGCGGAGATCGCCAAGCTCCGCCTCGACAATCTGTCCGAGGAGGACGCCATCAAAAAGGCCTATGTGGAGATCGGAAAGCTCTACTATGCGGAGCATGGGGACGCTCCGGAGGGGGCTTATGTGGCCCTTTGCAGCCGCATTGCCAAGGCTCACGACACCATCGAGGCAAATCTGGCCCAGATTTCCGGGCTGAAACAGACCGCCGCCGTAACGGAGGAGGACTTTGCGGACGATTTGCAGCAGCAGGAGCCTGTCGAAGCGGCCCCCGCCGCCGAGGAGCCGGTTCCCGACCAGGAGGCCGCCTATGAGGAGGAGGCTCCCGTGGCGGAGGTTCTGACCGCCGACGAAGCGGCCCCTGCCGAGGAGCCCATTCCGGACGAGGAATAACGGTGTCATTTGCCGGTTCCGCCACCCGTCCCCCGGCGGGTGGCGCTTTGTGTGTAAGGCAGGACAATTCGCGCAGCTTGACAATAAAATAAATATCCATGAGTCTCCAATCTCTTGTTGACAAAACGAAAACGATATGTTACAATTTGATTACATTTTTGATGTGAGAGGAGGAATCTGTATGGCAGCAGAGAATACATTGCCCCTGGAGTACAAGGGCCGTCCCCTTCGTCGGAAGGATAACCTGATTTATTACGGCAGTATGGCCGATCCGTATATCATTATGATGCAGATTTTGGAGAGTAAAAAGGTCAAGGATATGGAGGTTGCTACCAAAGTCTCCGTCCAGCTCCAGCGGACTGATCCGAATGTCAAAAGCCGGGATCGGGTGGTAAAACGCAGCGAACGAGACAGTCTTTACGCCGCGATGGACATCGCATCCATCTGGCTGACCCGCTCTTTGGCGGAGAAGTAATTTATTAGCAGAAAGAAATTTTTGGAGGCTCATCAACCATGGAACAATCCCGCAAGATGTGCGTGGGCGCAGCGGCCCTGACCGGCGCGGCGCTGGCCGTTGCCGCCGGGCTTTTGGCCTGGACAACCTGGGGCGATCAAAGCACACCTGTCATCATCAACGGCGGCGTAACCGTCAGCGAAGTTACCCAGCTGGACCGGGTTTCCGCCCTGAATAACAGCCAGTCTCTCCAGGGCGACGCGGAGGCGGAGTATTTCTCCGCCCATACCGAGCGCACGACCCTGCGTCTGAGCCGAACCATCAACGCAGCGGCGCAGATTTCGGAGGAGGAGCTGACGGAAACAGACGTGACCGTGACCCAAACGACGGTCTATGTCAAGGCCGACACCGAAAGCCAGGTGGTTTGCTACCTGCTGCCCGGCACCGTCCTGACAGACCCGGCGCAGGAGGACGGCCAGGACTGGTACGAGGTTTATTACGAGGGAATGTGCGGCTTCGTTCAGGCGGAGTGCCTGGAGCTGGACGTGGATTCGTCCGCGTATGCCGAGACAGAGGTCCTGACCTATGACGACACCTACGGCGCTGTGATTTGTGACCAGACCATCTACGCCCAGGCGGACAGCACCGCCGAAACCGTTGCGACTCTGTCGGAGGGGGACGCGGTACAGCTTCTCTCTGCCGAGGACGGCTGGTACTATGTCTATTATCAGGGTGTCAATGGCTATCTGTCCACGGACTATGTGGCCCAGACCACGGAAAAGCCCGACTGGAAGCAGGAGGAGGAAACCGCCGCCGCCCTTGCCACGCTGAGAAGCAACATCGTGGCCACTGCACAGAACTATCTGGGCTGCTCCTATGTGTGGTCTGCCGCCGGCCCCAGCAGCTTTGACTGCTCCGGCTTCACCATGTACATCATGAAGCAGTACGGCATCAGTCTGCCCCATTCCGCGAACGAGCAGTACACCGGCTCCGGCGTTTCCATTACGAAGGACGAGCTTCAGCCGGGCGATTTGGTGTTTTTCAGCTCCAGCGGGACCCGGGCGACCCATGTGGGCATCTACATCGGGGACGGGCAGTTTATCCACGCCTCCAGCAGCCGGGGTGTTGTGACCATCAACAGCCTGACGGACAGCTGGTATTCCGCCGCCTATATCGGGGCCAGGCGGGTGGTTAGCTGAAATTCTGCTTTCCGTTTTCAACTCATAACCTGACAAAATAAGAGGACAGGCGTATTGCGCCTGTCTTTTTTTGCAGCTTATATTTATTGAATTTCGATAATAAGTTATTGACAAATGAACCACATACTGCTATAGTGATATGCGAGCCTGACGAATCAAATGGGAGGTGCGGGTATGAAAAAACGGATTTTCATCGGATGTATTGCGGCGGCGCTTCTGCTCCTTGCGGTGTGTATTTGGTGCATCCCCTCCGGGTATTCCTGGGTGCTGGAATCCAACTGGGGGATTTCCCTCCCCGGACAGGCCCATCTGACCGAGGTTTACGAGCAGGATTCCGGAGACAGCCCTCACGGGGACGAGATTCGATATCATGTGTATGACTGCGACGCTCCCGATGCGGTGCTGGAGATGGTGGACTGGTCGGACGAGGAACCGGCCACAAACGATTTTGACAGCCTCTCGCAGGCGGCGGAGAAGTGGCTGGATGAAATCGACGTTCCCCAGGAGCAGCGCCCGGATACCTCCGTCTGCGTCTGCTGGTATGACGAGCAGGAGGACGGCAGCGAGATTATTCTGTTCTGGAACGGCGGGGCGGGAAAACTGTATCTTGTGGAGTCTTTTCTATAGAGGGAGCCACACAGATCTGCACACGGCACAGGCCAGTCGCGCTGCGGCTGGCCTTTCACCGGTACAGGATGTAAATTTAACGCTTGACAATGCAAAACTGATATTGTATAATGCGAATAAGCGATAATAGATCGCCTTCTTTTTGGAGCCAATAATCCGAAAATGATATTATTTAATCCAAAATCAGAGCTGTGTCCGGGTACATTGCCCGGCGCAGCGCAGGACAAAGGAGCGATTCGATGTATTTATACCATCATTTTTGCAGGGAAACGCTGGACGAACAGGGCGTTCTCACCGGATTTGAGCTGTGCTATCCGGAGAATTACAACTTCGGCTATGACGTGGTAGATGAAATGGCGCGGCTGGCCCCGAGCCAGCGGGCAATGGCCTGGTGCGGCGCAGACCACAGCCGCCGGGAATTCACCTTTCAGGACATCAGCCGACTGAGCAATCAGGCGGCCAACGTATTTGCCGCCCACGGGGTGCGGAAGGGCGACCGCGTTCTGGTGATTTTGAAGCGGCACTATGAATACTGGTATGTGGCCCCGGCGCTGCACAAGCTGGGGGCGGTGATGATTCCCGCCACCCATATGCTGACGCGGGAGGATTTGGTCTACCGGGTGCAGACGGCGGGCATCTCTGCGGCGATTTGCACCCCGGACGGTCAGATGGCGGAGGATCTGCTGGCGGTACAGGCGCAATGCCCGGAACTGGAAACGGTGTTCACCGTTCGCCGCACCCTGGCGGGGGCGGTGGACTTCACCGCAGAGCTGGAACAGGCCAGCGATACGCTTGACCGGGTGGACACCCGGGCGGCGGAGCCGATGCTGATGTATTTCACCTCCGGCACCACCGGCCAGCCCAAGGCGGTGATTCACGACCACACCTATTCCCTGTCCCATATCATCACTGCGCGGCACTGGCAGTGCGTCAGGGAGAACGGTCTGCATCTGACGGTGGCGGAAACCGGCTGGGGCAAGGCCTCCTGGGGTAAGCTCTACGGGCAATGGCTGTGCGGCTGTGCGGTCATGGTGTACGATTTCAACGCCTTCTCCCCCGGACGGCTGCTGCGGGTCATGGCGGAGTTTGGCGTGACCAGCTTTTGCGCCCCACCTACGGTGTACCGCTATTTCGTGAAGTACGGGATGCAGCGGGTCCCCCTGCCCCAGCTGGAGCATATCACCACGGCGGGCGAGGCGTTGAATCCGGAGGTGTTCCGCCAGGTGGAGGAGCAGACGGGCCTGACCCTGCGGGAGGGCTTTGGACAGACGGAGTCGGTGCTGATGCTGGGAACCTTGCGCGGTGTAACGCCCCGGCCCGGCTCCATGGGCAAGCCCACGCCCCTGTATCAGGTGGCGCTGGTGGACGACCGGGGTCAGCCGGTGCCGGATGGGGTCGTCGGCGAGCTGGTGGTCATTCCCCGGCCCGGTCAGCACCAGCACGGTATTTTTATGGCCTACTGTGGGGATGAGCTGCTGTACCGTCAGGTGTGGCGCGGCAATGTCTATCATACCGGCGACACCGCCTGGCGGGACGAGGACGGGTACTACTGGTATGTGGGCCGCACCGATGATTTGATCAAAACCAGAGGATTCCGGGTCGGCCCCTTTGAAATTGAGAACGTGCTGATGGAGCATCCGGCGGTGCTGGAGTGCGCGGTCACCGGCGTTCCCGACCCTGACCGGGGACAGATCATCAAGGGCACCGTTGTCCCGGCGGAGGGGTATCCACCCACAAAGCATCTGGAGCAGGAGCTGATCGCCTTTGCCAACAGCCGCATGGCGGCGTATAAGTGGATCTCCATTCTGGAGCTGGTGGAGGAAATGCCGAAAACCATCAGCGGGAAGATTCGGCGGGTCGAGCTGCGGGAGCAGGAGGCGGCGAGCGGGTAAACGATATCAATTAGGAGCGTTGCGGCTTGTATGCAGCAACGCTCCTTGTATTTTTCGGATTAACTCCCCGTTCAGAACAAAAAATTTTCAAATTTTCCACCTTTTCCTCCAAATGTATCGTATATTATAAGCAGAGCAATTCGGAAGGGGGAACTGCCCATGAAAGCATGGAACATTCTTTTGCTGTCCGGGGTCCTGGCGGCCATGCTGACCGGGTGCGGCAGCAAGCTGCCCGACGTAGCGGACGAAAGCGCCATCCGGGAGGATTTGCCCCAGGAGCTGACCACCGTCACGCTGTCCGGCGAAGCGCAGGATACCGAGATCGCCGCGTTGGAGATCCTCGAACGGGATACGGATTTGACCAAACAGACCGATGACGTGACCTGCAGCGTCACCTTGACGGGCGAGGACTTTTCGCTGGAATACACCTGTCTGCTGCACTATGCCTATGTCCGGGATACGGGCTGGACGGTGCGCTCCTTTGAACTGACAGACGACCCGGAGCTGACACTGGACGGGACGCAATGGCTGGCCCGATTCCGGGAGGAAAATCTGACCCTTTTAACGGAGGAGGGCTATTCCAACCCGGAGCTGACCGATGAGACTTGGGACGAAGCGGATAACGGATATTGTCAGACCTTTTCCGTCTGCACGGAGGGCGAATTTCTCATTTCGGAAAGCACCGTCACCGTGACAGGCACCCCGGAAGGTCTGGGCGGCGGCTTCGCCTACCAGTGGACGACGGAGACAACAGAGGGCGAGACAGCGGCGACCGCCCTGCTGGAGGGAACGATTTGGCACCTCCTGTCGGAAAGTGAGTCCCTTGAGATATTGTTCCAGGTGGAGCAGGTCGAGGGGGAGATACTGACCCTCAGCGGACTGATTCGGTCAGAGAACCGGCTGGGGGCGATTCGGCAGACCACGCTGAAAACCACGGAAGTCACCTGGATTGCCACGGAGCATGGCTGCATCACCTTCCCGCTGACCACCGTAGACGGGGAGGAACTGTCCTGCTATATTCAGGACGGCGAGCAATGGGTGACCGCCGGGGAGCTTTATCTGGACAAGCTGACCCAGGAGACTTTACCGGCCTCCGGGGAGCTGTCCGACCTGATGGAGCTGGAGCTGACGCCCAGCCTGTGGACGCCCACCACGCCGGAGGTGCAGGAGCCGGGGAGCAGCGGCGAGGACGAGCCTGACAGCGCCGAGGCTCCGGACTCGGAGGAAAGCGGCGGCACCCTGTCCGACCTGTGGGACAGCATCCTGGAATTCTGGAACGGCTTGTGGTAAAACCGTCGGGACATACCGAAAACCGAAAACAACCCGGAAACAACAACTCCGCCCGAAGCCAAACATGGCTTCGGGCGGAGTTCTGTTTATGTACTTTAACAAGCCGGGTCTGGGTCAGCGGGCATGTCCCTTCAACATCTCAATGCCCGCTTTGGCGGCCATCTGCTCCGCCTCCTTTTTGCTGTGGCCCCGGCCCTGTCCGATGGACTGGCCGTTCAGTAGCACCTCCATATAGAAGGTTTTGGCGTGGTCCGGCCCCTCCGACCCCAACAGCTGATAGGTCAGCACCTTGCCGCTCTTGCGCTGAACGATCTCCTGGAGGGTGGTCTTATAGTCCCGGTTGGCCGCATCCCGGGTGCCAATGCGATCCAGAATAAAGGTCTTTACGATTTTGCGGGCCTCCTCCAGTCCGCCGTCCAGATAGACCGCCGCCAGCACGGCCTCGATGGCGTCGGCAATGATAGAGTCCCGGGTGCGTCCGCCGCCGGCCTCCTCGCCCTTGCCCAGCCTCAAATAGCTGCCCAGCTCCAGCTCCCGGGCCACATAGTCCAGATTTTCCTCGCACACCAGGCTGGCCCGGAAACGGGTCAGCTCACCCTCGGGCCAGTCGCTTCTGGTGTTGTACAGATAGTCCGCCACCACCAGGCCCAGCACCGAGTCCCCCAGGAACTCCAGCCGCTCGTTGCACTCCACGCCTCTGGCGCGGTTTTCGTTGGCGTAGGAGGAGTGCGTCAGGGCTGTCTCCAGCAGCGCCCGGTTCTTAAAATGATATCCCAGCTTCGCTTCTAAATCTTCCATGTTCTTTATCCATCCTTTAATTTCCCGCGCCGCTCAGCTGTGCCGCATGGTCTGCGATGATGCCGCACACGTTACAGGCCACCGCGTTGCGGGCCTGCCGAATGGCGTAATAGATCGCCTTGCCGTCGGAGGCCCCGTGGGCCTTGATGATGGGCTTTTGGATGCCCAGGATGCAGGAACCGCCCACCTCCCGGTAGTCCATGATGCGCTTCATATCGCTCATGCCGCCCCTGGACAGCAGATAGCCCAGCTTCGCCTTGGTAGAGCTTTGGAAAGCCTCCTTCAACAGCTTGGTGAAATACATGGCGGTACCCTCCATGGCCTTCAACAGGATGTTGCCGGAAAAGCCGTCCGCAACGATGACGTCCGCCTGGCCGAAAACGGCCTCCCGGCTCTCCACGTTGCCCACAAAGTTCAGACTGCCCTCCTCGGCCAGCCTGGTCAACAGGGCGTATGTCTCCTGACGGAGGGTGTCGCCCTTTCCCGGCTCTGCGCCGATGTTCAGCAGGCCGACGCGGGGCTTTTCCCGTCCCAGAATGTACTGGGCATAGACGCTGCCCATAAAGGCGAACTGCACCAGATATTCCGGGGTACACTCGGCGTTGGTGCCGCCGTCGATCAGCACGGAGCCGCCGCAGCCAGTGGGAATCACCGGGGCCACCGCCGCCCGGCGAATCCCCTTGGCCCGGCGCACCAGCAGCGTGGAGGCCGACAGCAATGCGCCGGTGGAGCCGGCGGAGATAAACGCATCTCCCTGACCGGCTTTCAGCAGGTTCAGCCCCACGGTCATGGAGGAATCCTTCTTCCGGCGGAAGGCGTTGGCGGGGTCGTCCGTCATCTCGATGACCTCCCGCGCGTCCAGAATGGACACCCGCTCCGGCAGGGCCTTGCATTTGTTTTTCTCAAAGGCGGCCTGCACCGCCTCCTGACGGCCCACCAGCACCAGCTCGCAGTCATCAAAATCCCGCTGGGCCGCGATCGCGCCCTCCACAATGGCGTTTGGCGCGTCGTCGCCGCCCATCGCGTCTAAAATCAGCTTCATGGTATTCCTTCTTTCTCACCGCCCGGCCCTGTGGCCGGACGCGCTTAGTCAGTTCAGATCCAGCGCCGCCAGAGCCTCCAGCGCCCGCTGGGACAGGGCGGCATTCCGGTTCCGCTTCCCCCTGACCCGTTGGGTCAAGGGGGGGATAATGCCAAAATTGATATTCATGGGCTGGAAATTCCCTACCGTGGGATTACTGATGTACTGGGCCAGAGCGCCCAGGGCAGTCTCCTGCGGGAAATTCACTGGCTCCCGGCCCTGTATCCGCCTTGCCAGCTCCACGGCGGCCACCAACCCGGAGGCGGTGGACTCCACATAGCCCTCCACGCCGGTCAGCTGTCCCGCAAAGGTCAGGCGCGGCTCGGCAATGGACTGGTAATACCGGTTCAGCAGTCCGGGGGAGCGAAGATAGGTATTCCGGTGCATCACCCCGTAGCGGAGGAACTCCGCCTGCTCCAAACCGGGAATCATACCGAACACCCGGCGCTGTTCCGGGAAGGTCAGGTGGGTCTGAAAGCCCACGATGTTATAGATGCTGCCCTGGGCGTTGTCCTTTCTCAGCTGGACAACAGCATAGGGCTCCTTCCCCGTTCTGGGGTCTGGCAGGCCCACGGGCTTCAGCGGCCCATAGCAGAGGGTGTCATGCCCCCGGCGGGCCATGACCTCCACCGGCATACAGCCCTCGAATACGCTCTTATCGTCAAACGCATGGAGCTGGGCCTCCTTCGCCTCGCACAGCGCCGACCAAAAGGCGTCGTATTCCTCCCGGTTCATGGGGCAGTTGATATAGTCCGGAGTTCCCTTGTTGTATCGGGAGGCGAACCACGCCCGTTCCATATTCACGGACTCAAAGCTCACCAGCGGGGCCGCCGCGTCAAAGAAGTGGAGATAGCTGTCCCCGGGAAAATGCCCGGCGATATCCTCCGCCAGCGCGTCGCTGGTCAGCGGCCCGGTGGCCACCAGCACCTGCCCCTCCTTGGGGAGAGACGTGACCTCCCCCTCTACCACGGTGATATTGGGATGGCTGCGAACCCGGTCTGTGACCGCCTGGGCAAAGGCCACCCGGTCTACCGCCAATGCGCCGCCGGCGGGCACCTGATGGGCGTCCGCACAGGCCATAATCAGCGAGTCGCACCGGCGCAGCTCTTCCTTCAAAAGCCCCACGGCGTTTTCCAGCCCTCCGGCTCGCAGGGAGTTGGAGCAGACCAGCTCCCCGAACAGGGGGCTTTTGTGGGCGGGGGTGTATTTTTCGGGCTTCATTTCGTGCAGCTCCACGGGGATGCCCCGCCGGGCCAGCTGCCAGGCCGCTTCGCTGCCCGCCAGTCCTGCGCCAATGAGAAAAACGGATTCCATCACAGCTCCCCGCCCTTCGCCTGAGCCGCTTTCGCGGCCTCACGGTTGGCACGGGCCTTTTCCCGGCCTGCGGCCAGCGCCGCTTTCTGGGCCTCGGTCAGCTGACGCTTGGGCTTTTCCGTTTTGTCGGCTGCCGCCTTTTTCCGGGAGGACGCGGCCTTTTTCGCCGCCGGTTTCTTTGCCGCCGTCTTTTTCGCGGCGGACTTCGCCCCGGTCTTTCCTTCTACGGTCGTCTCAGCGGCGGCAGTCTGCGCCGCAGCCGCCTTGGGCGGGCGATAACCCGGCCTCTGCTCTTCGAGCAGGAAGTCGGGGCACTCCGGGTTGATGCAGAAGGGCTTTTTCTGCCCCTGTCCGGACTTTTTAAACAGGGTTTGACCGCAGGAGGGGCAGGTTTCCTTGACCGGCACATCCCAGGTCATAAAGTCACAGGGCGTTCCCACCTTGGCGTTGTTCCGCTCGCAGCCATAGTAGGTATAGCCCCGCTTGGAGGTCTTTTTCAGAATGCGGCTGCCGCACTTGGGGCAGCGTCCCGGCATTTCAATGACAATGGGCTTGGTAAAGGTACACTCCGGGAAACCGGGGCAGGCCAGGAACCGGCCAAACCGCCCGGTCTTAATGACCATCTGCTTTCCGCATACGTCGCAGTATTCATCGGACAGCTCCACGGGGATTTTGATGCGCTCCCCGTCCAGGTCTTTTTCCGCCTGGGCCAGCTCCGCCTCAAACCCGTCGTAGAACCGGCGCAGCACGTCCTTCCAGTACACCTTGCCCGCCTCCACGCTGTCCAGCTGGCTCTCCATATTGGCGGTGAAGCCGGGGTCTACGATATCCGTAAATTTGTCCTTCATCAGGCCGGTGACGACCTCGCCCAGAGGCGTGGGCTTCAGCGCCTTGCCCTCCTTGATCACATAGTTCCGATCCATGATGGTGGAGACGGTGGGCGCATAGGTGGAGGGGCGGCCAATGCCCTTTTCCTCCAGCAGCTTAATCAGCGTAGCCTCGGTGAACCGGGGCGGGGGCTGGGTGAAGTGCTGGGCAGGCTCGTATTTGTTGGGCCGAACCTCCTCGCCCTCCTCCAGGTCGGGCAGGGGGGTGATTTTTTCCACTTCCTCGTCGTCCTTCCCCTCCTCATAGACGGCGGTAAAGCCGGAAAATTTCAGGGAGGAGTGGGTGGCGCGGTAGATATGCCCGTTGGAAACCACGTCGATGGACATGCTGTCATACACGGCGTTGGCCATTTGACAGGCCAGGAAACGGCTCCAAATCAGCTTATACAGCTTATACTGCTCCGGGGTCAGGCTCTTGCGGATATCCTCCGGAATCAGATTCACGTTGGAAGGACGAATGGCCTCGTGGGCGTCCTGGGCGTTGCTCTTGCTCTTGAACCGCCGGGTCTGGGCGGGGTAGTATTCCCGGCCATACCGGGACTGAATCAGGGTTTTGGCGTCGGCCAGCGCCTCCTCGGAAAGGCGCAGGGAGTCCGTTCTCATATAGGTAATTAAACCCACGGTTCCCTCGCCTGCGATATCCACGCCCTCATAGAGCTGCTGGGCAATGGACATGGTGCGCCGGGGGGCCATGTTCAGCTTGCGGGACGCCTCCTGCTGGAGGGTGGAGGTGATAAAGGGCGGCGCAGGCTGACGCTGTTTGTCGGTGCGCTTCACCGTTTTCACCACAAAGGGGCCGGGGGCGGATTCGTCCATGACCTGCTGCACCTCCGCCTCGGAGTGCAGCTCCGCCTTTTTGTCCCGGCCATGATAATGGGCCACAAAGCTGCCGAACTTCGGCGCGATGCGGTCAAACTTCACGTCCAAAGACCAGTATTCCTGGGGCTGAAAGGCGCGGATTTCCTCCTCCCGTTCCACCACCAGCCGGGTGGCGACAGACTGCACCCGTCCGGCGGACAGGCCCCGCTTGACCTTCCGCCACAGCAGCGGCGAGAGCTGATAGCCCACGATCCTGTCCAACAGGCGGCGGGCCTGCTGTGCGTCCACCAAATCCTGGTCAATGGCTCTGGGAGCCGCGATGGACTCCCGCACCACCTTTTTCGTAATCTCGTTGAAAGTGACCCGATAGGTCTTATCGTCAGGGATTCCCAGCAGCTCCTTCAGGTGCCAGGAGATTGCCTCCCCCTCGCGGTCCGGGTCGGTGGCGAGAAAGACCTTTTCGCTTTTTTTCGCCGCCTTTTGCAGGTCGTCGATGACCTCCTCCTTGCCCTTGATGGGCTGGTACACCGGCTCGAAATCGTGGTCGAAGTCGATGCCGATCTTGCTCTTGGGCAAATCCCGGATGTGTCCCATGGAGGCCTTTACCTGATACTCCGGGCCAAGATATTTTCCGATTGTTTTTGCTTTTGCCGGTGATTCCACAATCACCAGGTTCGTTTTTGCCATTCGATATAATCTCCGTTCATCATGCTGCTTTCTAAAAATCTATCCGCTTATTTTACGCGAATCTGCGCCTGGAAGCGACCGCCCTCCTCCTCGGTAATCAGCCCCCGCAGGGTCAAAATCGTCAGGGTCGGCATCCCCTGCTTGGCGGGGATACCGGTTTCGGCCAGAATTTCGTCCGCTGTCCGCGCCCCCGCCTGGAGGCAGAGCAGGATCGCCGCTTCGTTGTCTGTATATTCGTCCCGATGGTCACGGAGGACAATATAGTCGCTCTGGGGAGATTTGTCAACCTCTTTTTGCCGGGGCGTTTCCCGCTGTTGTAGGTTTGTCAATCATACTTTACACTCCGGAAAAGAAGAAAGGACATCTT
>JAJQBJ010000066.1 GCA_021203345.1 Oscillospiraceae bacterium
AACCCACCTTTTTCTTCAATTTTCCTAGGCTCACATCATTGACAAATGTACAAAAATTTAAAATTTCCATGGGGGCTTCTAAGCAAAATCGGGGTGGAAGCGTTTCCCCCATTCCTGACTGCTTTATATTATTTCCAGTATCCAGACTGATACTGAATCTTATTCTCTAGCCAGCCGAACTCACCGCCCGTAAGCAATAGCGGATCAGTCTCATCTAATTCATAATAATCCTTCATCGGTTGCCTTGACGTACCGCTCATTTTTGAAATCTCAACGAGTGAATTAAATGGGAAAAACTTTATCCCAGACGGGCCGCCGTGGTCTGCAAGGTATTTGTCATACCACTGCATATAATGGTTTTGTTCCCAACGAGCTTTGTATTTAGCCTCGCCTTCTCCATATCCGCCGTCTATCGCATAAATTCCAGTTTTTGTATCTTACATCAAAATCTTCCCATGTTTCGCCAGCATGGGGCGTACAAAATCACTTTCTAACAGAAGCGGTATTTTTACATCAGGAAACTCCCGCCGGAGCCGTTGCCACGCATACTCATGACTCCTTTGGGCTTTCCTATTATTCTTTTTATCATGTGACAGTTCCGGGTATTTTTCTCTGCACTCTGCGTAATACTGCTCCTCCAGCACCTGATCCGTATACTTCGCCCGCCACGCATCAATTTTGGCCTGAGCCTGTTCGCTTTTGCGAGTGATAGCGTTAATCTTTCCCTTTTTATATGTCTCCCGGGCAGAAAAGATACCAAGCGACACCAGCCATGACATAAAATCCATGCCCTTACCCCCTTGAAAATCCTGTTAGGAAAACAATACCATCCTGAGATACCGATGTCAAGCGGCGGTTTCATTTTTCGATGAGAACACCCGAAGTCTTTCCCCCTCCCGATTTTTCGGATACACCACAAAAGCACTTGTCCCCATGGCAGCGATTGTGGTATACTGAACAGGTAAAGCTCTGGACGCTTTGTGCAGAGACAATTTGAATCAACAGGAGGAACATCTACCATGGGTACAAAGGAAAGAACCTACCGTCAGCCACAAAAAAAGCGAACGACGATCACATCACTGGCCGAGCTGGGCGGCGTCTATGAATCCAGATCCCTACATTCTCTGGAACGCCCCAACCGCAACAAAGACACCTATACACTGGTGAGCCTGATGATGTATCTGATCGGCGTGGAGTACCGGCACTTTGAAACACACGAACCGCTGCTGACCAACAACTTCAAAAAATATGACCAGGATAAAAACGCCCGCATCATACGCAATCTGTGCATGATACGGACAGCGCTGGAACAAAAATACGCACAAATCCGCGCCGCATTTCTGTATGACCTGAAAAATCTGGGCACTCTGCCGGAGATGATCCCCACGGAGGCCGTGGTCAGCCTCGCCCGGGACGGAATTGACCTGCAAAGCACAAAGCCGGACGTGACCGATTACATCCTGAAAATCAACCGTGAAATCTCGAACCGAATCAATAACGTCAAAGATATGTTCCCCGAATGGGTGTTCTGGGATTACATTCGTCCGCTGTTCCTGATGCCGAACGGCCTGAGAAAAGAGGGCATCAAGGCCGCAGGCGACTACTACAACTCCAATCGGAACCGCTACCCCTTTCAATGCTACATGAACTGAGACAGGGATGGATGCGGAAATATTCTCAGCTCCGACTATAAATTTGTCCGCGTGCTTTACGAAAACAACGAGGACAGCTTTGAGGACAAAAGTCTGGTGCGGAACATTGGCGACCAGAAGATGGACGACCTGTACGACTTCATCGGCCGCAACAAGAAAACACTCATCGTGGTGGACTGCGAGAACAGCGACCCCGTCAAGCTGGCGGCGATGCTGTCCTCCCTCAACGCCGCGCAGAAAAGCGCCATTCACAAAATCATGCTGTTCGACTCCGACTATACAACGGCGACCTGGACGACCCTTTGCCGCATCGGTATCCCCGCAGATTACGACACGGAACATATCGTGGTGGGCCGCATTTACGAGCATAAATCTCAGGTGGACATGACGCTGGCCACCAACACCTGCCGGGAGGTCTATCTGAATCAGGTGGATTCCGTGATTCTTGTCTCCAGCGACAGCGACTATTGGGCGCTGATTCAGTCCCTGCCCGGGATTCAATTCCTTGTGATGCTGGAAAAGGCAAAAAGCGGCCTACAAATTCGGAACGCGCTGGAGAGCCAGCGGCACCCCTACTGCTTCATTGACGACTTTTGCACAGGGGCGACCTATGCCATCAAAACCAAAACGCTGCTGTCCGAATTCCAGAGCCGACTGGATGAGGCCGTAAACATCAATGTAGAGAAGGTAATGGATGAGGTTCTGCACAGCACCTGGGTGGAGATGACGGAACGGGAGCGGGCGAACTTCTATGACCGGTATATCAAAACCATGCGGCTGAAAATTTCTCCGAAGGGTGAGCTTCGTATCCTGATGGGAGAATAAACGGCAGCGACGCAGAAACGAGGAAAGAAAGAACGAAGGATGGATGTAAAAGCCTAATAGAAACGGATAAAATGGTCGTAAAAACGGCGCAGTCAGCCTTGTAAAGCTGACTGCGCCGTTCTGTTGGATTTCACAACAAAAAATCTCCAAGTCAAAAGACTTGGAGGCGTTTATTTGAGTGCTAAGATTCAAATTTGAGGTTGTTAACAATTATTGGCTTTTTTCTTGCAAGCTATCAACCAAGGCGCGGACAAGCCCTCTATCCCGCTCAGACAGGCCGGAAATGTCAATCGCTTCATGTCGTTCAACGCCCAAAAGGTAGTCTGTACTCACATGAAATACCTTTGCGAGCCGAATAATGATTTCCGGTGAGGGCATCCTGTCCCCTACTTCATAAAATGAAATAATACTGTTCTGAACACCAATCATCGTTGCAAGCTGCTTTTGCGTCATATTTTTTTGCTTGCGTAAGTCACGCAGTCTTTGACCGAATTCCACCATAATGCAAACTCCATTCCACTTTGCTTATAGTCTATCCATCAGAGTTCTACATTTGGTGGAAATTTTTCTACAAAATTGTAGACTTTTGGAGCTACATGTGTTATAATGTGTATACAGGAGATTACACGAAAATACTTTAATGCACGATAACCTGAATTAAAGTGTAGAGGTAACCCGCATCGAACTAGCGGAGCATCTGAAACATTTGATATTACCGCAAAAGCAGCGCACAATATTATTGCGGATTTATAAGGAGGAACTTATCATTATGAAAAAGCGGCTTTTCACCTTTGTACTAGCATGTTTCTTATTGTTCGTCACAGGGTGTTCCGGGAACGCGGTAGACGAGCAGGAAATTCTTTCCGAAGAATCTGATGTTGCAGAAACTGAAACTACTGCGACTTCGGGTTCAGAAACGGGAAGCGAACTCAGCAGTACCGAAACTACAGCTTCCGCGAAAAAAGACATCTCAAATTCTGAAGCATGCCTGATATTAGACGATGCTGTCGATTCTATTGGCGATACTGCCGATGCAGTAATAGATGCTTTAGAATACTGGAACGATAATGACTTTAGTACATACGATGATATTCTTGACTATCAACTGATGTGGGCTGAAATTGTAGCCGACATCTATCAAATCGCAGATGAATTTGATGCTGTTCAACCCTCATCAGGATATCAATACCTGTGGAGCCATATTGGTGACGAAATACGTAATGCAGGAGATGCATTATACTCATGCACACATCTTGACGAAGATTCCGATGGGACGACCACAGGATCAGAAGCAAAAAGACAACTCCAAGAAGGTACATCCGAATATACAACATATATGACAACCGTCATTGAAGATATTGATGTGCTAAAAACATCACTCTCCAAGAAGGTACATCCGAATATACAACATATATGACAACCGTCATTGAAGATATTGATGTGCTAAAAACATCACTCTCCAAGAATGACCAATCAAGTAGTAATTCATCTGATAGCTCAACGTATACAACATTTACCAACAAATATGGTACTCCTACAACGATATGTGCACATACAGGATGTACAAACTACATTGCTAATTCGGGTGATACCAATTGCTGCACTACCCATTCAAATAAATGTGCGGAGTGCGGATGCTATATCGATGAAGATGCAATCTTTTGCATTGATTGTTTAGCTAAAGCATTAGATTAACGCCATTGAAATTGTAAATGGTGCAAAAACTGTTTGCATCGCTGTTTCACGAAAATAATAAAATAACACTGCCCTCTGTTACACAACCTTCGCTGTAACAGAGGGCAGTGTTATCTTATTGTAAAAGGCAATTACCTTCAAATATAAATAACGCCTCCAAGTCTTTCGACTTGGAGGCGTTTGGTCCGAGTGTTGAGATTCGAACTCAAGGCCTCTTGAACCCCATTCAAGCGCGATACCAAACTTCGCCACACCCGGATTTCACTGTTCGCAAGGCTTATCGCCTGACGACTTGATTATTCTAGCACAGCTCTTTCGAAAATGCAAGCACTTTTTTCAAAAATTTTGCGTTCCCGTTTTCATTCGTTTGATTTCAGCGTCCTTCGCAAAAACAGCAATTTGACCGGTTGAAAATTCCGCCGTTTCCCCCTATAATAGGGGCGAGCAAAGCTCAAAGAGAACCGGATGAACATATCCAGGAAAAAGAATGAGGAGGAAGTTTACATGAACGAAAACGGAAAGCCTGCGGATGGCGCGATCCGCGACGCAAGAACCCTGGGCGTCCCCAAGATGCTGATTCTGGGCCTTCAGCACATGTTCGCCATGTTCGGGGCCACGATTCTGGTGCCGATTCTGGTGATGGGCTATTTCCAGGACGCCACCGGCGAGGTTCTGAGCAGAGGCGTCACCGTATCCACCACCCTGTTCTGCGCCGGTGTGGGTACCCTGCTGTTCCACATTCTCACCAAGCTGAAGGTTCCCGCCTTTTTGGGATCGTCCTTCGCCTATTTGGGCGGCTTTTACACCGTCGCCAATCTGAACACCGGCATTTACGCCACCATGGGGGCCAACGAAAAGGCGGCCTACGCCTGCGGCGGCGTGGTGATCGCCGGTTTGCTGTACCTGATTCTGGCGCTGATTATCAAGCTGGTGGGCGTTCACCGGGTCATGCGGTTCCTGCCCCCGGTGGTCACAGGCCCCATTATCATCTGCATCGGCCTGTCTCTGGCAAGCTCCGCCATTTCCAACGCCTCCACCAACTGGCTGATTGCCTTTGTCGCCCTGGCGGTCATTATCATCTTCAACATCTGGGGCAAGGGAATGTTCAAAATCATCCCGATTTTGATGGGCGTTCTCATCTCATACCTCTTTGCGGTGATTCTGAACGCCTGCGGCGTTACGAACCCCGACGGCTCCGCCATCATCGAATTTGCCTCTGTCGCCTCTGCGGAGTGGGTGGGCCTACCCGACTTCCAGATTGCAAAGATTGACATAACCTCCATTCTGGTGATGGCCCCCATCGCCCTCGCCTCCATGATGGAGCATATCGGCGACGTGTCCGCCATCTCCGCCACGGTGGGCGAAAACCTGATCGAGGACCCCGGCCTGCACCGCACCATGACCGGCGACGGTCTGGCGACGGCTCTGGCCGGTCTGATCGGCGGCCCGTCCAATACCACCTACGGTGAAAATACCGGCGTGCTGGAGCTGTCCCGGGTCTATGACCCCCGCGTCATCCGCATTGCCGCCGTGTACGCGGTGATTCTGTCCTTCATCCCCAAATTCTCCGCCATTATCTCCACCATGCCCTCCTCCATCATCGGCGGCGTGTCCTTCATCCTGTACGGCATGATCTCCGCCATCGGCGTGCGGAATGTGGTGGAAAACCGGGTGGATTTGACCAAGTCCCGCAACCTGATTATCGCCGGTGTGATTTTCGTCTGCGCCCTGGGCTTCTCGGACGGTCTGACCTTCACGGTGGCCGGAACCTCCATCACCCTGACCGCTCTGGCTATTGCCGCCATCGCCGGTATCATCCTGAACGCCATCCTGCCCGGAAACGACTATGAGTTCGGCGCAAACCCCAAGGGCGACCAGAGCCGCGGCGTGTTCATCAAGCACTCCGGCGACAACCAGACCACGAAGAAATAATGCCTCACGGACAGAAAGGAGTATTGCACCATGGACTTTTATCACGAGGACAACATTACCATCTTTACCCACCCGCTGATTCAGCACAAAATCTCCATGCTCCGGGACAAGAACACCGGCACCAACGAGTTCCGCAAGCTGGTGGAGGAAATTGCCATGCTGGAGGGCTTTGAGGCCCTCAGCGACCTGCCGCTGGAGGATGTGGAGGTGGAAACCCCCATCGAAACCTGCATGACCCCCATGGTGGCCAGGCGGAAGCTGGCTATCGTCCCCATCCTGCGGGCGGGGCTGGGCATGGTTTCCGGCGTGCTGGCGCTGGTTCCCACCGCCAAGGTGGGCCACATCGGCCTCTATCGGGACGAGGAAACCCATGAGCCCCACGAGTATTACTGCAAGCTCCCCAATCCCATTGAGGAGCGCACCATCGTCGTCACCGACCCCATGCTGGCAACCGGCGGCTCCGCCGTGGACGCCATCACCATGATTAAGAACCACGGCGGACGGAAAATCAAGTTCATGTGCATCATCGCCGCCCCGGAGGGACTGGAACGGCTGAGAACGGAGCATCCGGACGTTCAGATTTATGTGGGACATCTGGATCGGCAGCTCAACGAGGACGCCTATATCTGCCCCGGTCTGGGCGACGCAGGCGACCGCATTTTCGGCACGAAGTAATTTATGGGCCTGAGTCGGCAAAATTTTGATTTCCCGCCCTTTGGGACTTGTTTCTTTCCCGTTTTTCGCGTATGATAGGAACGGCAAAAACATAACCCGGCGCTGCCTGGTCAGTTGATCTAAGGAGGAGCTTTCCCATGAACCTTTACGGCATTGAAGTTCCGGTAAAAAACAGCCCCAAGCTGGACCCGGAATTTATTCCCATTCTGAAATTTAACCGCGCTTTTTTGGCCGGAGCAAAAAAACCGATCTCCATTGCGGTGGAGCGGGCCAACGGCGAAATGGCCAGTTGCCAAACCTATATTTACGGCACCCCGGACAAGCGGGAGGCAGACCATTATTATGTCAACCGCCTGGTCAAAACCATCCTGTGGGTCAAGGGCGGCTATAAGATTTATGTCTCCGGCGACGAAGATACCTATGAGTATCTCAAATCTGCCTATGCCATTGACGGCGTACAGGCCTTTGACAACGATTTTATGTCCGGCGTGTACGAGCATCCCTTTGAGGTCGTTCTGGTGGATCAGGTTCCCCCTGCCAACGACAGCCCCAAGCGCATCGGCGGACATCTGGACGGCTGCCGCATCGGCTTTGACGCCGGTGGAAGCGACCGGAAGGTGACGGCCCTGCTGGACGGCGAGACGGTCTTTGACGAGGAAGTGGTCTGGTTCCCCAAGGTCAATTCTGACCCGGAATACCACTATCAGGGCATTGTGGACGGACTGAAATCCGCCGCCGCCAGGCTGCCCCGGGTGGACGCAGTAGGCGTATCCACCGCCGGCGTCGTCATCAACGATTGCCCCATGAACGCCTCCCTGTTCATTCAGGTTCCCAAGGAGCTTCAACGTGCCAAGGTAAAGAACATCTACATCCGGGCCATTCAGGACACCTTCGGGGATATCCCCTATTCCGTTATCAACGACGGCGACATCTCCGCCCTGGCCGGGGCCATGAGCCTGGAGGAAAACAGCGTGCTGGGAATTGCCATGGGCACCAGCGAAGCCGGCGGCTTCGTGGATGAGAACGGCTGCATCACCGGCTGGCTGAACGAATTGGCCTTCGTTCCCGTGGACGGTGCGCCCACCGCCATGGTGGACGAGTGGTCGGGGGACATCGGCTGCGGCGCAAAGTATTTCTCTCAGGACAGTGTGATTAAGCTGGCGCCCCGGGCGGGCATTGAGCTGGACGAAAGCCTTTCCCCCGCTGAGAAATTGAAGGTCGTGCAGGCCAAAATGCTGGAAGGCGACCCCGCCGCCGCAGATATCTACACCAGCATCGGCACCTATCTCGGTCACACGCTGGCCTACTATTATGACATGTATCATTGCAAGCACGTCCTGCTCCAGGGCCGGGTCATGTCCGGCAAGGGCGGCGACCTGATTCTGGCCGAGGCTAATCGCGTTCTGGCGGATGAGTACCCCGAATGTGCGGGCAAGATCTTCCCCACCCTCCCGGACGAAAAGTTTCGCCGGTTGGGCCAGTCCGCCGCCGCCGCCAGCCTGCCGGAGATTCAGAAGTAACAGTAACCTTCGCTTCGCACCTGATTGTTGACAAGCAACGCCCCCGGAAAGCAGTTCAATTTGCTTTCCGGGGGCATTATCCTTTGTTTCGTTGTGTGTCAAAGGGCGTTAATCCCAATCCTGCTCGACCACCGCCGCCACGTCTGCACGGAAAACCGCCAGGACAGCCAGCACCGCGTCATACAGCAGCGCCAGGGTGAACACGCCCATGGCAATGGCCTCAATATAGTAGAACGGGAACAGCGAGATATACAGCACCTCCGTTGTGTACCCGTAGGAGAGGGCCACGCCGCCCTGTACCGCCGCCGCCCAGGTCAACGCGCCTGCTGCCGCCACGGAGGCCAGGCTGGTCAGCGCAAAGGAGACAAACCGCGGCACCCGGGGGAATCTCCCAATGATGATGGTCATGTTGATGTGCTTTTTCTTTGTCTGGGCATAGGCGAAGGCCGTGAATACCGCGCACATCAGCAGCCGCTGGGTCAGCTCATAGCTGCCGGTGATGGGACTGGAGAACAGCTTGCTCAGCAGCACATCTGCCACGTTCAGCAGCATCATGGCCGTAACCAGCGCAAAGCTGGCCCAGCCCACCGCTGTGGTGATTTTCCCGATGATGTCACCCACTTTATAGAACGTTCGCATCTTCTGCACCTCCCGTCGTCACATCAGACCCGGCAGCAGCAGCGCGATACCGGGGAACGCAGTCAGCAGCACAATAGCCACAAACACGGTAAGCACAAAGGGCAGCACGCCCCGATAGATGGTGCTGAGCGGAACATCCTTGGCAATGCCATTGATGATGAAGCAGTTCAGGCCCACCGGCGGGGTAATGGCCCCCAGCTCCATGACCATAATCACATAGATACCGAACCAGATGGGACTGAACCCCAGCTCCTCGATGATGGGCAGGAAAATCGGAACGGTCAGCATAATCATGGGCATCTCGTCCATAATCATCCCCAGGAACAGATAGACCAGCGTCATCAGTGCGATAATCACATAGGGGGATACGTTCAGCCCGCCAATCCAGGCGGCCAGGGTGGAGGGAATGGTGGTGATAGCCAGCATCTTGCAGAACACACTGGCGCCAATCATAATCAGCAGGGTCATGGCGAAGGTCTGAATGGTCGTCCACATGGCCTCCTTATACCGCGCCCAAAACACCTTCCACTGAAAACCGGAGGTGCGGAGAATGTTCCAGGCCATCAGCAGCATGGCGATAAACGCGCCCACGGCGGAGGCCTGATTCACGGAGAAAAAGCCGCTGAACATTCCGCCCAGCACAATGCCGAACAGCAGCACCACAGGAATCAGGTGCTTCAGGGAGATCAGCCGCTCCTTCCAGGAATACCGCTCCCCTCTGGGGGCGCTCTCCGGGTTCCTGACGGCAATCAGCACAATGGTAAAAATGCACAGCGCCGTCATCATCAGCCCCGGCAGAATTCCCGCGATGAACACCGAGCCGATGCTGACCTCCGCCATAATGCAGTAGACGATCATGGGCGTGGACGGGGGAATCAGCACCCCCAGCGTGCCACCCATGGCCACCGCGCCGGTGCTGAGCCGGTCGTCATAGCCAAAGCGCCGCATCTCCGGCAGGGCGATGGTGCCCATGGTGGCGCAGGTGGCGGCGCAGGAGCCGCAGATGGCCCCAAATCCTGCACACGAGGCCACCGTGGCGCAGGCCAGCGCCCCGGGCAGACGGTTCAGCCATTTGTTCGCCGTGTCGTACAGCCCGGAGGACAGCCCCGCCTGAAAGGCGAAGTTGCCCATCAGAATGAACAGCGGCACCACCATAAAGGAATAGGTACTGGCCTGGGTCGCCGGGTCGGTTCGCAGGACAGCCAGGGCCGCCGTGGGGTTCACCACCACGGCATAGCCCACAAAGCCCGTCACCAGCAGGGCCAGACCGATGTTCATACCCAGAAAAATCAAGATCAGAAATGCGACGATACAAATTACGCCGACTGTGATTGCTGTCATAGAACGATATGTCTCCTTTGTATCGGAATCCGGAACGCGCTGTTATGGCGCGTCAGTCGCCGTATTGCTCCGCCAGCGCCTTGGCCTGCTCCAGATAGGCCTCGCCGTCAAAGCTGTCAGTGGTGATATCCTCCACCCACTCGGCGGCATATTCGTCGGCGGCCCCCTGCATCTCGGTCAGCAGCTCATCGCTGGGCGTCACAAATTCCACGCCGGCCTCAGAGATCGTCTCTCTGGCGCTGACGGCGTTCTCGGCAAAGGCCTCCGCCGCCGCCATGCTGGCGTCATAGCCGGAGACGCTTTCGATGATCTCCTGATACTCCTCCGGCAGGCTGTTCCAGGAATCCCAGTTCATAATCAGGCCGAAGGGGCCGTCATACAGGGCGTAGTCGATGATATAGGTAGTCAGCTCCTGAAGGCTGAAGGTAACAATACCGGACTCCTCGAAGATATAGCCGTTGATATTGTTCTTTTCCAGCGCCTCGTAGATATCCGTGGTAGCCATGGTGATGGGGTTTGCGCCCCACTCCTGCAATATGTCGGTGATCGGGCCGGACGGGCAGCGGATGCTGAGGCCCTGGAGATCCGACAGACTTGTGATGGCCGCGCCGGAGGTGGCGATCTTCATCCCCGGATTGCCGTAGAGCATCAGCAGCTTGAACTCGCTCCACTCTTCCGAAACCTCCTCGTACTCCTCGTAAAGATCCCACAGAACCTCCGTACTGACTACGCAGTCGCCGAAGCCCTGGAGGGGCAGGGTGATTACCTCGGACAGCGGGAACTGTCCGGAATAGTAGGCGGTGTACAGCCAGCCGATATCCACCGCCCCGGCCAGCACGTTGTCCGCCACGTCAGTTGCCGCAGACAGCACGCCGCTGAAATGGATGG
Organism: Oscillospiraceae bacterium; assembly: GCA_021203345.1. Taxonomy (GTDB): domain Bacteria; phylum Bacillota; class Clostridia; order Oscillospirales; family Oscillospiraceae; genus JAJQBJ01. Next base: position 11,168 of record JAJQBJ010000066.1, read on the forward strand.
TGATGTCAACATGGCCGTCCGTCTGTTCATAGACCTCGTCGGCCCAGGATTGCAGGTACTGACCCATGACCGAGGTTTCCGAGTCGTGCATGGTCAGGGTCAGCGCGTAAGTGTCCTCCGTGCTTCCACCGGATGAGCCGGACGAGCTGCTTTCTGTGGACGATTCGCTGCTACTGCTGCTGCCGCAGCCAGCGCACAGTGCCACCAACAGAGCCGCCGACAGCAAAAGGGACAGGATTCTGTTGCGTTTCATGATAAATGCCTCCTTCTTATAATTCCTCAAAGGGTGCGCCGATTGGCTCTCCCTTTTTCTGTATTATATCACCCGGACAGGAAAAGTTAAAACACATAAAAATTATTTTGTCACAACCGATAGGCTGTAGGCCAACGCGCAATTTCACCCTGCACAAACGCTTGTCCATGCAGGGTGAAAAGTTCTTTTTTCTATGAGATTCGCTTCTTATACCTCGTAATCCGTGACCTCCCGGAGAATCACGCCGATGTGATAGGCCAGCAGATAGGGCAGACATTCGGCGTGGGTGGTCAGGTTACAGCCCAGCAGCTCCCGTATCCGCCCCATGCGGTAATTGACCGTATTCCGGTGGGTGTACATTTCGTCCGCCACGGCCTGCAGGCTGCCGTTGTGCAGCAGATAGCGGAACAGCGTCTCCTTATAATTAGAGTCGTGCTTTTTGTCGTACTCCAGCACCGGCCCCAAAATTTCATGATAATAGTCCAGCATCAAATCGTCGCTGGAAATGGAATACAGCAGGCGGTAAAAGCCCATTTCCCTAAAATGTATCATATCGGCATTGATGAGGGCCGCCCGCCGCACCGCAGCCAGAGAGGTCTGGTAGGCCAGGAACAGCTCCGTTACATCCTTCACCGGCTGACCGATGCCGGCGTTGATGTGCATTTCCGGCTTGGTGGCGGAGTTGGAGGCGTGATAGGTGTCCAGCAGGCTTTGCACGATCTCGTCGGTCACGGCCTCGTCCGTCTGGTTCAGAATCAGCACGAACCGCTGCCCGTAGGGAAACACCAGATACTGAAACGCCCATCGGTGCAGCGCGGAGTGGAACCGAAGCTCCGTGATATGTACCCCCAGCCGCCGAACCCGCTCTGACACATCCAGATAGACGTTCACGATTTGGAAACCCGCGTCGTTGTCAAAATAATCCGTCAGGCGGGTATAGTAGTCCCCCGTCTCCTTGGGGGAGAGAAAGGCCCGAATTGCCGCCTGTGACAGCTCCTCCGTGTCGTGTTCGCTCTGGTCAATGCGTCCGCAGCTGAACTTCACGAAGTCCGACATGGTCATCTCCCAGGGCATGGTCAGTAGAGGCAGGCGCAGCTCCTCGCACCGCTGAATGACCTCCTGCGGAATCTCCGCAACGTATGCGCCCACGTTGATGACCAGCCCGGAACAATTTTTTTCCTCCAGCACGCCGACCAGGTTCAAAAGCTCCTCCTTCGTGCGGGTGGTGTAGCCGCTGGTGACAACCAGCTCGTTCCCCCAGAAGAAATTCACCAGGCTGCTGATCTCCACCATGTGAACCCAGGATACCACATGGTCCATTTCGTCCTCACAGGCCAGGCAGGACAGCCGAAAGCGCTCCTGTGTCTCGTTGTACAGCTCCCGCAAGGTGATTGCCATTGCAGACCGCTCCCTTCTAAAAAACATATTACGTTCTATGCAAAAATGTGCGCCATCAAATCTGTTTTCTTCGTTTTTCGGAGCATTTTTCAAAAATTTCGTGATGACAGCACAGAAAGCAGGCAAAGATTTAGGTCTAAGGACCATTGAAAATGCCCTGTTTTGTGTTATTATAAACATACAGAAAGAAAAAAGCAACCGCTTCTCTGAAAAATATCAGGAAGGCGGGGTCATATAATTCGGTTCCGCCTATCCTGTTTTCATATTGCTGCAAAAGCGCAGCCACCTAATATGCAATAATCCCCCATCATCACCCTATGTTAAAGGCCAACGCAATGCGTTGGCCTTTAACATTTTTGCGCTTTGTGCGCGGATGAAATTTTGCGGGCCGCTTTTTTCGTGCAAAGCCGTCCCCGCCCGTACAGCGCTGCCGTCGCTGTACGGGCATTTTTGCAAAAAGGCTACTGCTCCTGGATGGGCAGCCACACCTCGAAGAAGCCCGTCAGCTTTCCGTCCACCACCACGGAACAGAGCAGGTTCCCCCGGGCGTTCCCCACCAGGGTCAGGTTGTGTTCCCGGGCATAGTCCAGCATATAATCCAGATGCCGGACGGTAAAATTCTCCTTCCCGGAGCTGGTGAACACGGAATGAAGGCTCCGCTCACTGGGCAGATGAACCACCGGCGGCTCCACCGGAACCTTCAGCTCCTGCACATAATCCATGTCCAGGGAAAAGCCCCAGGCATAGTTGTCCCGGTGCTGAACCAGATCCTCCAGCTCGATTTCAAAGCAGCGGTGGGTCATGGGGGTGTACTGTAGCCACTGCTGGGACAGAGCCTGCAGCTCCCGGCTGTTGTCGTAGATGAAGTTATAGCGGTTCAAATAGCGGACGATCTCCGGGCTGTCCACAATGTCGCACTTGCCCAACAGCTCCTTAGCCCGGCCGACCTCCTGATTATACTGCTTTGCCCGCCGAAGCAAAAGCTGCTGCCGCCGAATCGAGGCCTCCAGCTCCTCCTGCTTTTCATCCATCAGCCCCAGCACCTCATCATAGCCGCACTGGGAAACAATGTGGGCCACCTGTTCAATGCCGAAGCCGAAGTTCTTGAACCAGAGACAATCAATCAGGAAGTTAATGTCCCACGGCTCATAATAGCGGTAATCGTTGTTCTGATCCTTCTTGGGCTTTACCACGCCCTTCTTTTCATAATAGCGCAGCAGGTCGGGGGAGATGCTGAGAATCTTCGCCACATCTCCGATTTTATATTTCTTGGACTCCACGCAAACGCCTCCTCTCACCTTGATATTCAGCTTGCTCTTATTATAGCACAGTTGAAAAAATTTGAAAAGTACCCCTTGACTTTGGAACCGTTCTAAGGTGTAAAATTACTTTATTCAAGCAGCCGGCTGGCCTTGCCATGCCCGGCGTAAATCAGAAGAAACTATTATTATAGGAGGAATTTACCATGGCTTACATGCCCAAAGATAAATGTATCCAGTATCTGGACGACTCCACCATGACCAAGATCTATGATCTGTCTCAGCCCTGGGGCGTCGACACCCCCCTGTGGCCCTTCCCCGGCGCACGTCAGGATCTGCAGTTCCCCCGTGGCCAGTATCTGGGCCGCTTCCACAAGCGCACCATGACCTACACCGGCACCCTGCACGCTGGCACCCACATGGACGCCCCCAACCATGTTCTCCA
>JAJQBJ010000058.1 GCA_021203345.1 Oscillospiraceae bacterium
TAGAGGCCCTGCGGGGGGCGGCACCCTTCGTCCGTCAGGTGGGCGATTGTGTCAGGCCCGCCAATATTACAAAGGCAGTGTACGAGGGATATCACGCGGCATTGGATGTTTAATCTGGCTTTGGTCTACCGACCCGGGAGGGTCGGTAGATTTTTTGCATGAAGGGGTAATGTGTGTTAAAAAACTCTGCGTGAATTCAAAATTTCAAAAACATTCGGTTTCACGCCCTAACGTGTGGATAGGGGATAAAGGTAAACGGCCGTACAAGCCCATATCGTAATGATATGGCTTGTACAGCCGTATTTCTTATTTAGGAAAATACGCCGCCCCCACAAAGGTACATCCGCAATTCATTCGCAGTCAAATAAGCAGCACAATAAAATATTCCCAAACACAAGGAGGTTGAATGTTTTGCCAAGACGAGACGAGAACACATTCAAACGAAAGAATGTGCGCTGGGAGGTCCGCTATATCAAGGAGTATGATTTGTCCGGGAAGGCAAGATATGGGTATTGCTACGGCAGGACGTACACGGAGGCGAAGGAAAAGGTATCTTCCGTGAAGGGAAAGAAAGGGGGAGTCCCTTCGCCGCACCGCCGGGCGGTATTGTCAGCTCACCGTCAGTAACCCCGGCGAGCCGATGGACAAGGAGCAGCTGGAAAATATCTTTAAGCGCTTCTACAGGCTGGATTCCGCCCATACCCGGGACGGCAGCTACGGCCTGGGATTGCCCATTGCCGAGGGCATCGTCAAGGAGCATCACGGGAAAATCTGGGCCGAGGCGGAGAACGGCGTGACCAGCTTCCATGTGAGAATGAAGCTGGCATAATATGAGCCTGTCGTTTTACGACAGGCTCTCGACCCAAATGCTCGCATTTGGGTCGAAATGCGGCTCCTCTCCGCACTCGCTTCGCTCGCACAATCGTCGCCTCCCTGTGTCTTTTTGCCGGTTCATGCCCGGCTAAAAAGACACTTTTCACTTTATTTTGTTGCTTCGCAACAAAACTCCTGCGGAGGGCTTCCTGAACTGTTCGTCTGGTTTCCTTTTTGTAGACAGACTTTTTTGACAAACTGTACGGCCCGCCGGAAAACCGGCGGGCCGTTGTATTATCTGCATTTCAATGTCAGCATGTGCGCTCCCTAAAGAGAAAAATCCTCATCCTTCCACTGCCCGAACTTCGGGGCGGCAGGCCGGGGCGGAACCCGCTTCAACGGGTCATAGGAGAACTTCCGGCAGCTGCCCGCCGCAGAAACTACGCCCTTTTTCAGACAGGTCACCTGTTCCTCGGTCAGGGGGCCGGAAAAGCGGCAATAGGAGCAGCATGGTTCAATTTCCTTGCGAAACAGCATTTTTCTGTGCCTCCAACGATTTTCCTCATTATATCAGTTCCCGGATGAGATGTCCAGTTTATTTTTTATGGACGGGCGCGGCCTCGGTTCGGGAACGGGTCAGGCAAACCAGCGCCACACCCAGCCAGCCCGGGATTCCCGCGCAAAGCCCGGCGGCGGAAACGCTGACCGCCGGTTCCAGATAGGAAACCAGTACCAGCTCCTCTTTGACGGGCAGAAGCAGCGCCAGCCCGAAGGTGATGCCTGCGGCCAAAAGGCCGTGAAGCAGCATCCCCCGCAGATAGCCGCCCGATGACAGCCCGGAACCGTGGAGAACCGCCAGGGTTTGACAGTGGACGGACAGGCCACCCCAGCCCAGCAGAAAGGCCAGCAGCGCCAACACAGCGGGGGTGGCGCTCTGCCCCGACAGGGAAAGCACCCCTCGTGTCAGCTCTAGCCCGCCGGTGAGCAGGGCGGTGCAGCCGGTCAAATTCACCCCCAACGGGGCGAGCAGAACGGCAAGCCCTCTGGACGACAGGGCCAGTACTCGCGTGACTGCCAAAAGCCGAATCAGCACGGCGAAGAATATCACAAAGGCGCACAGCTGGAGGACGGAGCGGGCCGCACCGGTGACGGATTCCACCAGCGCCGTAGGGAATGAGGCGGTTCCCGGACGGGACGCACCGGCGGGAGCCGCCGGACGGGGTGCAGAAGCGCAGACACCGCCGGTCAGCCGCAGGAGGATTCCCATCAGCAGCGCCGCCAGCACATGACCCAGCCACAGGAGCCAGCCCGCCGCTGCGCTGCCCAGCACGGCGGAACCGGCCACGCCCAGCAGAAAGGCGGGGCCACAGTTGTTGCAGAAGCACAGCAGCCGTTCTCCCTCCTGCCGGGAGCATTGCCCCCGGTCGCACAGGCCCCGCACGGTTTGCGCCCCCACGGGGTAGCCGCCGATCAGGCCCAAAAGCAGGGCGGCGGCCCCCGCCCCGCCAACCCCGAACAGGGGCGTCATGACCGGCCCCAGCCGCCGGGACAGGGCCTCTCCGCCGCCCAGATGTACCACCAGCCCGGACAGCGTTAAAAAGGGAAACAGGGCGGGAATCAGCACCGTTCCGCATTGCTCCAGCCCGCCCCTGGCGGCCTCCGCCACCTGTGACGGGAACAGGAGTATCCCTAGGGTCAGGAGACTGATACCCAGCCAAATCAGAATTTGCTTCCATCGTATTTTCACAGCACCGTCGCTCCCTTCCTCTGTGCCACAGCCTATTCGCCGGGCGGTAAAAATATGCGCCGCTTTCGGCTTGGAAAGCGGCGCGAGTCAATTTGCGAGGTGGCTACCCTTTTTGAATGGGTATCCATCTCGGAGTGGGCTTTTTCAACCCCATTTCTTTTTGACGGGGCAAAAAGAAACGGTGTCGACCCGCCTGCGACTCGCATGGCCTAGCGGCCATCGCTCCCTGCATTTGCGCGAAAAAGGAAATGACCATTTACCCCAAGGGCACTTCACTTCCTCGCCGCCTGCGGCGGCTCAGGCGCGCCCCGCGCTTCAAAGAAAAACCCCTGTTTCCCTTGCCGCAGGAAGAATGCGGCAAG
>JAJQBJ010000150.1 GCA_021203345.1 Oscillospiraceae bacterium
TGGAAAGACTTTTTTGTTTTTTCACTGTCTACTTGACAGGGGGCACTTCAAAACTCAATCGGGGAGATTTTTTGCAAAAAATAGAAAAACTTTTCTGCTTTTGTACTTTCAATCTATATCCTGTTGTGTTATAATAGTACCGGGAACCGGTGCCTCTTATTTCGGGAGCAGGCTGAAAACGGTTCCATGAAATCATATAGATGGGAGAGCAGCATATGGCAATCAAAATCGGAATCAACGGCTTTGGACGAATTGGCCGTGTCGCCCTGCGTATCATGATTGAGCGCGGCAGCAGCAGCTATCAGATCTGCGGCATCAACCTGCGGAACGCGGATTTGGATTATATGGTATATCAGGTTAAGTATGACTCGGTTTTTCGGACGTTCCAGGGCTCCATTGGCCGGGATGACCGGCATCTGATCATCAACGGGAAGAAGATTCGCGTCTACAGCGAAAATGACCCCGCCAATATCCCGTGGGACGATTGCGGCGCGGAGTACATCATCGAGTCTACCGGCGCATTCTGCACGACGGAAAAGGCCAGCGCACACCTGCTCCACGGCGGGAAAAAGGTCATCATCTCCGCCCCGGTCAAGGACGATATCACACCCACCTTTGTGGTCGGCGTGAACCACAAGCAGTACAAGCCGGATATGAACATCGTTTCCAACGCGTCCTGCACTACCAACTGCCTGGCTCCTATGGCGAAGGTCATTCACGACACCTTTGGCATTGAGCAGGCGCTGATGTCCACGATTCACTCCGCCACCGCCAAGCAGAAGGCCGTGGACGCCCGCGCCGGGCGTGACTGGCGCACCGGCCGCAGCGTGCTGGGCAACATTATTCCCTCCACCACCGGCGCTGCAAAGGCAGTGGGCATGGTCATTCCGGAGCTGAAGGGCAAGATGACCGGCATGAGCTTCCGGGTCCCCACCAACGACGTGTCCGTGGTGGATTTGACCGCCCGGCTGATTAGCCCGGCCACCTATCACGATGTTTGCGTTGCGATGGAAAATGCGTCCCGGAACAGCATGAAGGGGATTATCACCTGCACCACCGACCAGGTGGTTTCCTCGGATCTGACCGGATTTTCCGAAACCTGCATCTTTGACGAGACGGCGGGTATCATGCTGGACGATAACTTTGTCAAGCTGATCGCCTGGTACGATAACGAATGGGGCTACACAAATAAAATTCTCGATCTGATCGCCCATATGTATCAGGTTGACACCAACGCCTGAATCCCATACTGACAGTACAAAACAACGGAGGCCCGCCAAACGGCGGGCCTCTCGTCCATAAGGAGGCGTACCCATGCAAACTGACCTTCACATCCGGGAGGCTGCTCCGGCGGATATCCCGGCGCTGTTGCAGCTATATGCTCCCTATGTACGGCATACCGCCGTGACCTTTGAATATGAGGTGCCCACCCAGGCGGAATTTCTGGCCCGGATGGAGGCCGTTCAGCGCACCTATCCCTATCTGGTGGCCGAGCAGTCCGGGCGCATTGTGGGCTACGCCTATGCCAGCCCCTTTGTGGGCCGCGCGGCCTATGACTGGTCTGTGGAGATGTCCATCTACGTGGACGAGGAACTGCAACATACCGGGATAGGTGGGAGCCTGTACCGGACGCTGGAAGTCTGCCTGTCCGCCATGGGGATTCAAAACCTGAACGCCTGCATCGGCTACCCGGAGACGGAGGACGCCTATCTCACCACCAACAGCGCCGACTTCCATCGGCATATGGGTTATCGTTTGGTGGGACGCTTTCACAAATGCGGCTTTAAATTTGGCCGCTGGTACGATATGATTTGGATGGAGAAGTGGATCGGGAACCACCCGGAGCTGCCCCGGCCCGTTCTGCCCTTTTCCGAGGTGAGGGAGACGATTTTGACGGAGCGGTGAGCACTCCACCAATAAATCACACTTGCCGTCAAACACTACCTGTGTTATAATTCCGACAGCATCCCTTCCCGTTTTCAAAACGGGAACACGAATTCTTTTGCCCCCAGTGAGGAAACCATTATGCCAAACTATTATGCACATCTGACCTTTGGACAGGCAGTTCTGGAGCGGCTGTCCGCTCCGGTTCGACAGGCCGTTGACCGCCAGCGGCAGGGCTTTGACTGTGGGCTGTACGGCCCCGACCCGCTGTTTTTCTACCACAACGGCATCCCCAGCCGGGCAGAGCGGGAGGCGCACCGGCTCCACGAAGGGACGCCGCAAATTGCGCTGGAGCGCCTGCGAAGCCCCATTCAGGCCCATATGCCCTACGCTCTGGGCTATGCGCTGGGGTATCTCTGCCATTATCTGCTGGATCGGGCCTGTCACCCCTTTGTCTATGCCAACTGCAGCGCCCAGGGCATCAGCCACATGGCTATGGAGGGGGAGTTTGACCGGTTCCTGATGCGCCGGGATGGCATTGACCCTCACGCAGTCACGCCGCTGAAGCGCCCCGACGATGCACGCGTGTTCGCCGCCGCTGCCAGCGCTTACGAGACGGTGGACGAGAAGGGCTACCGCGTTGCCATGGCGGGATTTTACCGCGTCTCCCGGGCGCTGACCCTGTTTCAGGGGTCTGTGTTCTGCCCGCTGGTGGATTTGATTACCTGCAAGAGCAATTCCGCCGCCAAGATGCTGCTGCACCGGAATCCGTCTCCTCTGGCCGCCCGTACCAATGTGGAGCTGCTGAACCGCTGGGAGGCTGCGGCGGATACCGCCGTTCTGCTGGTGGAGGCGCTTTACGAGGCCTGCCTGACCGATGGGCCGCTGGACTTTTTACCGACGGAGAACTTTCAGGGAAAACCCCTTATGATTTCTGTATAGAATTTCGCCCCATTCGGGGGATGAAGTGCCCCCTGTCAAGTAGACAGTGAAAAAACAAAAAAGTCTTTCCATG
>JAJQBJ010000100.1 GCA_021203345.1 Oscillospiraceae bacterium
AGTCTCGAATTTTTGCTTTTTCGAGTGTCTACTCTAAGGGGACTATATCATTTTTCCGCAATGCGCTTTGTTGTTTTCGTTTTGTTACTCGGTGATGTGAATGTGGGAGTTGATATGCTCCATACAGTAGCAATAGTATCCCTTGCACTTGGAGCAATAGCGGAACTCCAAATCCGGGTAATCCGTATCCGTCTTGCCGCAGACCGCGCACTTGTGGAGATAGCCCCGGTCATGCTGGATGCGCTTTGTCTCCCGCTTGAAGTTGGCGGTGTTCCGGTCACGCCGGGGTCTGCTCCAATGGAGCCGGTTGCCGAGATACTCGAATAAATCGCCGCCGAAGAAAATCAGGTAATTCAAAATCGCCACCAGCGGTAGCAGATTGCTGGGGAAGGAGCCGAAAATCACCATCAGCAGGAAATAGGCCGCGTCGATCCACGCCAGCCACTTGGCCTTGACCGGGATGATGAAGAACAGCAAAAACCGCAGATCCGGGTACAGGGTAGCCAGGGCGAAGAACATGGACATATTCACATAGTAGTTGTCCGTATACCCGGTAATCAGGCCGAATACGATGTTGATCGCCATACCGGACAGATAGAAGAAGGTGAACTTCCCCGCGCCCCACTGACGTTCCATGGCGCAGCCGATAAAGTAATAGAAGTACAGGGACAGGGCCAGCCAGATGATGCTGCTGACGCCCGAATAGCCCGGCACAAAGATATAAGTCACCAGCCGCCAGATCTCCCCGTGGAAAATGGCCGCCCGGGAAAAATACAGCATGGCGCTGCAGGTGCTGTTGCTGACCATATCCAGCACGAACACGATCAGATTCCCAATGACGATATACATCATCAAATTCGGGATACCGAAGCGGGGGTGCCGGTAGCAGAAGCGGTCGATGGCGTTGCTCAGGGATTTCAAGGACATTACCTCCCAATCAGGTTCCTGTTTCCGTTAGTATAGCGAATGATTGCCGCAAAGTCTATCACAAAAGTGTAAACATTTCCCGGTTTTGCTTCACACCTCGCCGGCGGAAACCTTTTCCAGATATTCATCGTAGGTCACGGGCCGGTCGATCAACTTCCCATCCGGGGTAAAGTCAAACACCCGGTTGCAGACGGACTGGAGCATCTGGTGGTCGTGGGTAGCCAGAAGGATGTTGCAGTTCACGTTAATCAGGCCGTTGTTCAGGGCGGCAATGGACTCCAAATCCAGATGGTTGGTGGGCTGATCCAGCATCAGCACATTGGCGCCACTCATCATCATTTTGGAGAGCATACACCGTACCTTTTCGCCGCCGGAGAGAACCTTTACCGGCTTGTACACGTCCTCCCCGGAGAACAGCATCCGGCCCAGGAAGGCCCGGAGGTAGGACTCATGCTTGTCCTCGGAGTACTGCCGCAGCCAGTCAATCAGGGTGTCCTCGTTGCCGCTGAAATAGGGGGTGTTGTCCTTGGGGAAATAGGAGCGGCTGGTGGTCTGCCCCCATTTGATAGTCCCCTCATCCGGTTCCAGCTCCCCGGCCAGCAGACGGAACCTGGTGGTCTGAGCCAGCTCATTGTCGCCCACAAAGGCGATTTTGTCCCCGTGCTGCACGATAAAGCTGACCTTGTCCAATATTTTCACGCCGTCGATGCTCTTGGATACGTCGGTGACGAACAGGATATCCTTCCCCACCTCCCGGTCGGGGGTGAAGCCCACATAGGGATACCGGCGGCTGGAGGCGGGCATTTCCTCCACGGTCAGCTTGTCCAGCAGCTTGCGCCGGGCGGTGGCCTGCTTGCTCTTGGACTTGTTGGCGGAGAACCGGGCCACAAACTCCTGCAATTCCCGGATTTTTTCCTCGTTGCGCTTGTTCTGGTTCTTAATCAGATTCTGCATCAGCTGGGAGGACTCGTACCAGAAATCGTAGTTGCCCACATACATTTTGATTTTGCCGTAGTCGATATCCACGATATGGGTGCAGATGGTGTTCAAAAAGTGCCGGTCATGGCTGACGCAAATCACAGCCCCCTCGAAGTCCAGCAGAAAGTCCTCCAGCCAGTTGATGGCGTTGATATCCAGGTTGTTCGTCGGCTCGTCCAGCAGCAGAATGTCCGGGTTGCCAAAAAGCGCCTGAGCCAGCAGCACCTTCACCTTCTGCCGCCCGTCCAGGCTGCCCGTCAGGTCGTAGTGGACGGACACGGGAACCCCCAAGCCCTGCAAAATCCGGGAGGCGTCGCTTTCCGCCTCCCAGCCGCCCAGCTCGGCGTATTCCTCCTCCAGTTCACAGGCCCGCAGACCGTCCTCGTCGGTCATCTCCGCCTTGGCGTAAAGGGCGTCCTTTTCCTGTCCCACGTCATACAGCCGCTTGTGTCCCATAATCACCGTGTCCAGCACGGTGTAGGCGTCATAGAGATATTGATCCTGCTTCAAAATGGACATCCGCACGTTGGGCAGAACAGAAACCTCCCCGTTGGTGGAGTCCAGCTCCCCGGAGAGAATCTTTAAAAAGGTGGATTTGCCCGCGCCGTTGGCCCCGATAATGCCGTAGCAGTTGCCCTTGGTGAACTGGAGGTCAACGTGCTGAAACAGAACCGTGCCGCCATATTGCAAACCCACGTCGGATACTGTAATCATAGAGAAACTCCTTTCGGAAGATGTATAAACAAAATAACATATGCTATAGGATAGCATAAATCGGAGCGGTTGGCAAGGTGTTTGATGGGGAACAGCAGGGCAACATGTATCTTTACAATAGATGTGAGACTGAGGGGATAGAAAAAGTGATTGAGTTCT
>JAJQBJ010000022.1 GCA_021203345.1 Oscillospiraceae bacterium
AAGGGGACTATATCATGATTCAGCCGGGGGTTCCTCAGTCTGTCAAAGAACCCCAGTTTTTATTAAGCAGGGACAGGAGCAGCCCCGCAAAACGGCGCAAAAACAGCGAAAACAAGGCGGGAAAAGGAGCCTTTCCAGCTCCAGGTCGCCAGCTTTTTCAGGTTCATGGCAGCAAATTTGAGCCTGACTCATCTTGCAACAGCGGCCAAGCCTCTGTGATGTGTATATCGCATGGCGTGCATCTCCTTTGCATCTGCAAATACACGCTCTATGGTTTCTTTGCGCTTTGCATAAATTGCTTTCCCACGCTCTGTCTTTCGCAGCCCTTCCACAACGTCCAGGTATTCCTGCCAGATGTGAGTTTTGAACACTTTCTGCCTTTTTTCATTTGCTCTGCATTTGGACTTACATGGACAATCTCTGCAACAGGCGGGAGTGCTTCTGTAGGTGTGTTTCTCATCATGGCCTGTGGTGGTGTGCCGGAGAACACCGCCGCGAGGGCAGGTGTATGTATCTGCCGCAGGGTCGTAAGTATACTCCCACGGCCTGTATTGGTCTTCCTTTCCTTTATATCGAGTATGCGGGAGAATGGAAATTTTCCATCATCCAAGGTTTTCCCGCGATCTAGGGGGCTTATAACCTGCGTCCATCGTCACAAACTGCACGTCATATTTTCCGGTGACTGCATCGTATATTGCATCCCATGCTACACTGTCATGAACATTGCCTGCCGTTATCTCCACTCCCAAAATGAAGCCATGTCTTTCACAGGCTGTGTGTGCTTTATAAGCGAACTGCCGCTCATGCTCGTCCTTGACAAACATACCGCTATCTGGGTCTGTTTTAGATTCCGTCTTTTCTACCTGTTGCCGCCTTGCGGCTTGTTTTGGTCATCATCGTCCTTGATATGCTTTTTCCCCAGCTTCTCTCATTCGGCATTTACCTCTTCCCGCAGCTGCTTTGCATAAACCTTTGGTGTCTTTTTCACCTTTACCTTTTGAGACTTCTTCTTGTTTGCGCTGGCCCTGATATGTGTTCCGTCGATGAAGATGATGCTGGGGCCCACAATGCGATAATTCAATGCTTTATTGAGAATGCGTTCAAAAATCTCAGCGAACAATTCTTCCGGGAAACGCTGGCAGAACACATAACTCACTGTTGCGAAATGCGGGATCTTGCCCAGCAGACTGTAGCCAAGAAACCAGCGGTAGGATCGCGTGCCCTGGATGCGCTGATAGGTCTGCCGGAGCGATGGGATGCCGTATAGGTGTTGGATAAGCGCCATTTTGATGAACACGACCGGGCCTGCCCCCGGTCGCCCATTGGTGTGACAGTAGTACGGGTCAAGCCACTCGTACAGCCATTCGTAATCCATTACTTTTTCAATTTTTCGCAGAAGGTGGCCCTGAGGAACTAATGCCTCTAAGTCCGCTATGATCGCCTCGTTTCTGGCACCCCTTCTCCACTGTTCCATAAGTGTACCCCATTTTCTCTATTATACACCATATTGCGGAATGAGAATAGTTTTTTGACAAGCTGAGAGCCGGGGCATTGCCCCGGCTCCTGCTTTATCTGTTTGGTTTTATTCGTCGTCCGCGTACAGCGCATCCGCGCCGGACTCCGCCACAGCCATAATGGTGGACAGGTCGCTGAACGAAATCTGATAGATGGTGGTTCCGCCGTTGAGGGTAGCATAGTAATAGCTGCCGTCCTCGGTCTGATTGCCGATCTCCAGCGTGAAGGATTCCGTTACGGTTTCGGCCTCCGCGTCCTCGTCGTCCTCATCCTCATCGTCGTTCTCCACCGTGGTGGTATAGGTGACGGTGACGATGCACTGGGGCTCGTCCAGTCCGGCCTCGGCCAAATCGTCCTCCGTGGGATAGTAGTTCACCATGGCGTCAAAGCCCAGCCCGATGACCTCGCTGGTCAGTTCGGTCAGGTCGTCCGCGTCCGTTACGTCCGTTCCGTCCGTGGTGTACCAGGCGCTTTCCGTCTCGGTGGTTTCCTCCCCGTCGTCGTCAGTGGTGGTGGTTTCGGTGATCTCCTGATAGAAGCTCGTCTCCACCGTGCCCTGAACGGTGATGGTTTCCAGTGAATCGCTGTCCGTGGCGGGGAACGTCTCCAGCGTCGCCATATCATACAGGGAGTAGTTCAGATAGGTGGACATGGTGGACGAAATCAGATAGATGCTCTCTCCACCCTCAATCATGCAGTAGTAGTAATCGCCGGTGGCAATGCCGATGAGAATCGTCAGGCTCTCCCCATCGTCCGTGGTGATGGTGGCGGAACACTCCGCCGGTTCCAGCCCGTAGGCGCTCAGCTCGTCGCTGATTTCCAGCTCCGTCTCTGTGTCCAGCGCACTCCAGGTATTGAGAATGGCGGTGATGTTGTTGCTGTTCAGGGGAAAGTCCTCGTCCTCCGCCCAGTGCCAGGTATCATCCTCCGCATCGTAAACGTAGGTTTCCTCGTCCGTGCCGTTGTTCAGTGCCAGAGTGGTGGCGTCCTCCAGATAGGGGACTTCAATCGCCTCCACCTCGGCGGCCTTTTCCGCCTGGGCGTTCAGATACCGGGCCACCAGAAGGGCCACCACCAGCACCACAAGCACTCCCGCCAGCACGCAGAGCTGAATCAGCTGCTTGTTTTTCTTTTTCTTCATGGCTTACTTCCTTCTCCGGCGCAGCCAAATCACCAGACCCACGACCAGAATCACGGCGGGAATGATGATGATAAACGTCGCCGACAGGGTCATCCAGGGGGTGATGGTGTTGTAGCTGACCTCCAGGCTCTTGGACTCGATGGACAGATTTTCGATGTCGTCAAAGCCCGCCGCCACCGAGTTCACAAACAGCGTCTCGTTGGCCAGGCTGGAGGAAACTGCCGTCACATTCTCGTCAATGATGGAGTTGGTGGAGTACACCGTCAGCCGGGCGGTGGTTTCATCGTCGATTTCCTCTGTAGCCACAGCGCCCAGGACGTATTCGCCCTCGGTGGTGACGGTTTCGCCGTCGGTGTTGGTGGTGACCGCCAGTGCGCTGTCAGAGGTGCTCATAAAGGTCGTCACGGTGATGGTGTCCCGGGCGGGGTCAACGACCTCCATGCCGCGGGCGCCGTACAGCAGCACCGTCGCGTCGCTGGACAGCGAGCTGGTGATGCCGGAAACAGTGGAGAGGCTGGGGAAGATGGCGTAATTGCCGTACACCTGATAGTAATAGCCCTGGGCCGTCTCAGCGATATAGCCGTCCACCAGGGTCAGGCCGTAGGTTTCCAGCAGCCCGTCCAGATTGGGAGTATCGGTGCCCTCGTCGTCCAGCAGAATCGTCACCTTGCCGCCCTCAGCCAGATAGTCCTCAATCAGGGTGATTTCGTCCTCGCCAAAGTCGGAGGTGGGGCCGAGAATCATCAGCTCGTCGCAGTCCTCCGGAATCTCGCCGGTGGTCAGCAGGTTCACGGTATCGGTGTCCAACTGGCTCTTGCCCAGCAGGGAGATCACAGAATCGGACAGGGAGCCTTCGCCGTGGCCCTCCGTCAGATAAATCAGCTTCGTGGTGTCGCTGGTCAGACGGTTGATGGCGGAGGTGAACTGACCCTCGGCGTCAAAGTCCGTGTAATACAGCGTTCCGTAATAGTAATAGTACGTCCAGTCGTAGACCAGAATATCCGTGGACTCAATCAGCTCGGAGGTTCCCTCCGTGGTGTTGTAGACCACAAACTGGCCCTCCTCCGCGTCATAGGTCGTCAGCGCGGAGGGGTACTTCACCGGGTCGATCTGCTGCCAGCTCACATGGTCGGACAGGGCGCAGTAGTTGTCCAGGAACTTGGAGATGCGGTCGTCCAGATCGCCGTCCTGCACCAGTGCAGTGATAACGATGTCGTCCTCCAGCTCCGCCAGGAATTCCACAGAGGTATCGGACACGGTGTAAATCTTCTCGGTACTCAGGTCGATTTCCATAATGCTGGTGGGCAGCTGGGCCACCACCAGATTGAAGATAATGCAAATCACCACGCCCACGGCAATCAGGGCGGCGCTGATGGTGCCGCGCTTCACTGCCGCAGAGTTGGTCTGCTTTTCCGTGCGGCTTGTCAGGGCCTTTTCGTCCTGATTCTTGCCGCCTTTTCCAAATTTTAAATTCATTTCAGGCACCTCCTATCAGCTCCAGCGCCGTCTCTGGAGGCATTGAATGGTCAGGAAAATGCTCAACGCAATCAGGGACAGATACATCAGTATCCCGGACAGGTCGAACACCTGATTCACCGCCACGTCATAGAGCGCGTCCGTAATGGAGAAGGTTCCCAGCGCATTGGTAATCAGGCTGTCAAACAGGTCGCTGTTCACCCGGTACACAATGCAGGACGCGCCAACGCCGCCGATGCAGAGTATCACGGACAGCAGCCAGTTCCGGCTCAGCGCGTAGATAATCAGCGCCACAATGACAATCACCGCCGCCAGCATCAGCAGATTGGTATAGGCGGACGTGGGCAGAAATCCCACCAGCGAGGGCCACATATACAGCAGGAAGCACACGCCAAAGGAGGCCACCACGGCGATGATCTGGCTCTCGCACAGGGAGGAGATGAACAGGCCCACGCCGATATACACACAGCCCATCAGGAAGTAGGTGAGAATGGCGTTATAATCCGCCGCCAGCGCATAAGAGGTGCCGAAAATCCGAATCACCAGCGGATACAGGCAGAAAATCAGGCAGGAAATCGCCAGCATACTGGCCATAGCCAGAAACTTGCCGACAACCACAGAGGACACCTTCACCGGCGCGGTGAGAAGAAGCTGGTCGGTTTTGGTCTTTCTGTCCTCCGCCATGGAGCGCATGGTCAGGAAGGGCATGGAAATCAGATAGACAAAGTTACAGCCATACAGCGCATAGGCCGCATAGGGATAGCCCTGATACAGATTGTAGGCCATGAAATAAATGCCCACCACGACACACATAAACGCCAGATACACATAGCCGATCATGGAGGTAAAATAGCTTTTCAGCTCGCGTTTGTAAATTGCAATCATGCTTCGTTGTCCTCCTCTGCATCGTATTCTGCGGGGGCTTCCGTCTCCGTGATAACTTCAACCTCGACCTCCACAGGCTCATCCCCGGCTTCGGCAGGCTCCGCCGGTTCCGCGGTGGATTCATCCTGCTCTGCGGGTTCCTCCGTTTCCACAGGGTCGCCGGAGGTCAGCTGTAAGAACACGTTCTCCAGCGAAGTCTCGGTATGCTTCATCATCAGGATGGGGCAGCGGGCCTCCGCAAAGGCGTAGAACAGCGTCTCCCGCAAATCCATACTCGCATCGGAGGTGATCACCAGCTCCACGGTTTCTGCGGTTTCCTTCAGTTGGAGGTCGTTGATACCCTCCACCGCGCTGAGAATCTGCTCTGCCTCGGCGCGGCTGCCCTTGACGCTCAGCTCCAGGCGGTTCCCGCCGCTGAGGCTGCTCTCCAGATTGTCCGGAGTGTCGCAGGCCACCAGCTTGCCCTTGTTGATAATCAAAATGGTGTCGCAGACCTCCTGTACCTCGGACAAAATGTGCGAGGACAGAATCACGGTATGCTCCTGGGCCAGGGTACGCATCAGGTCACGGATTTCGATGATCTGCTTGGGGTCAAGGCCCACCGTCGGCTCGTCCAGAATGATGATATCCGGGAACCCGGTGATGGCCTGGGCCAGACCGACCCGCTGCTTGTAGCCCTTGGAAAGATTGCGAATCAGTCGGCCCCGCATCTCCTGTAAATGGCACAGGTTCAAAATGCGCTCCAGCTGACCCTTCCGCTCTTTCTTCGGCACCTTTTTCAGTTCGGCCACAAAGCGGAGATACTCCTCCACCGTCATGTCGGTGTACAGCGGCGGCAGCTCCGGCAGATAGCCAATGCACTTTTTGGCCTCCTCCGGTTCCTCCAGAATATCATGGCCGTTAATCAGCACCTCTCCGGACGTAGCGCCCAGATAGCCCGTCATGATGTTCATGGTGGTGGACTTGCCCGCACCGTTGGGGCCGAGGAATCCGTAGATCTGACCGGGTTCCACGGTAAAGCTCAGGTGATCCACCGCGATGTGGTCGCCGTATTGCTTTACCAGATTTTTCACTTCTATCACATTTGTTCCCCCTTATGGTGACACTTGATGTGTGGGATTTTACTGTGGTAAACGGCTGTTCCGCCGTACCGAGGAAAAGTATAACACCCTCCCCTTCGCTTGCATGAACATTCCGTAAACTCGCAGGAAACCGGCACAAAGCAGACCGGTATGTGCCCGTATTGTAGCACATCATTCTGAAACCATTCTGAAAACAATTTTCCCCTCAACAGCCGTTGAGGGGAGTGGTGCAATTTTCAGGCAAATTGGAAGCCGTTCAAACCGTGATGGGGTCGCTACTTCTGATTGGTCATCTATCTCGAAGGGGGGTTCTCGACCCCGCTTTGTGATAAAAAGCTATCCAGAAGCGGCACCCACCGCGCAGTATGCAACCTTCACAGCTTGCATACTTCACAATTTGAAGTATGTCCCTCCACGCTTTGACACGCCATTCCTTCTGTGCTATACTGACGAAGCAATTCTTCCAGGAAAGGATACCGCCTATGTACCCGAATCGTGTTGACAAATCCAGCATGGCCTACCATCTGGAATCCTACCAGACCTTCGCGCCCTTTATGGACCGAAGCAAATACGGAACCATGATGCTGGTGCTGCGGGAGAAGAACATCCCCGTAGCCAGCAGCCGCATCCGGGCGGGGATGGACATTGTGGACATCTTTTCCGTGGGCACCGACCCGGACAGCAACCAGCGTCTGCACATCCACACCCTCCACAGGGGCGACCATATCGTTGACCTGACCCACACCTATCACGACTGGGCGCAGCCCGCCACCCTGCGGGAGTTCCTGCTGGAGCAATACGGGCTGAGAATCCCCCGGTTCAGCAACTCCAAAAAGGAGAACGGCCTTTTGACCTGTATCGAGCTGGACGGGAACCATGAGTGCTACCTGCCCGACCGGTATGTGATTCGCACCTTCCGGCTGTTCCCTGCCCAGGTGCATCGCTGCCCGGAGGAAACCCCGGTTTCCCCCGCCACCGGCTTTATTGCCACCGCAGAGCATAAAAAGGACTCCGCCTGCCCCTATTGCATCGCGGAGAAGCTGAACATCAATCTGTAGGAGACGCACCCATGACCCGTATCGACATGGCCCCCATGGAGGGCGTGACCAACTATATCTTCCGCCAGGTCTTTCACCGGCACTATGGGGGCGTTGACCGGTTCTACACCCCCTTTCTCTCGCCCAACCAGAACAAGCAGTTCATCACCCGGGAGTGGAATGAGATTGACCCCGCCCACAACGAGGGCCTGACGGTGATTCCCCAGCTCCTGACCCGGAACCCGGAGCATTTTCTGTGGGCCTGCGGCGAGCTGGAGGCCCTGGGCTATGACCAGGTGAACCTGAATCTGGGCTGTCCTTCCGGCACGGTGGTCGCCAAGAAAAAGGGCAGCGGCTTTTTGACCGTCCCGGAGGAGCTGGACGGCTTCTTTCAGGAGGTGTTTTCCAAAACCTCCCTGCATATCTCCGTCAAGACCCGGCTGGGAAAGCAGGACCCCGCCGAGTTCCCCCGGATTCTGGAAATCTTCAACCGCTATCCCATCTGCGAGCTGACGGTCCATCCCAGAGTACAGAAGGAATTCTACCGGGGGCCGGTACACCGGGACGCCTTCGCCTACGCCGCCGCTCACGCCAAAAGCCCCCTGTGCTATAACGGCGACCTGTTCTCCGTCCCGGCGATCCAGGCGATTCAGGCGGAATACCCCAATCTGCGGGCGGTGATGCTGGGCCGGGGGCTGGTCGCCAACCCCGCTTTGGCGGAGGAGGCCCGCGGCACAGGCCGCCGGGAGTTGAACCGCCTGCGGGCCTTTCACGATGACCTTTACGAGCAGTATTGCCGGGTACTCTCCGGTGACAGGAGCATCCTCAGCCGCATGAAGGAGGTCTGGGCCTATCAGCTCCCGCTGTTCACCCATTGGGAGGACTACCTCAAGCCCTTACGCAAGGCGGAGCATCGCCGGGACTATGAGGCGGTGGTGAATCGCCTGTTCCGGCAGGAGCAGTTGACGGAGGGGGATTATCGGCCCTGACGAGGACTTGCTTTTCCCGGAATTTCCCTTATAATAATATCATATTGAAAAGGAAGGGGGAACCGGCATGAAACGGCGCGACCCGGTCTGTCCTGTGCGAACGCTGGCCTGGTTCGCCTTTCCCTTTGGCGGCGGCTGTCTGGCGGCGGCCTGCGGTCTGCCGACGGCGCTGTGCTGGATATTCGCCGCCCTGCTGGGCGTGGGCGGAATCGCCGCCGCGCTGTTGCTGCGCCCCGGTTGGCGGATTCGGCTGGTGCTGGCGCTGTTGGGCGCTGCCGCAGGACTGGGCTGGGCCGCCGGCTATACTGTCCTGACCCTGGCCCCAGTGGAGCAGATAACTGGCAGTACCCAGACCTTCACCGGCACGGTTCTCTCCCAGCCGGAGACAATCAACAGCCGGGAACGGGTGGAGGCCCGCCTGACCGGATACGGCGCCGCGTACCTCTATTTGGACGCGGACTGCGGCCTTTCCGTCGGGGATGAAATCGCCGTCACCGGCAGCGTTTCCGCCGCCTCGGCCAGCGCCCGGGCCAACGGGATTCGCCTGACCCTCTCCGTAGAACAGGCGGAAGTCACTGACACGTCCCATTCGCCCCGATGCTGGCCCGCATTGGCCGCCCTTCGGCTGCAAGCCCAAATCGCCCGCTTGTACACCGGCGATACGGCGGGGTTGTTCCGGGCGCTGCTGACCGGCGACAAGTCGGGGCTGTCCGATTCTCTGACCACGGCGCTGTCCCGCTGTGGACTGAGCCATATCGTGGCGGTCAGCGGCCTGCATATCAGCTGCTTGGCGGGGCTGTGCAGCCTGATACTCCGCAGGCGGCGGTGGAAGCTGCTGAGCCTGCCGGTGCTGGCCTTTTTCACGGTGATGGTGGGCTCCGTCTCTGCGTACCGCGCCCTGCTGATGGCGGCGCTGGTGCTGCTGGCCCCAGTGGTGCGCCGGGAATCGGATGGTATGACCAGCCTGGGCTTCGCCATGCTGCTCATTTTAATGGGGAACCCCCTGTCCGTCAGCTCCATCAGCTTTCAGCTCTCCTTCACCGCCATGTTGGGCCTGACCGTGGTTGGCCCACGGCTGTCCACGTTGGCCCATCGGGGCAAAGAAGGGCTGGCCTTCCTGCCCCGGCCTCTGCATCTGCTGTGCGGCTGGGCGCTGGAGGTCATGGCCGTTACGCTGTCGGCCTCGGCGCTGACCGTCCCCCTGACCGCCTGGTATTTCCGGCAGGTGTCGCTGGTTTCCGTGCTGGCGAATCTGCTGGTGACCTGGCTGCTGTCCGCACTGTTGGTGCTGGGCCTGTTGTCAGTGCTGCTGGGGATGATTGCTCTCCCCCTGGGGCAATTCCTGGCCGTCCCCGCCGGACTATTGGCCCGGTTTGTGCTGGCGTTGGTGCGGGGACTGGGCGGACTGACCTTCGCCTCCCTCTCCCTGAACAGCCCCTATATCCTGCTCTGGTTCCTGTTCGCCCTGGCGATGGTGGGCGTGACCGCCCTGATGGTGCGGCAAAAGCGCCGTCCGGTGCTGCCCCTGTGCGCGATGGTGGGGGTGCTGTGCCTGTGCCTGCTGCTGAACCGCTGGGCCACTGACCGCACCGACCTGACCATCAAGGTGCTGGACGTGGGGCAGGGGCAATGTATTCTTCTGGTATCCCAGGGCTGCGCCGCCGCCATCGACTGTGGGGGCAACGCCTATGATTCCGCCGGGGATTTGCTGGCGGACGAGCTACAGGAATTAGGGATTGATCGGCTGGAGCTTTTGCTGTTTACCCATCTGGACAGCGACCACATCAACGGCGTTGAGGAGCTGTTCTCCTGCATCCGGGTGGACACGGTGCTGCTGCCGGATACGGAGGAGGAATCCGACTGGACGGCGCTGCTGCAAGCCCTGTGTCAGGGCCAGCAGGCCAAAATTCAGACCGTCACAGAGGAAACGGCCCTGTCCTTCGGCGCGGCCACTGTTCGGGTTTACTCGCCCATGGAACCGGGGGAGGACAACAACAGCAGTCTGGCCTCCCTGTGGGAGACGGACGGCTTTTCCCTGCTGGTGACCGGCGACATGGACGCAGAGGGCGAGCGGCTTCTGCTGGCTCATGCAGAGCTGCCGGACATCGACCTGCTGATCGTGGGCCACCACGGCAGCGAATATTCCACCTCGGAGCGTCTGCTGGAGGCCGTGACCCCGGAGATGGCGGTGATTTCCGTCGGGAGCAACCGCTACGGCCATCCCTCGGAGGCGACGCTGACCCGGCTGGAGAACCATGATATTACAATTTACCGCACCGACCAAAACGGCACCGTCACGATTGCGGTGCATGGGTAACAAAGGAGCGCCTATGGCTGTCAAAAAGAACGCAAAATCGGATAACGCCGCCCTACAGCAGTTCAAGGCGGCGCTGAAGGCGGGCGACCCCGCCCGGCTGTACTTCTTCTTCGGGGAGGAAACCTATCTGCGGGACACCTATCTGAACCGGCTGAAGGAGCTGCTTCTGCCTGCGGGCTTGGAGGACTTTAACCTCCACGTCCTCCACGAAAAGGGGTGTACCCCCGATACCCTGTCGGACGCCATTGACAGCCTGCCCATGATGAGCGAGCGCTCCCTGATTCTGGTCTATGACTGCGACATTTTCAAGGCCAACGAGGACGACCAGAACGCCTACGCCGCCCTTTTGTCCGACCTGCCGGACTATGTGTGTCTGGTGTTTGTTTATGATACCATCAATCTGGATCGCCGCACGCTGAAAGGGGCGCTGGGCAAGCTGGTCAAGGGCAGTCCCGCCCTGGTGCAGTTCAACCAGCAGGACAACAGCGACCTGGTGCCCTGGATTCAGCGGCGCTTTAAAAGTCTGGGGAAGGAGATTGACCGTTCTCAGGCGGAATATCTGATTTTCACCACCGGCGGACTGATGACCTCGCTGATTCCCGAAATCGAGAAGGTCGGGGCCTACGCCAAGGGGAGCGCCATCACCAAAGCGGATATCGACGCGGTGTGTGACCCGGTGCTGGACGCTGTGGCCTTCCGGATGACGGACTGCATCGCCCAGGGGGACTTTGACGGCGCAGCGGGCATCCTCTCCGACCTGTTCGCCATGCAGCAGCCGCACCCCATGGTGCTGGGCGCACTGGGCAAACAGGTGCGGCAGCTCTATACCGCCCGGCTGGCGCTGGAGCAGGGCTGCTCTTCCGCCTGGCTGGTGGAGATTTGGGGCATGAAGCAGAGCTGGTCTGCCGAGCGGCTGCTGAAAAACGCTAGACGCTTCCCCGCCAACTGGTATCGCGCCGCAGTGAAGCTGACCGCAGAGGCCGACCGCAAGCTCAAGCTCTCCTACAACGAGGGGGAGGAAATCCTGACCGAGCTGCTGGCGCGGCTGGCGGAGGAGGCCCATCCATGCTGAAAATCCGGGAGGCCATCGTGGTGGAAGGGCGCTATGACAAGAACACCCTGTCCCAGCTGGTGGACGCAGTGATCGTGGAAACCGGCGGCTTTCAGATATTCCGCCGACAGGACCAGCTGCATATGCTGCGGATGCTGGCCCAGCGGCGGGGGCTCATCGTCCTGACGGACAGCGACGGGGCGGGCTTTGTGATCCGGAACTTTTTGAAGGGAGCCATTGACCCCGCCCTGGTGAAGCACGCCTACATCCCCGACCTGTACGGAAAGGAAAAGCGCAAAAAGGCCCCCGGTAAGGAGGGCAAGCTGGGCGTGGAGGGTATGTCCCCCGCCGTGCTGGAGCAGGCGCTGCGCCGGGCCGGGGCCACCATTGTTGGGGAGGATGTTCCGCCCGTCCCCCGGACGGAAATCACCAAGGCGCAGCTGTACCGGGACGGCTTGACCGGTGGAAAAAACAGCAGTTCCCGCCGCCGGGCGCTGGAGCAGCGGCTGGGCCTGCCGGAGCATCTCAGCACCAACAGTTTGCTCCAGGTGCTGAACGCGCTGGTCGATCAGGATGAGTATCGGGAGTTGGTGGAGCAGATTGATGCAGAAGCATGAAACGGAAAAGCAAGCGAGGCCCCGCCATTGGCGGGGCCTCTAACAACTCTAAATATTTTACTAATTTTAGGACGCGCTGCGCTCCATCTGCCCGTCATCTCCCAGCTCCCGATAGGTGCGGTAAATGACCACGGCGGCGATAACGAAGGTGATGATATCCGCCAGGGGGAAGGAATACAGCAGGCCGGTCAGCCCGAAGAACACGGGCAGCAAAATGGCAAAGCCCGCGCCAAAGACGATCTCCCGGAGCAGGGAAATCACGGTGGAGGCCAGGGCCTTTCCCAGCGATTGCAGCGTGATAAAGGTGCCCTTGTTCACGGTTGCCAGAATCATCATGCACAGATAGGTGCGGAAGCTCTTAATGGCAAATTCGGTGTAGTAAACGCTTTCGTTGGCCGCACCAAACAGGCCGATGATCTGACCGGGGAACAGCTCCACGATTACGGTGGCGACAGCGCCGACAACGGCCTCCAAAATCAAAAGGCGGGTGAACAGCGCCCGGGCGCGATCCTTGCGTCCTGCGCCTACGTTATAGCCCACCACGGGGATACAGCCAGCCGCCAGACCCACGGAGATGGAAATCACGATTTGGAAGAACTTCATCACGATACCCAGCACCGCCAGCGGAATCTGTGCGTACTCGGCCTGACCGAATATGGGGTCCAGAGCGCCGTATTTGGTACACATGCTGTTGACTGCCGCCATGGAGATGACCAAAGAGATCTGGGACAAAAAGCTGGTGATACCCAGGGGCAGATACCGCTTCGCCAGTCTGGGATGATAGCCAAAGCTGCGCCGCTCAATTTTGACGGCCTTCATGTGGAACAGATACCACAGGGACAGCACCGCAGTCAGAATCTGCCCCAGAATCGTGGCCAGCGCCGCACCCATCATGCCAATTTTGAGGACATAGATAAAGATGGGGTCCAGAATGATGTTGCAGAAGCAGCCGGACAGGGTGACAGCCATGGCGAAATTGGGGCTGCCGTCGGAACGAATGATGGGGTTCATCGCCTGCCCGAACATATAGGCCGGAATGCCCACGGTGATCCAGAAGAAATACTCCTTGGCGTAGGAGAAGGTTTGGTCATTCACCCGTCCACCGAAGGCAGTGAGGATGGGATTCTGAAAAATCAGATACAGGGCGGTGACAATGACGCTCATGGTCACGCACAGCAGCACGGCGCTGCCGACGCTCTTGTGGGCGTCGTCCTTTTTTCCGGCGCCCAGGCTGATGCTGACAAAGGCGCAGCACCCGTCGCCGCACATCACGGCCAGAGCCAGGGGCACGATGGTCAGCGGGTAAACGACGGTGTTGGCCGCGTTGCCGTAGGAGCCGAGGTAGGCCGCGTTGGAGATAAACAGCTGGTCTACGATATTGTACAGAGCCGCCAC
This sequence comes from Oscillospiraceae bacterium, assembly GCA_021203345.1. GTDB lineage: Bacteria > Bacillota > Clostridia > Oscillospirales > Oscillospiraceae > JAJQBJ01. Next base: position 13,506 of record JAJQBJ010000022.1, read on the forward strand.
AAGCAGAGAAATAATGCAGGGGATGGCGTATTTTGCCATCAGCTTTCCGACCGGCTCTTTTTCCAGAAAGGCATTTGACTTTTGATCCATTCCGGGGTTCCTCCATTTCTAAAATTTGGAATAAAAGGCAAAAAAACAGCGTGCAGGTCAACCGGCTTTACGCAGTTTCGCTACACGTTGTATTTGTATTATAGTCGATTTCGCTCTGAGGTGCAAGCGGAATTTTGAACAAAAGTCACCGCCGGAACCTTCCTGATATAGTCCCCTTAGAGTAGACACTCGAAAAAGCAAAAATTCGAGACTAC
>JAJQBJ010000054.1 GCA_021203345.1 Oscillospiraceae bacterium
TTCATGGAAAGACTTTTTTGTTTTTTCACTGTCTACTTGACAGGGGGCACTTCACAACATATACTTATTATGATTTCTTCCCTTTGGCCACGGTTTTACGGAACAGGACGATACCGATGATAAACAGCACCACGATGGAACCCACGCCCAGACTGGCGTTATCCGTGACCTGGGTGACGACGCTGACCACCATGGTACCCATAAAGGCCGCGCCCTTGCCGCAGATGTCCATCAGCCCGAAATATTCACCGGACTTTTCGTTGGGGACGATTTTGGCAAAATAGGAGCGGGACAGGGCCTGGATTCCGCCCTGGAACATTCCCACGCACACGGCCAGAATCCAGAAATGCAGCTGGCTGCTCATGAACATGGCGAAGATGACGATACCGGTATAGGCCACGATACAGACCGTAATCAGCCTGTCGCCGGGGAACCGCTGAGACAGGCGGCCAAACAGAATGGAGCAGGGGAACGCCACGATCTGCGTCACCAGCAGGGCCAGCAGCAGCCCTGTGGTGTTCAGCCCCAGCGCCGTGCCGTAGGTGGTAGCCATGTCGATGATGGTGTACACACCGTCGATGTAAAAGAAGAAGGCCAGCAGGAAGAACAGCACTTGTCTGTCCTGCTTCAGCCCCTTCAGGGATTCCCACAGGCGGCCAAAGGTGTTGCGAATCGCGTGGGGCTGACGCTCCACATAATAGGTCTGGCGGTAGCTTTTCAGCAGAGGCAGGGAGGTGACTGCCCACCAGGCGGCGATAATCAGAAAGGCGATTGCCATCGCCACATTCATGGAAATGCCCATGGCGCTGTAGTTCAGCACGATAACCAGACAGATGATAAACGGAATACAGCTGCCGATATAGCCCCAGGCGTAGCCCTGGGAGGACACCACATCCATCCGCTCCTCGGTGGTCACGTCGGTGAGCATGGAGTCATAAAAGACCAGGCTGATGGCGTAGCCGAACCGGGCGATCACAAAGATGACCAAAAACATCAGCCATTGGGTCGCCAGCCCCAGCGCCACACAGCCCACCACGCCCAGCAGGATGGAGGCGGTGAAAATGGGCTTTTTAAAGCCCTTATAGTCTGCCAGCGTGCCAAAGATAGGGCCGCTGATAGCCACCAAAAGGGTTGTGATGGAGACGGCATAGCCCCAGTAGGCGGTATAGTCCGACTCGGAAATGCCGACGCTGCTGGTCAGATAGTTGAAGTAAATGGGCAGAATGGTGGCCACCAGCAGGGTAAAGGCGGAATTGCCCACGTCGTACAGAACCCAGTGCTTTTCCAGGCTGGTCATCTTGAATTTCATCGGTTCGTCCTCTTTCTTTTCTCTTGAAATGGAGGTCAGAGGGGCGGCGCTCAGTCCGCCGGGGCCTCCGCTGCGGTCTGGGGGTCAAAGGGCAGCGCAAAGCAGGGGTCAAAGGGAAGGATACCCTGCGCCATCTCCGCAAAGGAGGAGATAAAGCGGGCCGCCCGGGGGACAGCTCTGCCATACATCTCCACAATGGGTGGCAACAGTCCCACACAGGCTCCGGGGGCCTCGTAGGGCCGCATCAGCCCCCTGGCGTAGTCATACATCCCCACTGCCCGCACCGCCGCCAGCACCAGCCCCCGCTTCACCGGATTGGAGGCCACCCAGAGGTTTTCCACCAGAATCATGGTGCTGAGGCTCTCCCGAATTTCCTGGGGGGTGATGCGGGGGAAAAAGGCGGCAATCACGGCGGCGTTTTCCCCGGTGGGGTGGAGGTGGCCCGTGGGCTTATAGCGCATGGGGTTCCTGCCGTCGGCAATCAGAAAGTAGCGATCCAGCTCCGTCTCCAGCTCTGAGTGGGAATAGGGCGAGGTGCGCCCTGTCTCGTTGATATAGCCGTGACAGGCGGAATCCAGCGTAAAGTGACAGAGAAAGCCGTAGAGATAGGCCAGATACGGCTCCGGGTTCTCCTGCTGCTGCACCACGTCCCACATTTGTGAGAAATAAACCCTCCCCGGAATGGCGTGAGCCAGAGTTCCCGTGCGGTTCACCGCATTGCGGGACAGCGGCCTGTAGTAAAACAGGATGTCTGGGCCATGCAGACCGATTTCAAACAGCGAGCGGTATCGCTCCGCCACCGCTTTTTCCGCCTCCGGCAGAAGGGCCAAAACCTCCTGCCCAAAGCGATAATGGGCGTATGCGGCAGGCATGATGATTGCTCCTTTCAAGGCCCGCCCTCCGCCTTGCGGCTGAATCAACCGGGCCGTATCAATTTACAGGCTGCCGCGGGCAGCGGCAAAGACCACTGCCATGGCGATACCCAGCACGCCGCCTGCAAATACCTGGGGCAGCGTGTGGCCGACCTGCTCGTGGAAGGGCGGCTCCGGCTTCGCGCCCGGCTGTCCCTCCACAGGGCCGAGTATTCCGGACAGCTCGTTCAGCCGCTTCGCATGGCGGCCGGCCTCCAGTCGTACATCACAATCAGCGAAAAAATGGCAGCCAGGGCAAACATCCCCGTATCCACCCCGCCGGTGATGCCGATGGCGGTGGTCAGCGCACAGACCGTAGCTGCGTGAGCGGAGGGCATTCCGCCGCTGCCCCACAGCCGTTCCCGATTCAGTTTGCCCGTCCCCAACGCAGTCAATACGAATTTCAGCAGCTGGGACAGCACCCAGGAGGAAACCGGCGCGACAAGGCACAGATTCCCCGCTAACTGGCGCAGCAGCGACATTGCTCTCATCCTTTCTTCCAGGTTTTCCAACACAAGCCTGTTTTCATTTTAAGCCTGTTTTCCTTTGGAAACAATCACAGGAATGAAAAGGCCGTGTAAGGATTTCTTGCAGAACGGACAGCGCAGTTATGCGCCCGCCCCGGGCGTGAGCGGAACCTGCCTCCTCAAAATGCTCAGGGGCGGAACCGGGCCGGGGAGCTGCATGGTGAACAGCATTTGAGGCTTTCTCGGCTCCGTCAGGGGGAAGCCCTCGGCGTCCGCCATCAGGGGAGCCTGAAATTCCACCGGCAGCGTGTCCGGGCCGACGATCTCCACCGTATCCCCGGCGGCGAACTTGTTCCGCAGGGACAGGGTGGCAAGGCCGTTGGCGTCGCAGTCCTGCACAATGGCGCAGACCTGCCAGTCCCGGATATACCGGGAATCCTCGGTGTATTGTCCGGGATAGCCGTAGTAAAAGCCGGTGGAGTAGTGCCGATGGCTGACCCGCTCCACCTCCTGCACCCACCGGGGGTCAGGCTCCTGACCGGCGTAGCAGGCGTCAATGACATGGCGATAAGCGCCGGTGACAATGGCGGCATAGTAGGCGCTTTTGGCCCGCCCCTCGATTTTCAGGGAGTCCAGCCCCGCCTCAATCAGCTCCGGCACATGGTCGATCATGCACATATCCCGGGAATTTAAAATGTAGGTGCCAGCCCCGTCCTCCAGAATGGGGAAATACTCGCCGGGGCGCTTTTCCTCCATCAGGGCGTACCGATAGCGGCAGGGCTGGGCGCAGGCCCCTCGGGACGCATCCCGCCCGGTCATATAGTTGGACAGGACGCACCGCCCGGAGTAGGAGACGCACATCGCCCCGTGGACAAAGGCCTCCAGCTCCAGCTCCCGGGGCGCTTTGGACCGCAGCTCCCGGATCTCCTCCAGGGACAGCTCCCGGGCCAGAATGACCCGGCTGGCCCCCAAATCGTACCAGGCGGCGGCTGTCTCGTAGTTCACCACGCTGGCCTGGGTGGAGACGTGGAGCTGAACCCGGGGAGCGTACTTCTGCGCCAGGCGAAAGGTGCCTAGATCCGCGCAGATGATGGCGGTCACGCCTGCGTCCTGTAGGGTTTCCAGCCATTCCGGAAGGCGGCGAATCTCGTCGTTCCGGGGCATGGTGTTGCAGGTGACATGGGTGGCGACTCCGTGGGCCTTGCACAGCCGGACGGCCTCGCGCAGCTCCTCCGGGGTGAAGTTCCCGGCAAAGGAGCGCATCCCGAAGGTGGTTCCCGCCAGATAGACCGCATCCGCGCCGTAGGCCAGGGCCATTTTCAGCCGCTCCATGTCCCCGGCGGGGGCCAACAGCTCGACCTTATTATTCATCCTCAAATGCCTCGTAATTGGTGTCGTCCTCCTCGGGTACATAGTCGTCCGACAGGTACAGCTCCATTTCGGACAGGAAGGTGTCATAGTCCGCATAGAAGTGGGCGTCGCCGGAATTGTCATGGAAGTAATACAGGTAGTCCACATCATTGGGGGACAGCGCCGCCTGAATCGAGGACAGACTGGGGTTGCAGATCGGCCCCTCCGGCAGTCCCGCGTAGAGGCAAGTATTATAGGGCGAGTCGATCTCGAAGTCAGTGGACTCCAGCTCGTCCTTTCGGCCAACGCCGGTTCGCTCCAGAACGTACTGAATGGTGGAGTCCATCTGGAGCTTGCCCAGCGTTTCGGTGCTGGACAAGCGGTTATAGATGACAGCGGCGATATTCCGCATATCAGTGCCGTTTGTCTCCTTTTCGATGATGGAGGCCACGGTCAGAATCTCATAGACGGAATAGCCCAAATCTGCGGCCTGTTCCTCCATATCGCTGGTGAACTGGCTGTCAAAGTTCACCAGCATTTTGTTGATGACATACAACGGGTCATGGCCGATATAGAAGGTATAGGTGTCCGGGAACAGATAGCCCTCCAGCCGGTGATAGTCGCCCAGGGGTACATCCTCCAAAAAGTCAAAGGCGTAATCGTGGGTGGCGGCGATCTCCTCCAGCTCCTCTGTGCTTTCACAGACCCCCTTCTCCACCAGCAGGACGAAAATCTGGTCGACGGTATAGCCCTCCGGGATGGTTACGTCCACGGAGGCCTTGGCGGTGGAGGAGGTACTCAGGGCGGAGCAAAGGGCGTGGTAATCCATATCGGTGTTTACCTCGTAGGCTCCCGCGTTCAGCTCATCCAGAGAATCGGTGAGGACGCAGTACAGCCGGAACAGCCAGGGGTATTCGATGATATTCTCCGATTTCAGCTCCTGGGACACCTCCGTCAGGGTGGAGGTGTCGCTGATTTCGATATAGGCGGTCGTCTCGGCCTTGTTCAAAGCCAGCACATCGTTGGCGGCAACCCAGCCCACCGTGGCCAGCAGAACCGAGCCGCCAATGACAAAGACGATATAAATCAGAGCCTTCAGCGGGGCAGGCAGACGGCGGCGCTTCCGCTTGGATTCCTTGCGGCGCTCCCGTTGAGCGCGGCGCAGCTCCCGCTCCGTCAGGCCGTCGTCATAGTCGTCCTCCGGGTAGTCCCGGGGGGCGGGCTGGCGGTGGGGCGCGCCTGTGGGATTGGACTGCTTCGGCTGGATACGGCCCACCGTGGGAATGGCCCGGGTGTCCTCCGGGTGACTTTCCGCATAGGGCGCCCAAAACTGCCGCTCCAGATCCTGGGGGTCGTCAATGTCGTCCAGGTTCAAATCCATCTCGTCACTTTGGGACCAGTCAATCGACCAGTCGCTGTCAAAGCCGCCGGAGCCGTTTTTCTTCTCGTCAGTTGACATGGCTGTTGTTTCCTTTCCGTGATAAATGCGGTTCAGCGGGGCGGGAAAAACCCGCTCCGCCGTTGTTTTTTAGAAACTTCCGTGGAAATGCACGGCCTCCGCCACCTTTTCGGCGGCCTCCCGGCCCCGGAGACAGGACACCAGGGTCAGGCCGAACTCCCAGGCGGAGCCGGCGGCCTCGCCGGTGATGATTCGGCCGTCCACGACCACAGGCGTACCGGGCTGGGGGATGGCGTCGGTCAGTCCATCCTCCATACCGGGGTAGACGGTGGCTTTTTTACCGGCCAGCAGGCCCAGCGCCCCCAGCGCCGTGGGAGCCGCACAAATGGCCGCGACCCACTTGCCATGCTCATAACAGTGGCGAATCAGAGCGGTGGCCCGCACGCTCTCCTGAATAGCGGCCACGCCGCCCAGACCGCCGGGGAGGACGATCATCTCCGCCTCGTCCACGTCGGCGGGGGTCAGGCTGTCCAGCGTGCGGTCAGGCATGACCGTGATTTGATGGGAGCTGCGGATTTTAAAGCCGCTGATGCCCAGGGTACAGGCGTCGATACCCGCCCGCCGCAGGCAATCCAGCGGGGCGATTGCTTCGGTTTCCTCAAAGCCGTTTCCAAGAAGAATATATACCATTCCAGTTACCTCCATGCGCGATTGCGCGAAATAATCATTGCTGTGAGGGGGACTTGTTCCCGGAAATCCGCAGCCGAATGGCGGAAAACAGGAACTTTGGGAGATTGGTCTGCCGCTTGATGCGCCATGGCTCCTTCACCAACCGATAGGCCCACTCCAGACCCAGCTTGACCCAGATATCCGGCGCCCGCTGACTGCTCCCGGAGTAGATGTCCAGGCTCCCGCCCAGACCCAGCAGGAGCTTGGCGCCGGTGGCCTCGGCGTTTTTTTCCATCCAGTATTCCTGCTTTGGCGCACCCAGACAGACGAACAGGAGGTCGGGATGCACTGCGGCGATTTTTTCCACCACGGGACCGTCCTCCTTAAAATATCCGTCGGCTGTTCCCACAATACGCAGACCGGGGAATTGCTGACACAGACGGCGGCCTGCCTCCTCCGCCACGCCGGGCTTGGAGCCTAACAGATACACCGTCCAGCCCCGCTGTGCGGCCCGCTCCAGCATGGCGGTGCCGAATTCAATGCCTGCCACCTTTTGCTTCAGCGGCGTTTTTAAGATGCGGGAGGCGTAGACCACGCCGATTCCGTCGGGAAGTACCAGCGACGCGCCGTTCAGCACGCCGGTCAAGGCGGGCTGCTCCCGGCAGGCGTAGACGATTTCGGAGTTCGGCGTCACAACGTAGTGACTGCCCGGTTCCTCCATCAGGCGGCATCCGATCTCCAACGCCTCGTCCATGGTCACATTGTCGAAGTGAACGCCCATGATCTCCTGTTTCAACAAGTATCCCTCCCGGAAATGGGGCGGGAAAACCCGGCCCGTAAAATCACCTCATTGTAACATATTGAAGCATATTTGTCTACCGCTGGATTTTAAACAGAAAAAACGCCGTTGTCATCCAAAGCGGAAAAGGGCGAAAAAAGTATGGAACCGCGGAACAGGTGCCTCCGCCGGGAAAAGCGGAATATCCGCACTTTTTTCGTTTTTCGCTTTTACAGAGGAAAGAAAACGCGAAAATCAGGCGAAAGAGAAGGGATTCTGACGCGCCGAAAACGGCGGGGTTCGCCCGGTTTTCGCAACCTTTTCAAAAAATCCTCTGTTTCGATGGGTTTACATAAAAAGAGTGAATAATTGGAACAAACCCCAACTTTTCCACTTTTTCCACAGGGTTTTCCACACCGGTTTCCACCGAACTGCGAGGAAAATCGAATCATTGTGGAAAAAACGGCGGTGGAGAAAAAGGTGACAAACCGGAATAATTGGTTGACATAACTCGGAAAAACGGGAAGGAAGTCGGAAAATGTTCCCTTTTGCCGTTACCGAAAGCGGTGGAAAAACCTGTGGAAAAAGTGGAAAACCCCGCGAAAAGTGTTCAGAGAAGGCGAGGGTGGCCGATGTCCATGTTGGCATAGGCGTTCAAATCCCAGCCGCCCCGGGTGCCCGCCAGATACTCATAATAGCCCTGACAGCCGATCATGGCCCCATTGTCCCCACAGAGCTTCAGCTCCGGGAGATAGACCTGATACCCCCGCTGCTCACAGGCGGCCTGCAGATCGGCCCGGATGCGGGAGTTGGCGGCCACGCCGCCCGCCACGGCCACCTTGCCGTAGCCCAGCTGCTCCGCCGCCAGCATGGTGCGGGGCACCAGCGTATCGCTGACCGCCCGGCCAAAGGAGGCGGCAAAGGAGGGCCGATCCAGCGCCTCGCCCTTTTGCTGACTGTTGTGAATCAGATTCAGGGCGGCGGTTTTCAGTCCGGAGAAGGACATATCCAGCGGCGCACCGTCGACCTTGGCGTGGGGCATGGGATATTTGTGGTTGTCGCCCCCCTGGGCCAGGCGATCCATGGGGCCGCCGCCGGGATAGCCGATGCCCAGCACCCGCGCCACCTTGTCAAAGCATTCTCCCGCCGCATCGTCCCGGCTGGCCCCCAGCAGCTCCATTTCCGTGTAGGAGCGAACGTCCACAATCAGGGAGTTCCCGCCGGAGACGCAGAGACAGCAAAAGGGCGGCTCCAGCTCCGGATAGGTGATATAGTTGGCGGCGATATGTCCCCGGACGTGGTGGACGGGAATCAGCGGAACGCCCAGGGCATAGGCGGCGCTTTTGGCAAAGTTGACCCCCACCAGAAGCGCCCCGATCAGGCCGGGGCCGTAGGTGACGGCCACCGCGTCGATCTGCGCCCGGGTGATACCCGCCTCCTGCAAGGCCCGATCAGCCAGGCCGTAAATGGCCTCCACGTGCTTGCGGGAGGCGATCTCCGGCACCACGCCGCCGTAAATGGTGTGCATCTCGATTTGGGAGGCAATGGCGTCAGACAGGACATACCGCCCGTCCTCCACCACGGCCACCGCTGTTTCGTCGCAGGAGGATTCGATTGCCAGAATATACATGAAAAAACCTCCCTTATCGACCAAATTTCAATGTCATCAGGTTTCCGTCCTCGTCCGGCTCCCCGAAGAAATCGGAGCGAACGCCCACCGATTCAAAGCCCAGTTTGCGGAAAAAGGTCTGAACTCCATGATGAGAGGCCCGGCAGGTCAGGGTCAGAAAGCTGAGGTTCACCTGACCAAAGCGCAGGAATACGTTCACCAGCTCCGTGCCAAGGCCCTGCCGGCGGTAGCGCTCCTTGACGGTCAGGTTGACCAGATACCCCTCGTCCAGCACCACCTGGAGGCCGGCATAGCCCAGCAGCTCCCCGCTGTCCGAGACGGCGGCGATGTAGCTGGCGTTCAGATTTTCCAGCTGAGCCCGCAGCTCCTCCTCAGAGATGGGGTCAGGGGCGTGGTTCAGCCGATCCAGGGCGGCAATGCGGGCCACCATGGTGCCGTCCACCGGCACCAGACGGTAGGGGATGGGCTGGCTTGAGTTGGGAATGGTTACGGTTTCCCGTCGGATATTTGACATGGGGATTCCTCCAATATGGTATAGCGTTTGGCGGTCAGGCTGTCCAGAGACAGCGTGTTGAATTCCAGCGTATAGGGCTGGCCGGTGCGGGGGTCGGTGCGCGCCTCCGTGTGGGAGAAGCGGAACCCGCAGCGCATTTGCAGCCGATGAGAGGCAATGTTGGCGGTGCGGCAGCTCCAGAGAAACGTGGAGGCGCCCAGTTCCCAGTGAGCAAAATCCACCAGGGCGTTTAAAACCTCCGTGCCGTAGCCCCGGCCTGTAAAACTAGGCCCCAGCGCCACGCCGCCGTCCTCCCAAAGCCCGTCGCCCCGTTCCTCCAGCCCGGCAAACCCGATGGCCTGACCGGTGGCTTTTTCACAGATCTGCCAGGCATAGGGGTGGACTGCCTGAAAAGCGATGGTGCGCTCCATCCGGGCGGGGGCGTCCGCCTTGTCCAAAGTCACGTTCCAGAGCATATAGCGGGCGCTTTCCGGATGTCTCCACAGGTTGCGGTACATGGCGGGCCAGTCCGACAGAACCCCTTTGCGGAGCAGCAGACGCGGTGTTTCCAGCGTTATCATCAGTTTGTCCTCCCGGTATGGCTCAGTGTGCGTCCGCCCAGCACTTGCCGATGGCCCCGTCCGCCACCAGCGGGACGGAGAGCTGTACGACGTTTTCCATTTCTTCCTTTAAAATCGTCTGCACCTGGGGGCCTTCCACCTCGGGACACTCCACGATCAGCTCATCGTGTACCTGCAATACCAGCCGACCGGTCAGGCCCTCGGCCTTGAGCCGGGCCTGTACCCGAATCATAGCCAGCTTGATGATGTCTGCGGCGGTGCCCTGAATCGGGGCGTTCAGCGCCACCCGCTCCCCGAAGGAGCGCTGGTTGAAGTTGGAGGAGCGAATCTCCGGCAGGGGACGTCGGCGGCCCATGACGGTGGAGACATAGCCGTCCTGTTTGGCCTGCTCCACAATGGATTTCATATAGGCGCGAACCCCGAAATACTTCTCGAAATAGCGCTCCATATAGGCCTTGGCCTCGGCCCGGCTTACGCCGATGTCCTGGGCCAGGGAGAACTCGGAAATGCCGTAGACAATGCCGAAGTTGACCGCCTTGGCGGAGGAACGCATGGATTTTGTCACAAGCTCCACCGGCACCCCGAACACCTGGGACGCGGTGACGGTGTGGATGTCCGTCCCGGAGAGGAACCCCTCCTGCATGGCGGTATCCCCGGAAATGTGGGCCAGAAGCCGCAGCTCGATTTGGGAGTAGTCCGCGTCCACCAGCACATTCCCCGGCGCACAGATGAACATTTTCCGCATCTGCGCCCCCAGCGGGGTGCGGACGGGAATATTTTGCAGGTTCGGCTCAATGGAGGACAGCCGCCCCGTGGCGGTGACGGTGTTCTGGAAGGAGGTGTGGATGCGCCCGTCCGGGGCAATCACCTTCATCAGCCCGTCCACATAGGTGGATTTCAGCTTAGCCAGCTGCCGGTATTCCAGAATCCGGTCGATAATGGGGTGACGGTTCCGCAGACGCTCCAGCACGTCCGCGTTGGTGGAGTAGCCGGTTTTCGTTTTCTTATAGACGGGCAGCTCCAAATCCTCAAACAGCACCGTCCCCAGCTGTTTGGGGGAATTGATGTTGAAGGTGCGGCCCGCATAGCGGTAAATGTCCTGCTGGGCCTCCTGAATCCCGGCGTCCAGCATCACGCCGAACTCCGCCAGAGCCTTTCGATCCACCAGTACGCCGGCCAGCTCCATCTCCGCCAGAACCTGACACAGCGGCAGCTCCAGCTCCGTCAAAAGGCGAAGCATCCCCTGTTCCTCCAGCTGGGGCTTTAACTGCTCATGGAGCGCGGCGATCCAGCTGGTATCCTCGTACCAGGCGGTCTGTACCTTTAGCTCGTCGGAAAGGGCGTTGAATGCGCCCTCCTGCCGATAGGCGGCGTTGGCCTCGATCTCCGTTTGGAAGTAGTGCATCACCAGCTTGTCCAGGTCATAGCTGCCCGCAGTCGGCTCCAGAAGATAGGCGGCCAGGGCCGTATCAAAGAGAAAGCCCTCCGCAGGCAGTCCCTCGGACAGAAGCTGATGGCTCAGCTCCTTGACACAGTGGGCGACCTTCCGCACTTTATCCGAAAACAAGAACCGGAGAACGGCATTGTAGTCCCCGTGAAAGCGGTTCTGCCGCAGGTCGTACAGCCAGCCCTGCCCGCTCTCTTTGTCCTCCAGGAGAACGGTCACACCGTCCAAATCGGGCAGAGGCAGCACCGTCACATAATCCGCCTGTTCCCATTTGGGGTAGATCTCCGCCAGCTGGCTTTCCTCCAGCACGTCCACGATTTCGGTTCTGGACGCATCTGTCTGCGGCGCGGCGGCGGGAGCGGCTTCGCCGGGGCGGAGGTCATAGCGGTCAATGAGCTTTTTGAACTCCAGCTTTAAAAACAGCTGATACAGGGCGGGACGGTTCCATTCCCTCCGCAGACAGTCCTCCGGGGCAAATTCCAACGGAGCGTCGGTGCGGATGGTAGCCAGGTCATAGCACAGCCTTGCGCTCTCCCGGCCCTCATCCAGCTTGCGCCGCTGGGCGGGCTTCAGAACCGCGGTGTCGAAGTTGACGTAAAGGTTTTCCACCGAGCCATAGGTTTGAATCAGGCCCATGGCGGTCTTTTCCCCGATGCCGGGCACACCGGGATAGTTGTCCGAGCTGTCCCCCATCAGGGCTTTCAGGTCGATCAGGTGGATGGGGTCAAAGCCGTATTCCTCCCGGAACAGCTCCGGGGTCATCTCCCGGGTGGTGGTCTGTCCCATGCGGGTGGTCACCAGCTTTACATGGGTGCGCTCTGTCACCAGCTGGAGGGAGTCCTTGTCCCCGGTGACCAGAACACAGTCCCAGTCGGTCTGCTCGCACCGCCGGGAGATGGTGCCAAGCAAATCGTCCGCCTCCCAGCCCTCCAGCGCGTACATGGGGATGTTCATGGCGGCCAGGGCCTCCTTCAGCAGCGGGAGCTGCATAGCCAGCTCCTCCGGCATGGGCTTGCGCTGGGCCTTGTAGTCCGCAAAGGCCGTGTGGCGGAAGGTGGGCGCTTTCAGGTCAAAGGTGACGCACAGCGCGTCGGGCTGGTCGTCCTCCAGGAGCTTTTGCAGGATATTCAAAAAGCCGAAAATGGCATTGGTATAAATGCCCTCGCTGGTAGACAGGGGCTTTACGCCGTAAAAGGCGCGGTTGACGATCGAGTTTCCGTCCAGAGCCATCAGCTTCATCGTCTGTACCTCCGTGATGTTTTTTTTGCTTGTTGACTATTATAACACATTTTAAAAGGGAACAGAACCCCTCTGAAAACCGGGCGAAATTTTTTTCTTCCCGCCCTTGCGCGTCGGCCCGCTCTGGTATTATGATAGGGGATATCATTCCACATCTCTTTGGAGGTATCGTCATGCCGAATCCCTATTTATCCGGGACTGACCCCACCGTGATTCGTCCCGGCCTGTCCCGGTGCGCGGAGCTGCTGAACCGTCTGGGCCGCCCCCAGGAGCGCCTGCGCTATGTCCATGTGGCGGGCACCAACGGAAAAGGCTCCACCGCCGCCTGTATCGCCTCTATCCTCCGCTGCGCGGGATACCGCACGGGGCTGTTCACGTCCCCGGCACTGGAGGATTTTTCCGAGCGGGTGCAGGTCAACGGCCAGCCCATTCCCCCGGAGAGCCTGACCCGGCTTTCCGCCGAGGTCAGGGCTGCCGCAGGAGCAATGACGGATTCGCCCACGGAGTTTGAGCTGGCGACTGCCTTGGCGCTGCTGTACTTTGCCCAGGAGGGCTGTGATTTGGCAGTGCTGGAGGTGGGAGTCGGCGGCGGCGAGGACGCGACCAACGTGATTCCGCCCCCGGAGGTGGCGGTTCTCACGGCCATGGGGCTGGATCACACCCAGCTGCTGGGAAATACGCTGGAGGAAATTGCAGCGGCCAAGGCGGGGATTTTAAAGCCCGGCTCGGCGGCGGTCAGCTACGGCAACGAACCGGTATGCAATGCGGTCTTTGCCGCCCGGTGCGAGCAGCTGGGGATTCCGCTGGTGCAGGCGGATTTCTCCCGGATTCAGAACCGGAGCGTCAGTCTGGAGGGGGGGACGTTCCAGCTTGCGCCCTATGGAACGCTGACCCTCCCGCTGCTGGGGGAGTATCAGATGAAGAATACCCTTCTGGCGGTCACAGCCACGGAAGCGCTGCAAGCCCGTGGGTGGAGCATCCCGCCGGAGGCGGTTCGGGCGGGCGTGGCGTCGGTGCGCTGGCCCGGCCGCCTGGAGCTGCTCCGGAAGGAGCCGACCGTCCTGCTGGACGGCAGCCACAACCCCCAGGGTCTGCGGGCCACGGTGGAGAGCTTGCAGGAGATTTTGCCCGAAAAGCCGGTGATTCTAATGGGCGTGATGGCGGACAAGGACGTGGCGCAGATGCTGGAGCTTTTGCTCCCGGTGGCGCAGAGCTTCGTCACGGTCACGGCTCCCAATCCCAGAGCCATGGACGCGGAAACATTGGCACGGCAAATCAGGGCGCGGGGCGGCGCTGCGCGGGCCTGTGCCTCTGTTGAGGAAGGGGCGGAGGCTGCTATAGCTCTGGCCGGTTCGTCCGGGTCGGTCTGCGCTTTGGGGACACTGTATTTTTCCGCCGCAGTCCGGCACGCGGTTTTCAACATCCGATGAAGCCGCTGCGCGGAACGCGTGATTTGTTAGCAATTCCCCCGACCGGATGATGAAGTGCCCCCTGTCAAGTAGACAGTGAAAAAACAAAAAAGTCTTTCCATG
>JAJQBJ010000025.1 GCA_021203345.1 Oscillospiraceae bacterium
TCAATCGCTATGGATTTTTTAGGTGTTCAACTTCATTTTACAATCGACCATCGAATTTTTTTCGATTCGCAGCCTTGTTATACTTGAAATCGTATGCCATTACAAACACCTCTCCATAAATATTAAACTTCATATCAGGGCAAGGCTTCACCGCATCAACCGGCAAGCGCGGCTGGCAGGAAATTTCGTGTCAGCGTCCCGCATAGCCTAACAGCCATCGCTCACTGCATTTATGCGGTGATGCCTTATGTCTGAATTGCCAATTCAGTTTCCAGCTTCGCCGTGGCGAACAGCCAGTTCCTTATGAACTCTGTCAAGCATCGAGCGATCTACGTTGAAGAAAGATGCGGCAATCAGCGCAACAGCACCCAGTGCAATGGGCAAAATGCCATACCAAAGACGGATTCCGCTGATTGCCGTGGCGGTGACGTTGCCCGCCTCAAATCCGTAGGCGTCTAAAATCACACCAAGGCCCATGCTGGCAAACGCAGTGGCAACCTTCATTGCAAAAGTCAGTGCGGAGTAGCACATACCGGGACAATAAACGCCGGAAATATTTCTCCATAGTCTGCAATGTCGGGGATTGCGCCCCATGTGACTGTAACAGAAAAGCACAGGGACAGACCACACAGAAGCGAGGAGATGATGCTTCCCGCCAGATTATTGACAGCCAGCTGAATAATTCCGGATAGGATGATACTGATACCGGCTACGCAATACATCCTCTTTCTGTCAAATTTCTCCGTCAGGATCGGAATGAAGAAAATGCCGACCAAAGGAACCATGGACATAACAGACAGAATGGGCGAAATAAAGTTCGCGTTGCCCAAACAGTAGCTGGCGTAGTAGGTCGTAAAGGAGGCGCGGGCCACCAGTACACAGTTGACCATACAGGTAACAATGGTAGCAATCACAGCGCAGCGGTTTTTGCCGAACGCCTTCAGCCCTTCTTTCAACGGCGCATCTTGGGCTTTTACGACGGGAACCCGTTCCTTGCAAAAGATGCCGGGAATCATGCCACCGATAATCAGCAGAATGGCAACAACCACCGCGCTGCAGAAGAACCCTCGGCTATTCATTTCTCCCTTGCCAAAATACAAAATGAGCACAGACGCGAACGTGTTGACCAGGAAGGAACCGACGTTTGCGCCCCAGTCCCGATACGCGCCCAATTTAATGCGAGTATCCCCATCATCGGTCATGCTGCTGGGGAGAGAACCAAATGGAACCTGATAAGATGTCTGTACGATGGTATAAACAGTGTAAATCACCAGAGCGTAAGCAATTTTCATTGCCGTGCTGAAGTTTGGCGACCAGAACAGCAATACCATCATAACGCCAACGGGGATCACAGTGAAACGGAGCATTTTTGTGTACTTGGTGCCGCGGCCATGGAGCTTGTCGATAATGGAGCCAATGACCACATCATTGATGGCGTCAAAAATCGTGACGACCATGATGATGGTACCGGCCATTGTACCGCTCTGCCCCAGGGCAATGGTTAGGAAGGAAATAAAGAAGGTTCCTACAAACAAGTAGGCGCTGTTGTTTGAAAAATCGCCCAGTGCATAGACCAATTTTTCGCCGAATTTGATTTTCATGTTTTACACATCCTTTCTTGATTTTCATCCAAATAACATTTGATATTCTCCGTTTCCTTTGTCGATTTTAACATCAAAGGTCGATGCCGTCCAATACGCAGTTGTTATTATTGCTTATAAGAAGGCCTTATGAAGGCACAGATATTGTTCACTTTTCCGGTGGCACATCGGCAGCTCATTTCCCAGGAACTATTCGATGCCTCCTGACAAAATCCGAAATTTGACAAAAATAAAAACCGGTCTGAAATCATTGATTTCAGACCGGTCAGCTTGTCAAAAAACCATCCTCACTCCGCAATATGGTGTATAATAGAGGAAATGGGGGCGCAATTATATGGAACAGTGGAGAAAAGATGCCCGGACAGCGGTTAGCATCATCGACATTGAGGCGCTGGTGCCTAAAGACCATCTGCTGCGAAAAATTGAGAAGGTCATGGACTACGACTGGTTGTATGAGCGGCTTGACCCGTACTACTGCCACACCAATGGCCGGCCTGGAACAGACCCGGTGGTGCTCATCAAAATGGTGCTCATTCAGCACCTGTACGGCATCCCATCGCTCCGACAGACCTATCGGGAAATCAATGTGAACGTTGCCTACCGCTGGTTTCTGGGATACAGCCTGCTGGACAAGATCCCGCACTTCGCCACGGTGAGCTACGCCTTCTGCAAGCGATTTCCGCCGGAGTTGGCCACAGAGATTTTCGAACACATTCTCAACAAGGCCATCAACCACAGGATGGTAGACCCTGGCACGATCTTCATTGACGGGACGCACATCAAGGCTTCGGCCAACAAGAAGAAGTTCCAGAAGGAGCAGGTAAAGAAGACGGCCAAGATCTACGAGGAACAACTCCGGGAGGAGGTCAACGCAGAACGGGCAAAGTTGGGTAAGAAGCCCATCGAGGAGGATGGCGACGACGAGGGCGGCAGTACTCCCGGCGGTGGCACGACGGAAAAGACAGTGTCCACCACCGACCCGGCAAGTGATACCTACACCTGTCCTCTGGGCGGAGTACTTCGTTACACTACCACAGACCGCACCGGTAAGCGCACCTACCGAACCATACCGGCCAGGTGCCGTAACTGCCCGTGCAAGGCAAAATGCGGAGCCAACGAAAAAGGGGCAAAAGGCTTTCCAGCGCCACATCCGGCAGGAATATCTGGACGTAGTGGAAGGACTGCGAAAGACGGAACGTGGGAAAGCAATTTATGCACAGAGAAAAGAAACCATAGAGCGTGTATTTGCAGATGCGAAGGAAAAGCACGCCATGCGATATACACATCACAGAGGCTTGGCCGCAGTCACACGCTGGGTCACGCTCAAATTTGCTGCCATGAACCTGAAAAAGCCGGCGATCTGGAGCAGGAAAGGCTCCTTTTCCCGCCTTGTTTTCACTATTTTTGCGCCGTTTTGCGGAGCGGCTTCCGTTCTTGCCTAATAAAAACTGGGGTTCTTTGACAGACAGCGGAACGCCGCAGAAAAGTCTGCGGCGTTCCCTTTCCTCACCGGGCCAGACTGTCGGCGGCGTTCTCCAGAATGGAGCTTACCGTTTTCAGCGCTCTGCTGGTCAGCTTGTTCTGCTTTTTCTTTTTCTCTGGGCGGAGCAGACAGCCGGCAGCGGCGCCCATAGCCATACCCAGCCCCATGCCGCAGTAAAAGCCTGTACGCATAAAAGATGCACCTCCTTCCTTAACATAGTTACAGTATGCCCGCTGGAATTTCGACTGTTCTAAAAAAATGTTGGAAATTGAAACACATTTTGAATTTTATGTAGGTTTAAATGTTAATATTATCGAATAAGGGTGCTATAATGTGAAGACATATGTGCTTTGACCGCCCACATATATCTCCGGGGCGGATGGGTGAGAGTGAACGAGAGCTGAGGAATTTTTTATATGGAAAAGCAGACCCAACAGACAACAAAACGAAAGCTGAAAGGGCTACAGCACTGGCAGGGAATCACGATCCTGCTGATTATCTACGACATTGCGGCGGTGACGATCCCCTATTTCCTGGCGCTGTGGTTCCGGTTCGACTGCCAGATTTCGCTGCTGCCGGATTATTACATCAAGGCGTGGGCGGTGTTTGCCCCGTTTTATGCGGCGATTTGCGTGGCGGTATTTGCTGCGCTGAAGCTGTACAAAAGCATTTGGCGCTTTGCCAGCTATTACGAGCTTTGGCGGGTGATCCTGGCGACGATGATTACCGGCGCAATACATATTGTGGGAATCGCGGTATTTGTAACGCGAATGCCCATTTCCTATTATGTATTCGGCTTGGCGCTGCAATTCATGCTGGTGCTGGCGGTGCGCTTTGCGTATCGGTTTATCCTGCTGCTGCGGAGCGGGCGGAGCAAAAGCCCCTCTGACCGCCGCCGGGAGCAGGTGATGCTCATCGGCGCAGGTTCGGCGGGCCGGATGCTGCTGCAGGACATCCAGCGGGGTGCTACCTCCGGCGACCAGGTGGCCTGTATCATCGACGACAACCCCAACAAGTGGGGCCGCTATATCGACGGCGTGCCCGTGGTGGGTGGCCGGGACGAGATTTTTACCTGCGTCAAGCGCTATCGCATTGACAAGATTTATCTGGCGATCCCCAGCGCCCCGGTGGAGGAGCGGCGGGACATCCTGAATATCTGCAACGAGACGGGCTGCAAGCTGAAAAACCTGCCCGGTCTGTACCAGCTCGCCGCCGGAGAAGTGACCGTCCGGAAGATGAAGGACGTGTCCATCGAGGATTTGCTGGGCCGCAACCCCATCGAGACGAACCTGGAGGAGGTCTATAACTTCATCCGGGGGAAGGTCGTTCTGGTGACGGGCGGCGGCGGGAGCATCGGCTCGGAGCTGTGCCGCCAGATTGCGGCCCACAGCCCCAAACAGCTGATTATCTTCGACGTGTACGAGAACAACGCCTACCAGATTCAGCTGGAGCTGCGGGACAAGTACCCGGAGCTGGATTTGGTGACGCTGATCGGCTCGGTGCGGGACAGCCGCCGGATGATGCAGATTTTTGCGGACTACCAGCCGGAGCTGGTCTGTCACGCCGCGGCCCACAAGCACGTCCCTCTGATGGAGGACAGCCCCTGCGAGACGATTAAAAACAACGTCATCGGCACCTATAAAACGGCTTACGCGGCCATGGCCTACGGCTGCAAGCGGTTTGCTCTGATTTCCACGGACAAGGCGGTGAACCCCGTGAACATCATGGGGGCCTCCAAGCGGCTGTGCGAGATGGTGATTCAGCTGTTTGACCGGAAGATTCGGGAGGGCCGGGCCTATGAGCTGCCCTTCCTGTTCTCCCACAAGGACAAGGGCATCGCGCCCTTGATTGATTTGTCCCAGGCCCACACGGAGTTCGCCGCCGTGCGGTTCGGCAACGTGCTGGGCAGCAACGGCTCGGTGATTCCCCTGTTCAAGCACCAGATCGAGCAGGGCGGCCCCGTGATCGTCACTCACCCGGACATTGTGCGGTATTTTATGACGATTCCGGAGGCGGTGAGCCTGGTGCTGCTGGCCAGCACCTACGCCGAGGGCGGCGAGATTTTCGTCCTGGATATGGGCAGCCCCATGAAAATCGACACCCTGGCCCGGAACATGATTCGCCTGTCCGGGTACGAGCCGGACAAGGAAATCGAGGTGGTCTACACCGGTCTTCGCCCCGGCGAAAAGCTGTATGAGGAGCGGCTGATGGCGGAGGAGGGGATGCGGATGACCCGGAACAAGATGATTCACATCGGCCAGCCCATTCCCTTTGACGCAGACCAGTTCCTGCTGGACTTGAGCGAGCTGATGGACGCCGCCTACGACAACCGGAAGGATATCCGCCAGATGGTGATGAAGGTGGTGCCCACCTATCACCCCGCCGGAATCACAGAACAGCCCGCCCCGGACGGGGAGCCGTCCCCGGCGGAAGAAGCCCGGCGGGAGCCGGTTCTCAGCTGATATAGGCAGAAGGTTATTCAAACTGCAAACCATAAAAGAAATGGGGTTGAAAAAGCCCACTCCGAGATGAATACCAAATCGGGCGAGACAGTCACCTCACAATTTGCAGAGATTCCAGCCCGGAAATTGATTTCCGGAACTTCTCTCCCCCATTGTCAGAAAAATGTAAGAAATTTGGACGAAATTTTCTCACACCGAACCGATAAAATGTCGTATGATAAGGCTGAAAGGGTGTGATAGGATGAAGCGTGTGATCTCCTGCCTGTTGGCGCTGCTGCTGTTGGGCGGCGCCGCCGGGTGCGCGGGGAATGTTGCGGAGACGGAGGACGCGGAAAAGCCCCAGACCTCTATCCAAGTGACCCACCGGGCGCAGACCTCTGAGGAACCGGAGGAAACGTCCGCTCAACCGGTGGAAACCCAGGAGACAGAGCCGACCCCCGAACCCACCCCGGCCCAAAGTCAGGCCCAGACGCTTTTGGAGGGTATGACCCTGCGGGAGAAGGTCATGCAGCTGTTTATCGTCACGCCGGAGCAGCTCACCGGCGGAACCGAGGCGGTGACGCAGGCGGACGAGGCATTGAAAACCGGTCTGGAGCAGTCCCCCGTGGGCGGTATCATCTTCTTTGCACAAAATCTGACCGATCGGGCACAAATCACCGCGCTGCTGTCGGACTGTCAGGCGGATTCCGAAATCGGCCTGTTCCTCTCCGTGGATGAGGAGGGCGGCGCCGTCTCCCGGTTGGGAGCGAACAGCGCCACGGGGGTCACGTCTTTCCCCAATATGGGCTCCATCGGCGCTGCCGGTGAGCCGTCCTGGGCGCAGGAGGTGGGCGCAACCTTGGGCGGGGAGCTGCTGGCGCTTGGCTTCAATCTGGACTTTGCGCCGGTGGCGGATGTGAATTCCAATCCCGACAACCCGGTGATCGGGAACCGGGCGTTCAGCGACGACCCCGACACGGCGGCGGAGATGGTAGCCGCCTGTGTGGAGGGCTTTCGGGAGGCGGGGCTTCTGTGTACCCTCAAGCACTTCCCAAGCCACGGGGACACCGCCACAGACAGCCATTACGGATTGGCCGAGACAGAGAAAACGCTGGACGAGTTGGAGGAATGTGAGCTGATCCCCTTTCAGGCGGGCATTGACGCAGGGGCCGACCTGGTGATGGTGGGGCATATCTCCGTCCCCAATGTCGTGGGGGACGAAACCCCCGCCTCCCTGTCCACCGATATCGTGACCGGCCTGCTGCGGGAGGAAATGGGCTTCGACGGGCTGATCGTCACCGATTCCCTGTCCATGGAGGCCATCACCGGCCTCTATTCCCCCGGGGAGGCGGCGGTTCTGGCAGTACAGGCCGGGGCAGACCTCCTTCTGATGCCGGAGGACTTAGACGCGGCGGTGGAGGGGATTCTGGACGCGGTGGAGCGGGGAACCGTCACCGAGGAACGCCTTGACGAAAGCGTGCTTCGTATTCTGACCGTGAAGGAGGAACAGGACATCCTCTGAACCATCGAAAAAACCGGACTCCACAGCCCTGTGAAGTCCGGTTCCCTTTGCGTTATGATATTGTCAGCACTTCGCTGTCCTGTGGGACAGGCACGCCCCACCGGGCGGCGTTCCGCGCTATCCGGCGAAATAGCCGCACAGCATCGCCAGAATGACCCAAAGGACAATCGTGATAGCCAACAGGACGGCAATCACCACCAAAATCAATCTGCCGTGGCTCTGAACCCATTTGCGGGTCGGCTTGATGATAAGCATAATCAGAGCAACCACGATCATGTCCCTGAAAATACTGCCACATAAACTAGTTAAATAATACAGGATTAGCGTGGGAGCGGTATCATAAACGCTAAAGGCCGCTGCAACCTGAGAGAGTGCCAGCATAAAATCCCCTCCTAAACAAAATCACGTTTCACCATGGGCTTTTATCGCATTTTGTGTGGTATCAGCCCGTTTTTACTCCAATCGGTCTTTTCCCGGCTCATTGGAATCACCTCAAATCCTGTTGTGGAACGCTGTCACTCCGCTGCACCTGTCAGGAAATCGCCGTGTCGGACACCCAGACCTGAACCGTGCCCTGTGGATTTCCGGATTCCGTCTGGAAATCCACGTCGTGCAGACCGGCCTCGGCGTTGTTCACGTTCAGCAGGGTTGCGCTGGTGTTTGGTTCCACCTCAAATACAAAGCTGCCGCTGGGATAGGTCACGGTGACTTTCAGGGTTTCCGTCCCGGAGGTGTTGGACACCCACAGGGTGTAGGAGGACTGGGTATCCTCCTGCTGCCACTGAAGCCCCTGCTCCGTCATAGCGGTATCATAGGTCGGTTCGCTGTCCGTAGGCTGCGCGGCAGCACCACTGGCCTCGTTTACCTCGCTGCCCAGCGTGGCGGAGGCTGTCTCCGTCTCAGGGGCGGCAACGGCGGAACAGCTCACGGAGCCGGACAAGGATTCCGTGCCTTCCAGATGGATGGAATAGCTGCCTGCCGGGAGCTGCTGAAAGCTCTGCACAAGCAGGGTGGTATGGGCGGGAATCCACGCGTATTCTGTCCCGGAGACAACCTGATCGCCCGTAGTCACGGTAAAGCGCACCATCTCGTCCCCGGTGTTGCTGACCAAAACCTCCAAATAGGGTGCATCGTCCGTGACCTCCAGAGGAATCTGCATCTCCGTCCCGCTGAGCGCGGTGGAGGTTGCAGAAGCGTCCTCCGCCTCCGCCAGCGTGTACATCACGCCGCCCAGCGGGATAAAATCTGACCCGGTAGGGGAGGCCGCCAGCGCCTCAAAGCTGGACTGACCCAGGGCGGATTCCGCCTCGTCGTCAAGAACGCTGCTGTCCAGCAGCTCAATGGTTCCACCGTAGGTGATAACCACCTGCTCCTGCTCCTGGGCGGCGGCGCTTTCTTCCGCGCTTGCGGTGGAATTCTGGCCCATCGCCAGGGCGGAAACGACACCGACCGAAAGCAATGCGACGGAAAGTGCAATACTAAGGATGGTTTTACGATACTTCATTGTGATACCTCCTGAAATACGTCGGCAGAAACGCAAACGGAGACACAGCCGCCGACGCTGCCGGATGGGGTCTGGAAATCCAGGTCGTATTGACCGGTTTCAGCGTTGTTCATGGTCAGAATCGCCGTGGAATTGGCCGCAACCGTGTATGGAAGGGTTCCTGAGCCAGTAACCACTGACACCGTCATGGTTTCGTCCGTGGTATTCTGAACCAGAATCCGATACGCGGCATAGCTGCTGTCCTGATACCAGGTCACCCCGGCGGAGTTGATGGGCCGTTCGCTGATAACCAGAATACCGGACATCAGCGCACTGAGTTCATCCGCATCAAGGGCAACGACGCTTTCCAGCGCCTCTTTGGGCTCCGAATACGTTGCCTCGGTTTCCGCCGCCATTTCAAGCTCTGCTGACGAACCTGTGAGGGAGGCGGGGCCTTGCATCGCATCCGTAAGATAGTCAATATAGTCAACCACGGTGTCAAACGTTGTTTCGCCCAACGACGGCGAACCCTCGGTGGTTCCTGCCGCAAAAGCATTGGACACGCCCAGCACCAGCACCATCGCGCACACACCGGCCAGCGCTGTGACCTTACTGCGTTTCATAATGGAAATGATTCTTTCTTCGGCGGATTTACCGCTGAACGTGTAGGAAAACGTAGCGGTTTTCCCTTTCATGGACAGGGAGATCAGCGTATAGGCGTAGTCCTTTTTCCGGTTTTCGCCCAGCTTGTCCAGCACCGCCCGGTCGCAGGATTTTTCCACATCCAGCCGCAGGAGGCGGGACATCCGCCAAACCGCCGGGTTCCACCAGAACAGCACCAGCGCCACCGCCATAACATAGTGCCACACATTGTCCCGCCGCCGGGCGTGAACACCCTCGTGGGGCAGGACAAATTGCAGCTCCTGTTCAGACAGGTTGGGCGGAATCACGATTTGGGGGCGAATCACCCCAAAGGTCAGGAAACCCTCCGGGAGAACGCCCTCCCGAAGCACCGCACCTTTGGGCAGCCCCTGATACCGTGCATCCTCCCGCGGGAGCCTCCGGGTTCCGCGAATGGAGCGGTAGGAGGCGAACCACCCCGCCAGCAGCCAGAGCAGCACGCAGACTGCGCCCGCCCAGTACACGACAAGGACGACCTGCCTGACGGAAATTCCCGTTCCCGCCACATAGGTCAGCTCCAGACTGGTGCTGACCTGCTCCCCGCTCAGAATGACGGAGGGGGACTGCGCCAGAAGCTGGGACATGGTCAGGGCCGCGGACGTTGACTGACTCCGCATTAGCAGCAGCGAGGACAGGGACGCGGAGCTGGTGGGAATCACCGGGCTCAGCAGCCGAAACAGGCATACGCCCCACAGCACCAGCCAGGTTTCCACCGGCAGGCGGTTCTTCAACCCACGCCGCAGCAGCATAACCACGAGAATCAGCGCCGTCCCGACGATGGCCCGTTGGATGAGCTGCGCCATGGTCAGCACTCCTCTCCCAATTCGTCGATCAGCTTTTTCAGCTGCTCCGCCTTCTCCGGGGTGAGCTGTTCATCCTCGAACAAAGCGGACAGGAACTGCCGTTTTGACCCATGGAACAGCCGGTCAATCAGGCTGCTCACCTCGCCGCGCTGAACCTCCTCTCTGCTGACCAAAGGGGTGCAGAGAAAGCCCGGCTCGCTGCGGGCGATGGCCTGTTTTGCCACCAGCTTTTTGATGACGGTGTAGGTGGTGTTCTTGTTCCACCCCTGGGTGTCGGCCAGATGGACGACCAGCTCCTTTGCCGTTTGCGGGCCGTTGTCCCACAGCGGCTCCATCACCTTTAATTCCGAATCAAATAATTGTTTCATAATGTACCTCCATGACCTGTCTCTTGCACAAGACAGATAGACTAGTGCAATAGTCCTTCCACTCATAGACTATCACAATAGTCTATGTCTGTCAAGGCTTTTTTTCAAATTTTTGTGGGATGAGGGGAAGAAATGTAAAAAAGGAGCCGCCAGCGGCGACTCCTTTTTTAAACCATTATTTTCCAACGCAAAACCGGGAGAAAATGCGGGCGGTTACATCCTCCGCCACGGCGCGGCCTGTGATCTCCCCCAAGGCGTGCAGAGCCTCCTCCGTGTCGGTCAGAAGCATATCCGGAGTAACGCCCCGTTGCAGGCCCTCCCGTGCCCGCGCCAGCGCTGCGCGGGCCTGTGCTGCCGCGTCCGCCTGCCGGAGATTGGTCAGCAGCTCGCCGCTGCCCTCCCCGGCCCCCGAGGGGAAGCACGCTGCCACGGCCTGTTCCAGCTCCTTCAAGCCTGCGCCGGTGGCGGCGCTGAGAACCACGGTGCCGGGGAACCGGGCCTTTAGCGCCTCGATATCCACGATGATCCCCAGGTCGGACTTGTTGACAATGCAAATGACCTGCTCTGCCTGTTCCGCCAGCGCCAGCACATTCCAATCGTCTGCGTCAAGGGGCTTTGCGCCATCCACCACAGCCAGCACCAACTCAGCCTGCTCCAGCGTCTGCCGACTGCGCTCCACGCCCAGACGCTCCACCCGGTCTGTCGTCTCCCGCAGGCCGGCGGTATCGGTCAGCCGCAAAAGCACGCCGCCCAGAGTGGCCGTCTCCTGCAAGGTGTCCCGGGTGGTGCCGGGAATTTCCGTGACAATGGCCCGGTCATAGCCCAGAATCAGGTTCAGCAGGGAGGATTTTCCCGCATTGGCCGCCCCCACAATGGCGCAGGGAACGCCCTCCCGCAGCTGCCGCCCCCGCTGTACGGTGGACAGCAGCGCGTCCAGCTGGTCGATGCAGGTATCCAGCACCCGCTCCAGCTCCGTGATTTCAAACGGTTCCAAATCCTCGTCGCCGTAGTCCAGCACCACGTCAAAGTGGGCCGAAACCTCCACCAGCCGGTCATAAATCCCGTCAATACGGCGGCGAATGGAGCCGGAAAGCTGCCCCGCCGCATTCCGGGCCGCCGCAGCGGATTGCGCGTCGATCAGGTCAATAACCGCCTCCGCCTGGGTCAAATCCATGCGGCCATTCAGAAAGGCCCGCTTGGTGAACTCCCCGGCCCGGGCCTGACGCACGCCCTGAGCAAACAGGGCCTCCAGCCCCGCAGCCAGCACTGCCGGGGAGCCGTGGCATTGCAGCTCGCAGGTGTCCTCCCCGGTGTAGCTGTTGGGGCCGTGGGACAGGGTGGCCAGGCACTGGTCGATGGCCCGGCCCTGACTGTCATAGAGCGTGCCATAGACCAGCGTGCGGTCTGCCCGGCAGGAGAAGGGAGATTTTCCGTAGGCCGGGCGAAAGACCGCCTCGACGGCTGGAATCGCTCCCGGCCCGGAGACGCGAAGGATTCCGATGGCCGTTCGCCCGGTTCCTGTGGCAATGGCGGCGATGGTGTCGAAGGTCATGCCTCGCCGCACAGCTCCACAATAGCCTGGGCGTAAATTTTTGCTGCCATCAGCATGGAGGAAATACGGGCCCGTTCGTTGGCGGCGTGAAGCCGCGCGTCAAAGTCCAGGTTCCCTGCGCCGAAGGCCACGCCGCCGGGAATGTCATGAACGTAGGTGCCGCCGCCGATGGCGACGCAATAGCCCTCCCGACCGGAGTAGTTTTCATAGCATTTCAGCAGGGTCTGGATAAAGGGAGAACCGGCGGGGGTGTGATGAACCGGCCGCATATCGCCCTCGCAGGAGAAGCCCTTTGCGGCGCAGGCAGCCTGGCACACGTCGATGCAGTTCTCTTTCGTGGCGCAGACGGGCACGCGGGCATCGAACCGGGCCTCGAAGCCCGTCTCCGTAAAAGTTACAAGGGACAGCGTCAGGGTCAGGTCGTGAGAAATCTCGTCCTCCATGGCGATACCCAGCGCCTTGCCGTGGTTGTCCCCGTGGGG
Organism: Oscillospiraceae bacterium; assembly: GCA_021203345.1. Lineage (GTDB taxonomy): Bacteria > Bacillota > Clostridia > Oscillospirales > Oscillospiraceae > JAJQBJ01. The sequence goes on from JAJQBJ010000025.1 coordinate 12,417, forward strand.
GAACAGGGCGTGCAGGTTCCGGATGGCCCTTGTGGAGTCCGTAACCGCCAGAGGCAGCGCAGACAACAGCTCCAGCAGGGCGGTGTTGGCGTTGATGCCGTCGTCCGGGGTGGAGGCATGGGCGTTCTGTCCGTGGGCCAGAATTTCCACGCCGCCCAGGGTGTTCCGCACGTCAAATTCCACGCCGGTGTAGGAGGCAGCCTCTGCCATAGGCTCCACATCGTCAAAGCCCAGGCCCAGCACTACCGCTCTGGCTTCCGGCGGAACCACGTTGATGCGGATGCCGCCCTGGAACTCCATCACCCGGGGGAGAGCCGTCTCATCCGCCCACTGCTGGGAGATCAGGGGATGATAGCCGCCCTTTTCAATGTTGATGACCGGGAACTCCGCGTCGGGGGAGAAGGTGTACTCCGCAAACGGCTCCCGGGCGTAGTAATAGGCGATATCCCCGGAGCCGCTCTCCTCGTCGGTGCCCAGAATCAGACGCACGTTTTTCTTCAGGGGGATGTTCAGATCCTTGATGGCCCGTATCGCCAGCAGGGAGATCATAGCAGGCCCCTTGTCGTCGTCCACGCCGCGCCCGTAGATCATGCCATCCTTTTCCACCAGCTCATAGGGGTCGGTGTCCCAACCGGAGCCGGGGTCTACCACATCCAAATGGCACAAGATGTGCAGATTCGTCTCCTGGTCGTTCACGTCGATGGTGCCCACATAGTTGTCATAGTTGGCTGCGGTCAGGCCCCATTCCTCTGCGATTTTCAGGGCCTCGTCCAGCGCCGCCCGGGGGCCGGGGCCGAAGGGGGCGCCCTCCTGGGCCTCGCCCTTGGTGCTGGGAACTGCTACCAGGCGACCGGTGGCGGCGATCAGCTCCCGCTCCTTCTCCTGGATGTACTGTTCCAGCTGTTCCTGATACTTCATGGCTCAATCATTCCTTTCCTTCCTGCGCCGGTTGTCCCGCCGGCGCTATGTTCATGTTACGCTCCCATAGTAGCCCATTTTCGCGCTAAATGCAAGGGGATGGGGGATTTTCCATGGAAATCAATTGTATCTTTACAATAGATGTGAGACTGAGGGGATAGAAAAAGTGATTGAGTTCTGTTAAAATCAGATCACCACAACCCAAGTTAACAGGAGGGCTCAATCACCATGACAAGTATAACACACACCAAGAGATATTGTCCACATGAAATCACGACGAAAGTGTATTCAGTGCAGTTGTACTGGCAGACAAAGGATGTTGCTTTTGTGTGCCGGCGGTACCACATTTCTAAAGCATCATTGATGCGTTGGAA
>JAJQBJ010000039.1 GCA_021203345.1 Oscillospiraceae bacterium
TAGTCTCGAATTTTTGCTTTTTCGAGTGTCTACTCTAAGGGGACTATATCAGAGCGGCGGGGCGTTTTTATTTTGCTGATGCTGAGCGCAGGCATGATGGGCGCTTACACCTACAACCTGCGGGGCGGCGTGTTCTGTAACGCGCAAACGGCCAACATTGTATTGATGTCCATGGCGTTCGGCAAGGGCCAGTTCCGCGAGGGCTTATACTACCTGATTCCCATCACCGCCTATCTCGGCGGGGCGTTTGTCTCGGAGATTTTGCCGAACCCCATCAAAAAGCTGGGACTTCTGCGGTGGGATACCTGTCTGGTGGGCTTTGAAATCATCGCCCTGTTCCTGATCGGCTGGATTCCCTTTTCCGTATCCGACCGCATTGTGCAGGTGATGATTAACTTCATCTGCTCCATGCAGTACAACACCTTCCGGCAGGCGGAGGACGTTCCCATGGCTACCACCTTCTGTACCAATCATGTTCGACAGATTGGCATCAGCGCCGCAAAATACGTCAAGCACCGGGATACCTCCGCCCTGAAGCGGGGCTGTTCCCATCTGTTGATGATTGCCGCCTTTTTCATTGGCGGAGCGGTATTGACTGCCTTATGCAGCGTGTTCCAGGAGAAAACGATTTGGTTGGCAATTCTCCCCCTGTTGGCTGATTTCCTTCTTCTGTCCCATGCGGATTTATTTCAGGAGCATAATATGCTGGCGTTGAAGCCGCAGGGACACTAAAACAGGGCATCACCGCAGTTATGCGGCGATGCCCCAAAATTATCTTTCCTGTTAGTTGCTGTTCTCTTTCCGCCTTGCCAGAACTTTTTCGGAGGCCAGCCAAATCAGCTGTCCGCCCACCGAGCCGACCAGTGCGCCCACCAGCACGTCGCTGGGGTAGTGAACGCCCACATAGAGCCGGGACAGCGCCATCAGAATGGCCAGCACCAGCAGCAGGATTTTCAGCCACCGTTTTTTCAGTGTCCGCCACCAGACGTTAGCCGCCGCCAGGGAGGAACAGGCATGTCCCGAAGGGAACGACCAGGAGCCGGGAGCGGTAATCAGAATTGTCAGCCCCTCCACCGTCTCGTAGGGTCGGGGGCGACAGACCAGATTCTTAATCAGCATATCGTTGAACAGATAGCAAATTCCCATCGCCAGCAATGCCGTGACTCCCGCCCGGCGGGTGGGCTTCCGCAGCAGCATCACAAGGCAAATAACGATCCAGATGATCCCGGCCTCGCCCAGATTTGACCAGAAAGCCACCACATTGTCCAGCGGCCCCCGCAGATTGGCCTGAATCCACAGCAGAATGGCGGCATCCCAGCTCTGTATCATTGAAAGCATAACGCCTCAGTCCTCCAACAGCTCCGCAATCAGCGCTTCGTTGACGTTCAGGCCCTGTTTGACCTGCTGCACGTTGGCGCTGATTTGCTCCTGCACCTGACCGCGCACAGCCAGCAGTTGGTCGAATTTTTTGGCAAACAGCTCCGGTGTGAAATGCTCCACATCGGACACCGGCGACAGGCCCAGCGCACCCAGGAAGGAGTCGATTTTCGGGTCATAGGAGATGCCCAGCATGGGAACGCCCATGACCGCCGCATAAATCAGGGAGTGCAGCCGCACCCCGACCAGAATATCCAGGTTCCCCACCGCAGACAGCAGATCCTCCGATAAGTAATGTCCCTCCAGCAGAGCCGTGGAGTCGCCCAGGCTCTGCCGCATCCAGCGGGCCACCGGCATATCCTGCGTCTCGTGAAACGGGAGCAGAATCACATCCGCGTTGCGCTCCTGCTGGAGCCAGCGGATGGCCTCCTCCTGGCGGCGGATAAAATCCTCCTCGCCGGGGCCGCCCTTCATCGACCAGCCGATACGCAGCCGTCCCTCGGCCCGGGGCGGGCAACGCTCCGCCTGTAAAATCTCGCTGCCCCGCTCCAAAGACGGGCGCTGAGCACGAATCACCGGGTCAGAGGTCACGCGAACATCAGAAACATCCACACCGATCTGCGCCAGCAGCTCTTTGGACTGCTGATCCCGCACCACGATGCCGTCCACCCGGCTCAGGCTACGGGCCGTGCGCCGCCGGTTCCGCACGTCGTTCAGCGGCCCAATTCCCTGACTGTAGATAAAGACCTTCTTCCCCATGGCGTGGGTCAGATTGATGATGGACAAATAGTACAACAGACTGCGCTGGCTGGTGGCGTCCTGGAGCAGGCTCCCGCCGCCGGAAATCAGCAGGTCGCACCGGCGAACCTCCCGTAAAATCGCAAACGGATTCATCCGGTTCACAGAGCGAACACCGTATCGCGCGGCGGTGTCCTCCGGATTGTGGGAGAGAATCGTCAGCTCGATATCCCGGAGCTGAGCGCGTAAATTGTCGATCATCAGACGAAGGATCGCCTCGTCGCCGGAATTATTAAAGCCATAGTAGCCCGAAATCAGGATCCGCTTCACGCGCTCATCTCCTTTTCACCGGGGCGGCGGAAATCCGCCGTGGCCCTGTCGTCTCAATGTGCCTATTCTACACTATTTTTCGGGCTTTTGCAACTCCAAACCCGCATAAACCACGGAAATCAATTTTTAGCAGGAAGCCCTGCAAACTACAGCGTGGCTACTGCTCCTGATTTGGTATTCATCTCGCAGTGGGCTTTTTCAACCCCATTTCTTTTTGACGGGGCAAAAAGAAAC
>JAJQBJ010000006.1 GCA_021203345.1 Oscillospiraceae bacterium
GTAGTCTCGAATTTTTGCTTTTTCGAGTGTCTACTCTAAGGGGACTATATCACATGGAGGTCGGGGATGCGATAATTCTGTTTTTCAGGGTCAGGCGATTGACCGTTAAAGGCCGAAGCAGATGCTCAAACCGGCTCATAGCTCTCACAATCCTTTCTATGCTTCATACAGGACAACCCCTCGACGCGGGGACGGCGGAATCCACCGCCCCCGGCATCATGGAGGGGAAAATAAGAAGAACTCGTTTTTATCAAATGGTTTCCCCTGGATGCGGGGCCGGCGAAACTCGCCAGCCCCGGCACCCTGGAGGGGGAATCAAAAGAAGAACTCGTATTTATGGAACAGTCTCCCTTCGATGCGGTGCTGACGAAGCTCGCCAGCACCAGCATCAAGAAGAAGTGGAAAATGGGAAGAACTCGTTTTTACTCGACCGCCAGGCAAATCATGCCCGTGTAAACACCGGGCTGCAGCGCAGTCTCCTTGCCGTCCACGGTCATTTTCAGGGTCTTTCCGTCTGCAGCGCAGATGGTACCGCCATTCTCCAGCGTCAGCTTGGTCAGGTAGCAGGGGCCGGTGACCGTCCAGACACTCTGTGCGTCCACGCTGACGATCACGCCGTTGTTGATGGGGGCGGCGGGGGTCTGGGTGATATTGCTCAGCTCCTCGCAGTTGCTCTGACGAATCTGGGTCAGGCCCTCTTTGTAGGCGGCGGTGGCGGCGCTGATCATGCCGGTGAGTTTGGCGTTAATCAGCTGCACATCCATATTCTTTGCACCCATCAGATCCTCGCCCTGGAAACCGCGCAGAAGGGGCTTTCCGTCCGGGCCCATGGGAATCTCAGGGATCGGGGGATGATAGGGGCGTTGGAATCCGGGGGCAGTCTGCGGTTGCAGGCCATCAGATTGGTGGTGGAGTTCAGGAGATTGCCCACCGTCTCCATGTTGGACATCTTGACAAAAACATCCTCGTCGGGAATGGCGACGGTCAGGTCGCGGTCGTCCCGCACGTCCACTTCGCCCACGGGCACCAGGAACACATTTGCGCCCATGCCCGCATCGTCGTTGTCCTGCAGCTGGAGAATCGTGCCGTTGCCCGGCTCCAGAATGGCGTTGTCGAACTCAAAGTAGGTGTTGGAGCCCTTGACTACCACGCAGGCATCCTTGGACTTGAACGCCGCACCGCTGTTGACTTTCAGGATTCCGCCGGAGTTGCGGTGAATGAACGCGCCGAACCGTCCAGAATTGACAACGCTGCCGTTCTTGAACTCGCCGCTGGCGTTACCGTTGCTCATCAGAATACCGGTATAGGCCACGTTGAAGGTGGAGTGGTCGATGGTGTCATAGCAGCCGTAATCGCCGAGGGACTTGTAGTCGAACATAAAGTCATCGCAGATGGAGAAGCAGCCGTAGCCGTTGTCGCCGGTGATCTCGATCAGGCTGTCCTTGATGTACATGTGGTTGACGATTGCACCGTCCACGCTGCACACACCCCAGTTGTTGGAGGTCAGGTGACTGCGGTTGATATTCAGCTTGCCGTGACCGGCCACGTTCAGGGTACGTCCGTTGCCCCGCAGGCCGATGGTTCAGGGCGGCTCCATCATACGCTCGAGCTTCGCGCCCGCCTCCATCTCCTCGGGGGTGGGAACGTGGCTGACGGTGGAGAAGGTGCAGTCGTTCATGGTGACCTCGGCGTGCTCGCCCACAAACAGGGTGCCGCGGCCAATGCCCTCTGTCTTCACATTGCAGTTATCGATGGTGACTTTGGACTCGCCTGCCGCGGCGATAGCCGCGCCCATGCCGACGAAGTCATCCGTTCCGTCGCCATAGAGGTGAATGTCCGTGTCGGCAATGCGATACTCGCTCTTGCCGGTGATGTAGAAGCCGTTGAAATCCCACTCGCGGGACTCGATTTTTGCGTGTACAGTCTCCTTGTCGGAAATTTCGCCGCGATGGACAATGGGGAACACGGAGCTGTTTTCCAGCACCTTTCCGTCATTGACGCAGACGCCGGCATGGAAGCTGCTGACCGTCTCCTCGCCAAAGCGGAGGGAGGAGCGGATGAACTCATCGCAGACCGTCAGCCAGATGTCGCCGCGGTACTTGCCGGGCTCCAGGGGATAACCTACGCCGTCCACCGTCATGGTCACGAATTTGCCCTCGGGGGCGACCACGCTGGCGCCGGATGCGATGTCCAGCGCATCCAAGTGGGTCGTTTTTTCTACGATCCAGGTTCCATTTTCAACAATTTTATCCAAGTTTTAAACCTCGCTTTCCAAAACTGATTCGGTGTCTCCGATTGTTACAGCCTGATTAAAGCCCCATATCCACGACAGCGTCGTAGCCGTCCCGAACCGCCATCATGACGTTTTTGGCTACCTTTGCGTCGCCCACGATATAGAACTGGTCACACAGGGGGCGCAGCTCCTCTACCACATCGCTGCGGGCACGGGTGCCGGCGGCCATCACCACGTTGTCACAGGGAATCTGCTCCACAGAGCCGTCCTCCTTGCGGACGGTCACGGAATTCGGGGTGATCTCCGTGCAGCTGGCGCTGGTCAGTACCCGGATGTCCCGGGCCTCTACCTCGTGATGGAGCCAGAGGAAGGGGTACTTCAGACAGTCGGCAGCGATGTCGTTCTGCATCTCAACGATGGTGACGTTGTGCCCCAGGTCGCTGAGGTAAACGCTCTCCTCGCATCCGATCATACCGCCGCCAATCACCACAACGTTCTTGCCCAGCGGGGTATCCGCCATCAGGTCAGCGCCGAAAATGACATTTTCGCCCTTAGCGCCGGGGATAGGCGGCGTCACAGGCAGAGCGCCCACGGCGGCAATCAGCACGTCGGGCTGAACCTCGTCCACAACGGCCTTTGTGACTTTGGTATTCAGCCGAACCTCAGCGCTGGACTCCATCACCTTGCGAATCTGGCTGTCCCGATAGCGCTTCATGGTCAGCTTGTTGGGTGCGCCGTTGTCAGCGAATTTCAGTGCGCCGCCCAGCTTATCGCGCTCCTCGCACAGCACAACCTGATGGCCCCGCTCTACGGCGGTCAGGGCAGCCTGCATTCCGGCAGGGCCGCCGCCAGCAATCAGCACCTTCTTCTTCTGGTTGACGGGGAGGGGATGGAATGCGTCGCACTCCCGGCCAATGACGGGGTTGACCGCGCAGCGCATCCCCTTGAAGGCGATCATGCTGCTCATGCAGTCGCTGCACCGCAGGCAGGGACGGATGTCCTTCTCCCGGCCCTCGATGATCTTCTTAGGCAGGAAGGGGTCGGCTACCAAGGCCCGGCCCAGCGCGATACAGTCGGCGTCGCCGGAGGCAATGGCGTCCTCCATCTGCTCGGGGAAGTTGTATGCGCCCACAGAACACACCGGAGTCTTGACGTGCTTCTTGATTTCTGCCGCCAGGTTCCGGTTCTCCATATCATGCTCGAAGGGGCCGGGGTGCATCTTGACGCAGGAGTAATCCACCTGCTGGGTGCCTGCGGAGACGTGAATCAAATCCACCTTGCCGTCCAGCGCCTTGGCGATTTCCACGCCGATATCCAGGTCATAGCCACCCTCAATGCGCTCAGAACCGGAGATGCGAACCTCGATGGGGAAGTTCTTTCCCACGGCGGCGCGGATCTCATCGATGCACAGCAGGAGGAACCGCAGCCGGTTCTCAATGCTGCCGCCCCACTTGTCGGTGCGGAAGATGGTCAGCGGGGAGATGAACTGGTGAATGAGCCAGCCGTGACCGGCGTGAACCGTCACCATGTCAAAGCCATAGTGCTTGGCGTTGGCCGCCGCCTGACCGAAGGCCTTTGCCGCCTGGAGAATCTCCTCCTCGGTCATGGCCCGCACCTCATCGCCCCAGTCGTCCACATAGGCGGAGGGGCCGGCGGGCATTTTCCCCAGGAACTCCGGGGCGCACAGAGCGCCGCCGTGATCCAGCTCCGCGGAGGCCGCAGCCCCGTGGGAGTGGATGGTGTCTACCAGCTGGCAGAAGGTGGTGGAGTTGCCGGGATCGTCGATGCCGATCTGCTGGGGGTGGGACTGACCGTTTGCCAAGTCTACGATGACCTCGCCCACACAGACCACGGCGGCACCGCCGGCAGCCCGCAGCTTGTAATACTCCAAATTTTCCTTTGTATACTTTGTGTCCGGGCCAAGCTCAGCCAGAGAGGTGGGCGCAGAAAAAATGCGGTTTTTCAGCGTCAGGCCCGCCAGCTTGATGGGGCTGAGCAGCAACGGGTAGTTCTTATTCATGGATGATACTTCCTCCCTTACTTCTTGGGCTGATGCTCCGGGATGTTGGGGTTGTTATAGCGATGCTCCGCATCCAGCGTCTCATAGGGCTCCGGCCACATCACATCGTGCTGCGGGGGCTGGAGCAGGCTGTAGGGCTGATGCCAGGGGCCGGGATATTTAACATGGGGCATACCGGCGGTGACAGGCGGGGAAGGAGGCGCATTGGGGTCGGTGCGGCGGACGTATTCCTCGTTGGCCCAGTCCCGATAATCCAAGTCGGACATGATATCCGGGCAGACCTGCTCGTTCAGGTACTTCAGCTTGCCGTCGGTTTCGTCGATTACGAAGTCGGAGCCGTAGCGCTCCCACATGATGTGGCACCACTTCTCCTGATCCGGGTCCAGGGTGGAGTTAATAGCGCCGGGGGTCACGAAGCTGGCGCGGACGCTCTTGCCGTCGTCGGCCACCTCGATCACGTCGCAGGTCAGGGTATGGACGGAGCATTCCATCAGGGGCCGGCAGTCCTTGCCGCCGATCTCCGGGTAGATGTCGATCATGGAGAGGAAACGCTGCATACCCATGCATTCGTAGTCGATGATGTTGCCGTGCCAGACCTGGTCAAAGCCCACCATGCAGCCGAAGAAGTGGCCCCAGCCGCAGTCATCGGTGTGAACCCACAGCTGGTCGTACTCCGTAGCGCCGTCGCAGCGGGCGTGGAGATACTGGTGCCGGGCCTTGACGTTTTCCGCCTCCTGGCTCAGGCCTGCGTTATGGATGCGCTGAGACAGCGAAAGATGCTTTTTCATTGATAGTTCCTCCCCTCTCCGGCTCTCATGCCGACCACCTCAGGGGGCTTGTAGCCCTCGGGGCCATAGCTGATCTCGTCTGTAAAGGTTTCATAGTTCTTGGGCGGCATGGGGGGATAATCGTCCCACCAGTTGAAGGTCACGTCGTGGGTCAGCATCTCCACAGTGGGGGTGCCGAATTCCTTGCGCACCGGATTGCTGGAATTGGCCGACCAGTCCTCATACACCGGGTACTCGCCGTAGTTGTGGCCTGCCTCGCAGTCCACGTCGATGGAAACCACCAGATGCCAGATCTTCCAGCCGTCGGCTTCCCTTACGAAGTCCGCAGCCACCTTGCCCAGCATCCACTGCACATGAGAAGTGCCATCAGACAGGGCCATGGCCTCATTGCCGATGGTGTACCAAATACCTTTGGCGGTCTTGCCGTCCAGGGCCAGCTCCACCAGGCCGGTGGTCAGAGGATGGGCATACATATTGCCCAGGTTGATCTCTGCGGCTCCGTTGGCCTTGGCCTGCTCCTCCAGCGCGGCGGCGTGGTTGGTCACATAATATTTGGTGATCTCGTCCATGCCCACATAATAGCCCCAGTTAGAGCCATAGGAGGCGGTTTTCTGAAGCTCTGGGTCGGACACCCACATGGTTGCCAATTCCTCCGCCCGACGGTCGCCGGTCTGGAGGAACACCCGCTTGTGCATCAGCGTCTTGACATCCTCCACATCCCAAATGCGGCGGATCTGTTCCTCATCGGTAAACTTTTTCTGTTCCATTATGCTGCCTCCTCTCAAACACCGTAGCTGAAGGTTTCGGAAAACGTGGAATAGGCCTCCGGAATCCGGGGGGAGGGCGTCAGCGCCCGCGCCGCAGAATAGGCCTCCCGGACGGTGGTTTTCACCGAGTACGCGGGCATGGCATAATCCTTCAATTCCGCAAATTCCGGCAGCTCAGGCAGAGCCTCGGCGGGCTTGCCCCAGTTGGAGCCGCAGCGGGCGTCCACATCGTTGGTGAACTGCAGGTGCCAGATCTTCCAGGCGTCGCCCTGACGGATAAAGTCAGCGGCAAAGAAGCCCCACGACCAGTTGGAGGTCGGGCCGCCGGGCGTTACCTCGGCGTGGCTGCCCCAGCAGTACCACAGGCCCTTGGCCGTTTCTCCGTCCTCCGCGATCTCGATGACCGGGCAGGCTGCGGGATACACCCGGAAGGTGCCGATGCCGAAGATCTCCTCCGGGGTCTTGTCCCCGATCTCCTCCGGGAATTTCTGCTGGAGCAACTTGGCCACCAGCGTGTTGCGCTCCCGGTTCGCGTTGTAATAGCCCTGTACGGCGTTGGGGCCAACATACCAGCCCTCATTCTCACCGTAGCAGACATCGTCGCACCCCTTAGCCCAGAGGTTCTCAAAGATGTCGGCATCCATGTTCATGATCACATGGTTCACATAAATGCCCATCAGGTTCTTGATGTCCCGCTGATCCTCCCAGCGATCCACAAGCTGTTCGGTTGAATAGCTCGTTTTCATAGACTCACGCTCCTTTTTTGAATTCAAAAACTTATAGTAGGTTCCTTCTGATTCTTATTTTAAAGAATTGAGGGTAAATGTCTTTATCCATTCAGGACAATTTAAAAATTTTTTTTGTCCGAATTGGACAGAAGGGGCGGAAAAGAAGCCTACCGCGTAAAAAACGGCAGGCTTCTGATATCATTTATTTTCAGTTGTTCATGCCTTAGAACCGGGAAGTCAGCGACTTCAAGACCGGGAAGGATTTCCGGAATTCAAGCATTTTATAGGCGATCATCAGCTGTAATGTGTTGTCGATGTCATCCAGGTCGATCTGCATGACCTGCTCAATCTGCGCCAGACGGTATTTGACCGTGTTAATATGCACGCCAAGCTCCTTCGCGGTTTTGGCCTTATTGCGCCCCATCCGCAAAAATGCCTCCAGCGTTTCCAGCAGCACATTGCCGTTTTCCTCAGAAATGTCAATCAATTTCTGCATCTCCGGCGGATAGAAATTCTCCACCTCCGTGCCGCGCAGGGTCACTTCCATCATATGATACAGCGCATAATCACTGTAGGCATAAATCCGTTTATCCGGGTTCAGCATCTGGCCCAGCTCGATTGCCTTGCGACTCTGGTAGCCGTACCGCCGTATTTGCAGCAGGGAGCGGAAGGAATTGCTGATGCCGGAAATCATATCGTATTTTTTCAGCTCCTCTGCCAACGGCTTCAGGGTGGCCTCAAAATCCGTAATCAGATCATCCCGGCTGTGCAGGATGAAAACCGAGTTGTGATAAATGAAACCGTAGCTGTTGCCAATCAGGTTTGCCCACCGCTGCGCCAGGTCGTAGAGCGGGAGCCGGAGAATATGGTCATCCATGGCGTTGCAGATCGTAATGGTATACAGGTTTTTCTTCAAATCCAGATGCAGCTTTTGCTGCCGTTCCTGCATAACCTCCGTGCTGCCGGCCTTGTTGTCCAAAAGGTCGCGGAGGAACTGCTCAATTTGCTTTTCTCTGTCCATGCCCTTCCGAACCGGGTGGCGTGTCAATTCCACCGCCAGCAAATTCCCCAGCATCTCCATCATATAAGGAGCTTCTTCCGGTTGAACCTTGTTGAATTGCAGAGATTGGAGGTAGCCCAGCACACGATCCCCCGCCCGAATCTCCTTGCAGAGCAGGTTCGGGACATCTCCCACTCCCGGCATATAAATCGTAGCACCTGAGAATTTTTGCTCTGCAAGAATATTCTCCGCGCTCGGATGTCCCACCGGCAGGCCGCCCAGCTGAATCATCTCCCGATATCGCAGAGACGAAACCTTGTCCGGGTTACTAAAGCCAATGATTTTCTGGTTTTCATCCGTCAGCAGGAGGGGATTGTTCAGCACCTCGGCCCCTTGCTCCAGCAGATCCTGCATACTGGTATATTGGAGCATCTGGTGGGTTTTCTCTGCGAGCGGTGCGGATTCATTCCCACATTCAAAGCAGCACTCCGCCAGGGCGGTCAGCGTCTGCGCCACGCTGTTGCTGGAAATAACTCCACAGGTTCGATTAACGAAAAACACCGGGTCGGAAATCGTTCCATGCTCCACCACGCAGAGAAAGGGCGGCAGAGGGGTTTCCGGGTTGTACTGCATCAGCTGCCGGTATTCAAAAATCCATAGGGTGTCCTGGTCTAAGTCTTCCAAATCCCCCTGAAAGGAAAACGGGAACATCTCTACCCTGGTGATCGCCCTCAGCTGGTCGGAATGGTAAATCGTTACCCCGAGCTTCTGCTGCATTTTGTGCATCAAATGACCGAAATAAATATACATGGGAACACCTTCTTGTTCAGGATACCTGATATTATAACAGAAATCGACGGCGATTTCAATTCTTGTTATCTTGGTTCATGCAGGTGTTACCATGTGCTTTACAAGCAGGAAACCCGGCAGCGAGCAGGAGAACCCCGAGGCTTCCCCCTCTCTTTACGTCAACTGGAACTGTCCTGTATAGAGCTGATAATAACGTCCCTGCTGCTCCAGAAGCTCCTCGTGGCTGCCCTTTTCGATGATTTCTCCGCCTTCGATAACCGCGATTGCCTTGGAATTTCGGACGGTGGAAAGCCGGTGGGCAATGACAAAGACCGTGCGGTTCTCCATCAGAGTATCCATACCCTTGCTGATCAGGGCCTCGGTTCTCGTGTCGATGGAGGACGTGGCCTCATCCAGCACCATGACCGGGGGATCAGCCACCGCGGCCCGGGCGATAGCCAAAAGCTGCCGTTGTCCCTGGCTCAGGTTTGCGCCGTCTCCGGTGACCATGGTCTGGTAGCCGTTGGGCAGCCGCCGGATGAATCCGTGCGCGTTGGCGGACTTTGCCGCGGCAATACATTCCTCGTCCGTTGCGTCCAGCCGTCCGTAGCGAATATTGTCCATGACGGTTCCGGTGAACAGGTGGGTATCCTGGAGCACTGCGCCCAGGGAGCGCCGCAGAGAATCCTTTTCGATGTCCCGCACGTCGATTCCGTCATAGGTGATGGTGCCGGACTGAATCTCATAAAACCGGTTAATCAGATTGGTGATGGTGGTTTTGCCTGCGCCGGTGGAGCCGACAAAGGCGATTTTCTGGCCCGGCTTGGCGTAAATGCTGATATGGTGAAGAATCTCCTTCTCCGGCACATATCCGAAGCATACGTCATGGAACTGCACATCGCCCCGCAGGTCTACCAGCTCGGACTTGCCGTTCTTCTGCGGAACCTTCCATGCCCAATGCTGCCGCTTGCCTTCCCCTTCGGGGCCTTCCCGGAGGTCGTTGCCCTCCCAATGTGCCTGTACCAGCGTAACGGTGCCCTGGTCGATTTCCGGCTCCGCATCCATGACCTCAAAGATGCGCTCCGCGCCTGCCAGAGCAGAGAGAACGGTCGTCATCTGCATGGAGATCTGGTTGACCGGCTGAGAAATCTGCTTGGAATAGGTCAGGAAGGACACCAGACCGCCCACGTCAAAGCCGCGGGTGATGCTTAAAATACCGCCGGCCATGGCAGTCACCGCATAGGCCGCATTTGTCAGCTGCCCGGAGATCGGCATAATCATCTGGGAATAGGTGGTTGCGGAGGAGGCCGCAACTCTGTAATTTTCGTTGAGGCGTTCAAATTCGGCGCGTACCTCGTCCTCGTGGCTAAAGGCCTTCACGACCTTCAGACCCTCGATGACCTCCTGCACCTCTCCGTTGACGGCGCCCAGCGCCTTCTGCTGCTTGCGGTAGTAGTCACGGCTCAGGCCGCCCAGCTTTCGGAACACCAGCAGCACCAGCACCAGCAGCACAATTGTAATCATGAATAGCGTGGGGCTGAGGTAAATCATCATCACCACAGTGGCGACAAAGGTGATCGCGCTGCTGAGCAGCTGAACGACGCTTTGTTCCAGCGCCATCTGTACGTTATCCGCGTCATTGGTGAAGCGGCTCATCAGCTCGCCGTGGGTGTGCTGGTCAAAATAGCTCAGGGGAAGCTCCTGCAGCTTGTCAAACAGGTCTTTCCGCATGGCGTTACAGCCCTTCTGGGCAATCTGCGCCATCAGATTGGACTGGAGGTAAGCGCACACCGCCATGATGATATAAACAAGCACCATCAGCAGGATACCGGAAACCAGGCCCTCAAAAACCCCTTCGCCGTTCTGAACCGCACTGGTCAGGCCGTTGATGATGGGCCGCAGGGCATAGGTGCCCGCGACGCTGGCCAGACTGGACAGCGCAACACTGACCAGCGCGGCAATCAGCATAACAGGCCGCCGTGTTAAATAGCTGGCAGTCCGCAAAATGGTCGCCCGCAGATTTTTGGGTCTGCCATAGCTGACCCGCGGGCCGCCCGGCCCGCCGCCGTTCTGATTTGCCTTTGGCTTTGTTTCGGCCATTATCCATCCACTCCTTCCTGCTGTGACCAGTAGATCTCCTGATAAATTTCATTGTTCTCCATCAGCTGTTCGTGGGTGCCCTGTCCGGCAATCACGCCGTCGTCCAGCACCAGAATCTGGTCGGCCTCCCGCACAGAGCTGATGCGCTGCGCGATGATAATAACGGTGGTATTCCGCAGGTTTTCCCGGAAGGACTGGCGAATCAGCGCCTCGGTTGCGGAGTCCACCGCCGAGGTGGAGTCGTCCAGAATCAGCACCTCCGGCTTGCGGAGCATGGCCCGGGCGATACACAGCCGCTGCTTTTGTCCGCCGGAAACGTTGACGCCGCCCTGCTCCAGATGTGTGTCAAACCCGTCCGGGAAGCTCATGATAAAGTCGTAGGCCTGCGCGTCCTTGGCTGCCTGTATAATTTCCTCCTCGGTGGCGTTCCCATCGCCCCAGAGCAGATTCTCCCGAATCGTGCCGGAGAAAAGTACGTTGTTTTGCAGCACCATACCGATGGCCACGCCGATGATTGGAATCGCCGCCACCAGAATCAGGGCCAGCTGCCATTTGAGATAAAACAGTACCACCAGCGAGACAACGATCTGCGTCATGGTGCGGAAGAGCATCCGATTTAGACAATTCCATGGCCTCTTTTTCATAGAAAGGGACAATTTAGCAGCGGGCAGACTGCAAACCTTCAAAAAATTCGAGTGGACTGCCAACTGTACAGCAATCCACCCGCTTTTATAAAAAAGTGTTAAGACGAAATCCGAGCTTTAAACTACTCCTTATCTACTCATCCTCTACTGGAGTTTGTTTATTCCGTCTGTTGCAGTGTTTAACCCGCCAGGTCAGCAGGGTCAGACAGGTGGCGTCCAGCTCCCGAAGTACCGGCTGGTCTTTGAGGGTATCGCTTAGTAAAACCTTACCACGCGTCCACTCCCCTCCACCAGGGCCGCCTCCGCCTGCTCGCTGCGTATTGTTTTTTTCTCCGCCAAAGCCGAACTCACCTGCCCCCCTTCTGCCTGCATAGGGATAGCCCCGCGTCACAACCGCAAAAGATAAATAGCTTTTTACTATATCCCGCTTACTGCCCGCTGCCCAGACAAAAGCGAGAGCTTTCGAGGGATTTTTCAACTATCAAATTGCCCGAGGATTTTGTGCAAAGAGAACAATTCCGCGATGCAATTCTATGCATAAAAACAATTGTGCCTCTCCTGCTCTATGATATACTTTCGCTAAATCAGGCAATTATAAATTACATTCGGTACAAAGTAACGCGACTGAGAACCGGCGCGAACTCCGGGATTGGCCGTCGTACTGCGGAGGTCTTTGCCGAAGAAGGCTCCGACCTCGTGCTGGTCGCACGCCGCATCGAAAAGCTGCGTGAAGTGGAGGAGGTTTGCAAGGCAAAGGGAGTCAAAGCAATCTCTGTTCCCGCCGATGTCACCAAAATTGAGGACTGCGAAAAGGCAGTCAAGGCCGCAATCGACACCTTTGGCAAGCTGGACGTGCTGGTAAACAGCGCCGGCATTGCAGACGATTTCCAGTCTGTAACCTATGTGAAGCATGAGTTCTGGGACAAGGTGGTTCAGCTGGATCTGTACAGCGTGTTCTATATGATGAAAGAGGCGCTGAAATATATGGTGCCCGCTGGCAAGGGAAGTATCGTAAACATTTCTTCGATTGGCGGCACCCGCTCTGTGGCAGGCGTGTCCTATTCTGCCGCAAAGGCCGGCGTGATCGCGGCAACGAAGAATGTGGCCCTGCAGTTCGCAGGCACCGATATCCGCGCCAACGTGGTGGCCCCTGGCCCCACGCCCTCTCCCCTTTGGGACATGATGGGCGACGTCGATGTTGCGATGGCTGCGATTTCCGATAAACACATTGACCGTACCCTGACACCCGCAACGGTGGACGACCAGGCAAAGGCGATTCTGTACTTCGCCAGCGATGACGCCATCGCTGTCACGGGTCAAACCATCGTGATAGACCGGGGAACCGCTCTGTAAGAAACGCCAGTCGCTTGCAGAATATGGAGCCACTGCGTACAAAGCAATAGTAACGAAGTCCCTTTAAGCTTTATCACAGTAGGTGGAAAAAAATTCAAGAAAGTATCTACTTACCATCTTCTCCAATGGGTATGGAATTCTCTTCCGTCAGCAAAGCTCTCTCACCTACTATTGCTGTCCAATAAAAAGGGAATTCTCTTCCACAGCATGGAGAATTGTAATACTTGCATCACCTACGCAGCGATAATTGACGCTCATAGGTAACTAAGTTTCAATGCCAAATCGATATCTCTTTATTAATAAGAGCGCTCAATCAGTTTTAGGTTGAGCGCTCTTTGCTGTTTTACTCAGACACTTTACGCCGCTTGTTATAAGGCAATTAAGCTCATTGGTGACACGCAAACTGGATGTGGCCTCTATACAATGGATTTTTCTTTTTGAACCAAATTGCAAAACTAAAATGGAAAACATTTCCCATATTTATTTTGATTTCAAAAAGGTCAAAAAATTATCATATGCATATGAATGGAGATTTTGAACATGAGTGATTACTTGAGTCATAAACAGTCTAATCCTGAATTTTCCACGAAGTTTTTGCTGGAAGCTCTCACATTTTGTGAAAAGCAAAGCGGCTATATAGAGTTGTGGCCCAATTTGTTTTCTCCGAGTCAGCATGACATCTGTAAGGAATACACAGACGAGTTGGACAGGCTGGTTGAAATTTTCCACAAGATGCAGCAGGAGTTTGCTCTTCCCCAAGAATTGCATACCGGAGACAATGATGCACCCGAGAAATAAGGGCTGGCTGTCCAAGATTCTCAATTCCGGTATCTGGTTACAGCCCATTACCCTTGTCCTGATTACTTTATGGCTGGCCGATGGGTGGCGGGAGCAGGTGGGAACCTGCCTGCTCCTGTCATTCCTACCGACATTGTTGCTCTTTCTCTTTCAAAACAGTGCAAACCCTAAAGAAGACGTTGAAAAGCCTAATGAAGTGCCCCCTGTCAAGTAGACAGTGAAAAAACAAAAAAGTCTTTCCATG
>JAJQBJ010000050.1 GCA_021203345.1 Oscillospiraceae bacterium
ACAACACCATGAAAACAGAATACAGAGAAAGCATACTGCGGTCATTTGGGTGCGTTTTGGCACCTGGATGGCCGCATTTTTTGTTTCTCACGAACTTAGAAGGAGGAATTTTCTATGCAGGATATTAACGTGATCGTCTCTGGCGGCATCGACATCAATATCAATTTCGGGTTCAAGGCCAACCAGACCACCCGTACAGACGCTAACGACGCCATGATGGACGAGACCCTGCGCCAGCTCGACAAGCTGTTGCAGGAAGAAAGACAGGATGACCAGCCCCTGTCCGATGAGGATGAGGAGGACAGCGAC
Source organism: Oscillospiraceae bacterium (assembly GCA_021203345.1). Taxonomy (GTDB): domain Bacteria; phylum Bacillota; class Clostridia; order Oscillospirales; family Oscillospiraceae; genus JAJQBJ01. The sequence continues at coordinate 310 of JAJQBJ010000050.1, forward strand.
GTGGAATATGAGGAGTATGACGGCATCCCCCAGAACGGCGTTCTGTTCCGCCCATGTGACATCGTGATGGTGGTTGACCCGGAGTGCGGGGCCACCGCCATGACCGTGGAGGACAGCCGTGAAGTGCTGGACGTGTTCGAGGGTGACGAGGTGGGCTGTCTGTTCCCGCTGCTGGATTTGATGATGACATTCAAGCCGGATTCGGTGGCCGCTGTGAACGGCAAGAAGTACCTGATTGGTACGGCGGTGGTGTTCTCCACCGTCGGGCGGATCACCAAGTCTCTGGACGGCGACGACATCCATCTGGTGAAGCGTATCCTGGAGGAGCAGTGCGAAACCATCGTGGTGAACGGCCAGCCGGTCAAGGCACTGCCGCTGTAAGGAAGGAGTCTGCATGAAAGAGTATGACATCACCATCACGGAGACGCTGGAGAAAACGGTCTCTGTGACGGCGGCTTCCAAAGAGGAGGCCGAGGAAAAGGTGCGGCAGGGCTATTTCGATTCCGAGTATGTGCTGGACGCAGACAACTTCACCCAGGTCGATTTCCAGACCAGCGAGGGTCGGGAGCCAGCCCGTGAAGACAACAAGATCGACGTGCTTCTGGTGAAGCCGGGGGAATTTCCCCAGCCCTTCCAGGTCAGCACCGAGCTGGAGGCTTTGCAGGCGGCGGTGGGCGGCGACATTCAGGTCGTGTACCCCTACGAGGATCCGGTGGGTCTGGTCTGCAATGAGGAAGGCAAGCTCTCCGGTCTGCCGCTGAACCGGGCGCTCCGGGACGAGGACGGCCAGATGTACGACATCATCGCCGGGGACTTCTTGGTGGTTGGGCTGACCGAGGACGATTTCGGTTCCCTGACCCCGGAGCAGATGGAGAAGTTCGAGAAGCTGTTCCACACCCCGGAGGCGTTCGTGAAGATGGGACGGGGCCTGATCGTACTGCCCATCGACGATGAGACGGTGAAAAGCGCCGCAAAGGACAAGGCAGCGGATGCCGTGAAGCGGACACAGCCCGGTCACGATGCGCTGTGAGGTGAGCTATGGCAACGATTATTGAAATTGGGGAACAGCTTATCAATCTGGACTACCTGATCAGAGCCTATCGAGATGGTCAAGAAATCGTTTTGGAAATGACAGGTGATCTATTCCTGCGAGTATCCCTGGACGAGTGGGATAAGGTATTTGGTCGGGATAACGTTGTGCAGGCATTCCCCGTTGACGGGCTATATGCGAATTATCGCAGCAAAGAAGGCCCCTACCAGGATAAAGTTCTGTTCATGGGAGTCTGCGCCAATGGCGAGATTCGTCCAATGAGTGGACTCCTTGATGGCTATGTTTATTTTATGGACGAAGGACGTAACTACGAGGGGCTTTCGGATGAAATTCTGGAGGAAGAACCTTCGTAGAACATCCAACACCCTGCTGGGAGGAGATGATGAGTATTGCAGGAAGAAGTAACAAACAGGACGGTCAATCTGGCGATCAGCACCACCAAGCTGACCGCCAGAACCATTATGAAGGGGCTTCGGATGTTCCTGAACCACCGTGCCAAGGTGAAGGCGAAAAAGGCGGCGGCGAAGAATGAGACACCTCATGGCAAACAGACCGTAGAGGAACTGATTGGACAGAATCAGGGCGTTTCCACCATCCCCATCGCCAACACAGAGCTGAAGGGATTCGAGCGTGTGGCGAAAAAGTACGGTGTTGACTTCGCCATTCGGAAGGACGCCTCCGTTGACCCGCCCCGGTATACGGTGTTCTTCAAGGCCAGAGATGAGGCGGCGCTGACAGCGGCCTACAAGGAGTATACCGCCCAGGCACTCAGCAAGCAGAAGCGCCCCAGCGTTCGGAAAACGCTGAACAAGCTCATTGACCTGACTGCCGCCACGCCGAAGAAGGTGCGGGAGAAGCACCAGGAGCGTGACCGATGAGCCAGAAAGCAAAAAAACTCCTGATTATGTACCTGCCCTATGTGCTGGTGGGGCTGGTGGCGACCAATCTGAGCGAGGCATGGCGGCTGGCAACGGGCGGCACGGCGGGAGAAAAGATACTCAGCCTGATGTACACCGTTCCCCAGGCGTTTGGAAATCCTCTGCCCAGCCTGCACCCATTTGACCTGATCATTGGTTTGCTGTGCGGCGGCGGTCTGCGACTGGCGGTGTACCTGAAGGGCAAAAACGCCAAAAAGTACCGCCATAACATGGAGTACGGTTCCGCCCGCTGGGGAACGGCCAAAGACATCGAGCCGTTTATGGCACCCAAGTTCGAGGACAACATCATCCTCACCAGAACGGAGCGCCTGATGATGTCCAACCGGCCTA
>JAJQBJ010000008.1 GCA_021203345.1 Oscillospiraceae bacterium
CAGGCCGCCGTCTGGGCGGTGGGGGTGGCGGTGCAGGTCTGGGGGGTCTGGGTACCGGCGCAGGGCCACGCCGGGGCTGTCTCGGCCCGCCCGGTCTGCCGGGGCCTCGATTGGGACTTGGCATGAAAATTCCTCCTTTAGGTATCCAGAATCACGGGGATATTTTGTCCTGCCTGAACCGTGGCGGCAATCAGGGCCACGGCCTCTGCCTGGGGCAGTGAGGTTTGTTCCCCGGTGGACATATTTTTCACTGCGTATACGCCGTTTTGCAGCTCGTCCTCACCCAAAATCACCACAAAGGGAACGCCCAGCTTGTTGGCGTAGGTCATTTTGGCCTTGAACTTCCGCTGCTCCCCGTAGATTTGGGCGCGGATGCCCGTATTCCGCAGGGCGGTGGCAAAGCCGATGGCGGCGGACAGATCCTCTGTCATGGGCAGAATCAGCACGTCCGCAGGGCTGGTGTTCAGGGCAGGGTTCAGATATTTCTGCTCCCCCAGCACATAGAACAGCCGGGTCAGGCCGATGGAGATACCCACGCCGGGCAGCTTTTTGTTGGTGTAATACTCCGCCAGATTGTCATACCGGCCGCCGGAGCAAATAGAGCCGATCTCCGGGTGGTCGAGCAAAAATGTCTCGTACACGGTGCCGGTGTAATAGTCCAGCCCCCGGGCGATGGTCAGGTTCACCGCAAAGGCCTCCTCCGGAACGCCGAAGGCGGCCAGATACTTCACCACCACGGACAGCTCCTCCAGACCCTGGTCAAAGGTCTGGTTTTTGCCCCGGTAGGATTCCAGCGCGGCCAGAACCTCCTGATTGCTGCCCCGGATGGCGATAAAGCGGAGAATCTCGTCCGCCGCCTGGGGGGAGACAGCCAGCTCGTCTATCAGGCTGGCGCGTACCTTCTCCGCGCCGATTTTGTCCAGCTTGTCCACGATACGCATGACGTCCCCGGAGAGCTGTCCAAGGCCCAGAAGCTCGTAAAAGCCGGTGAGGATTTTCCGGTTGTTCACCTGAATCTGGAACCGCTTCAGGCCCATGTCGGTGAAGGTCTTGTAGATAATGGAGGGGATCTCCGCCTCGTTGAGGATATCCAGCTGACCGTCGCCGATGATGTCGATGTCCGCCTGATAAAACTCCCGGAACCGGCCCCGCTGGGCCCGTTCGCCGCGGTAAACCTTGCCGATCTGATACCGGCGGAAGGGGAAGGACAGCTCGCCGTAGTGTAGCGCCACATACTTCGCCAGAGGCACCGTCAGGTCAAAGCGCAGGGCCAGGTCAGAGTCGCCTTTGGTGAAGCGGTAAATCTGCTTTTCCGTTTCGCCGCCGCCCTTTGCCAGCAAAATCTGTGCGTCCTCGATGACCGGCGTATCCAGCGGGGTAAAGCCGTACAGGGAATAGGTTCTGCGTAAAATGTCCATCATCCGCTCCATCTGCATCTGGGGGGCGGGAAGATTCTCCATAAACCCGGAGAGGGTGTGAGGTTTGATCATTGCGTTCCACTCTTTCTGCTTGTGTTCATCGCGTAACTGCGTTTTGTGTCAGTATTTATTATACAGGTTTTGTGCCTGTTGTCAAAGAAAATTCGCCCCGTCGGAGAAAAAAGTCCGTTTTTGCAATAAGTCGTTCAAGCTGCAACGTGGGTTCCACTTCTGATTGGCTTTTTATCACGAAGGGGGTTTCTCGACCCCATTTCTTTCAATGGCGGAAAGAAACGTTCTAGCAAAGGCTAGCGTAACCAGATTCACACGAAACAGAACGAAATGAGCCGATGAGTAACCACGTTCGCAAGCGGGGTTACACAAGACAAAAACAGTCTACGTTATATGCGGGTCTGGTTACGAGGTAAATTTGAAAGCACGTCACGTCCCCTTGCCGCATTCTTCCTGCGGCAAGGGAAACAGGGGTTTTTCTTTGGCGGGTCGACCCCGTTTCTTTTTGCCCCGTCAAAAAGAAATGGGGTTGAAAAAGCCCACTTCGTGATGGAAAACCAATCAGGAGGGGCAACCACGTCACAGTTTGCAGCGCTCACTATATGCAATATAAACTCACTTTTCAACAATCTAAGGCTGCCCCCGAAGGGGCGGCCTGAAATCGCTGTGCTGTATGCAAAGTTATTATTCGTCCTCAATCAGACCATAGCCGCCATCGTTGCGGACATAAACCACGGCAAAGGCCCCGTCATCGTCCTCGTTGCGGAAGGCGAAGAAGGTGTGATCCAGCAGGTTCATCTGCAAAATGGCCTCCTCCACGCCCATAGGCTTGATGGGGAACTTCTTGGAGCGAACCACATCAAAGGTTTCCTCCTCCGCTGCGGGCGCGGGCTCCGGTTCCTCCACGGAACGAACAAAGGCGTCGGTACGCAGGCGCTTAGCCAGACGGGTCTTGTTCCGGCGAATCTGTCCCTCGATAGAGTTCACAGCGGCGTCGATGGAGGCCATCATATCGGTGGTCGTCTCCTCTGCGCGGTAATAGGTGCTTCCGGAGTGGACAGTCAGCTCAACCCGGCAGTTCAGCTTTTCTACACGGAAGGTGACAGCTGCCTCTGCATCCCCCTTGAAGTAGCGGTCCAGCTTGCCAACCTTTTTTTCAGCATAGGCCTTCGTCGCAGGTTTCACGCTGCACTTTTTTTCATACAGTTTCACGTTCATAGTGTTCAACTCCTTCGGTGTAGTGGGTACAGAGAATGGTTCTATCATGCCCTGTTCGCATTATACCATATTTTTTGACGGTTGAAAAGAGTTTTTTGTGAATCTTCATAAAATAAATTGTCCCGGGCTCCCCCGGCCTTGCACATTTTGTCAAGAGCGCCTTACAAGACTGCGGAGGCGTGGCGGGTGACGTGACAGCCCACGTTCACCGCGCAGGGCAAACCGGCAATGTGGGTGGGATAGGGAAGGATTCGCACCGACAGGGCCGTAACGGTGCCGCCCAGCCCCTGAGGGCCGATGCCCAGCCGGTTGACCTTCTCCAGAATCCGCTGCTCCATCTCCGCATAATAGGGGTCTGCGCTGTGCCCGTCCACGGGCAGGAGCAACGCCCGCTTGGCGTTTTCGGCGGCCAGCTCAAAGTCCCCGCCCAGGCCCACGCCGATCACCATGGGGGGACAGGGGTTCGCCCCCGCCGTGTCGCACACGGAGACAATCCAATCTTCAATCTCCTGCCGAGAGACAGAGGGCTTGAACATTTTCAGCTGGGACATATTCTCGCTGCCGAAGCCCTTGGGGGCCACGGTGATGGTCAGGTTTTCCCCCTCCACCAGCCGGAGGTGCAGAATGGCGGGGGTGTTGTCCTCCGTATTGCCCCGGCGAATGGGGTCGCGCACCACGCTTTTCCGCAGGTAGCCCTCGGTATAGCCCCGGGCCACGCCGTCGTTCACTGCGTCGGACAGCAGCCCGCCGGTGATGTGGCAGTCCTGCCCCAAATCGCAGAATACCACCGCCATACCGGTGTCCTGACAGATGGGCAGGCGGCGCTCCCCGGCAAAGGTGTAGTTTTCAATCAAATCCCCCAAAATGGAGCGGCCCACCGGCGATTCCTCCGTCTGACACCCGGCGCAGATGGCCCGGCGCAAATCCTCGGTCAGGTTGCAGTTGGCCTCGATGCACAGATCCCGCACACAGTCCGAAATCTGCTGTACGTTGATTTCTTTCATGGCTCTGTCTCCCTCAGATGTTAAAGAAGTAGGAAATGGCGAACAGAATCACGGCCACAGCCAATAGAATCGCCACGCCGATGCGCCAGTACTTGGAGGATTTTCCGTCCCGAATCCGGGTCATGATATAGGCGTTTATCATGATGGACAAAAACAGCAGAACGACAGAAATGCCCCTTAACACGGTCACGGCTGAATCGCCTCCCCGTTGATGTACACGGCGGTTACTTTCGCAGCCAGCTCCAGCGGCGGGCGGTCATACAGCACCAGATCCCCGTCCTTTCCGGGGGTCAGGGAGCCGAGGCGGTCTGCCAACCCCAGCAGCTCCGCCGGGGTCAGGGTCACGGCCCGCAGGGCCTCCTCCTCGTCCATGCCGGCTTTGGCAGCCATGGCGGCGGAGAGCATCAGATAGGGGATGGGGATCTCCGGGTGATCGGTGCAAATGGCGGTGTGAACACCCGCCTGGGTCAGCAGAGCGGGATTTTTCAGCGACTGGTTGGACAGCTCCGGCTTGCTCCGGTCGGTCAGCAGCGGCCCCGTCACCACGGGGACGTTCTGCTTTGCCACATAGTCGGCAATCAGATACCCCTCCGTGCCGTGAATCAGCACATAGTTTAGATGGAACTCGTTGGCAATGCGAATGGCGGTAGCCATATCGTCGGCCCGGTGGGCGTGGATGTGGGCGGGGATTTTCCCCTCCAGCAGAGGGCCAAGGGCCTCCAGCTTTGCGTCAAAGTTCGGGGCGTCTTCCTCGGCGTCCGTCTCCGCCCGGCGCTTTTTATTCCAGTACTCCCTGGCCTTCCCCAGGGCCTCCCGAATCACGGCGGCGGTAGCCATCCGGGTCTGGGGCGTTTCCTCCCGACAGCGGTAAACCCTCTTGGGATTCTCGCCCAGCGCCAGCTTCATGGCCGCCGGGGCCTGGAGAACCATCTCGTCGATGACCCGACCCTGGGTTTTCAAGACCGCGATCTGTCCGCCGATGGCGTTGGCGCTGCCGGGGGCCACGGCCACCGTGGTAACGCCTGCGGCTCTGGCCTCGGCAAAATAGCGGTCTAAGGGGTTGATGCCGTCAATGGCCCGGAGCTGGGGTGTCCAGGGGTCAGTGATCTCGTTTCCGTCGGCGCCCTCCTCCCCCAGGCTTTCGCCGAAAATGCCCAGGTGACAGTGGGCGTCGATCAGGCCGGGCAGCAGATGTCCGCCGTGGGCGTCCAGCCGCTCTGTATCTGCCGGACATTGCTCCATGGGGCCGACGGCTGTGATTTTTCCGTCCCGAAGCTGGACATAGCCGTTGGGGATGATCGGCTGATCCATGGGGTGCAGAACTGCGTTGTAAATAAGCATAATGATGTCCTCGCAACGTTTCAAAATGGAAGGGCCGCGCAAGCTGCGCGGCCCTCGCTTCTTACAGGTATTGGGTTGTGGATACCGGGAAGGTGTTATTCGTAGTTGTTCCGGTTCCGACCATTGCCCCGGCGGCTGCCCCGGCGGTCGGTGCTGCGGTTCAGGTCAGACTGCCGGCTGTCCGACTCCTGCATGAACTTTTTCAGCTGATCCTCAAACGAGGCCGGGCCCTTGGCCTGTACCGGAGGGGCGGTGACATAGGTGCGGCCCCGGCTGCTGTGGCCGGAATTCCGACCGCCGGTTCCGTTCCCGCCGTTGCTGGGGCGGGGAGACTGATTCCCGCCGCGGCCCTGCTGCCGGTCGTAGCCCCGGCCGTTCCCATGCTGATTTTCTCTGGGGGGCGGCGGCGGAGCGGCCTGCTTGATAGAGAGGTTGATCCGATGACGATCGTCAATGTTGATGACCTTGACCTTTACGTCCTGCCCTTCGGTCAAAAAATCCTTTACGTCGTTGACGTAAAAATGGGCAATTTCAGAGATATGCACCAGGCCGGATTTTCCGCCGGGCAGGGCGACAAACGCGCCAAATTTGGTAATACTTGTTACCTTTCCTTCCAGAATCGAACCAACTTCTAAGTTCATACTGTGAGCCTTATCCTCCTTGAAAATGTAAATACGGGGCAAATCGGGGACAGAAAGCAGGGTGTTCTGCTCTGTCAGTTGGTGATATCGTAAAACACCTTTTCACCAGGCTCCACAAGGCCGAGCTTATACCGGGCGATGTCCTCCAGCTCCTCCTCGGCGGCGCCATTTTCCACGGCGCTTTGCAGCTGGGCGTTGGTCTGCTCCTGCTGCTCGATTTGGGTCTGGTAGCTCTCCAGGTCGGCCTGAGCCTCCTGAATCTGACTCCGCAGGGAGAGCAGCGTGATGGCCATGTACACCAGCAGGGCGACCAGGATTACCCGCGTCATAAAGCTCGAACGTTTCAGCTTGATTTTGTCGGTCATTCTTCTTTGGCTCCTCTGTGTTTTTGGCATGGGAGACGGTTGCACGCCTCCGCCTGTATGATATCACTTTCATTTTAAACCATTTTCCCAAAGAATGAAAGAGATTTTTTCGGATTTCTTCAATTTTTTTCAGACAGCGAAGGAGAATCCGCAGCGGAGCGGTCAAAAAGCGGAAAATCGCGGTCAGAATATCCGCCAGACGGAAGCAGCCCCTCAGCACCGTAGGGGACAGCAGCAGAAAATACGTCAGCCCGCCGCCGAACATAGCCAGCATCATATAGATGCGAACGTCCCCGTTCCCCGCTGCCACTGCGTAGCAGAACAGCGCCGCCAGCACCAGCAGCCAGTAGGCCAGGTCAAGGAGCGCCCCCACCACCCGCCGGCCCAGCCGAAACCGGGCCACCCGAAGCAGGTCATACAGCAGGCCGCACAAGGCCCCCAGCACCAGAGCGCCGAAAAAGGCGGCGGCCTGGTCGGAATTGGAGAAGGTCACTACCGGAACAGCCGGGACAACAGGATCCCCGTTGGCTCGGAGATGTCCTCATAGCTCAGGGAGTCGATCAGTCCCGCCACCCGCAGGTCGCCTCCGTCCAGGCTCAGCTCCTCGATGTGCAGGTCGGAGCCGTGGATACTCAGCGCACCCTGGGCGCAGCGCAGCAGGATGGAGCGCTCATCAAAGCTCTCCACCTCGGAAACGCCGGAGATGGTCAGGCTTCTGCGATCCTCCAGCACTAGCCGATGGGGTTGGGCGGACATGGTTTTGTCGTCAAAGGGCATAGGGAAACTTCCTTTCCATTCATTTTGCTGTACTATATGAGGAAAGGGGCCGGGGTATGACTGGAAAGCGTTATGCCCCCTCTGCGGCCAGCAGTCTTACCCCCTGCGTCCACTCTGTTCCGCCGGGGCCCGGCTCCCGTCTGCAAAGCTGCCACAGGTCGGTGGCCCGCGCCTCCAGCTCCATGTGCCGCAGGGCCTCCGGCCCCAATCTGCGGACGGCGGCGGGCCGGGGCAGAATGGGCAGGGAGGCGTTTTTTTTCATCTCGTGCAGCAGCGCCCGCCCCCGCTCATTGGTGGCCAGAACCCGCAGATAGGGCGGCGCAGGGGCGAAATCTTCCCCGGTCAGCCCCAGATAGCTCCACACCACCAGCCGCCGCAGGCGGGCATAGGCGTAGCGCTTTGTTTTGGCAAGCCGACACACCTCGTCGATGGAGTGCCCCTGTTGAGCGGCCCGCTCCATGCGATGCTCCAGCCCCTCCGAGCAGTCCGGCAGACGCAGGAAGTCCGCCGCTTTCCTGGTTCGCAACGCCGCCAGTACGCCCCGTTCGTTCAGGCGCAGACTGGCTAACTCCGTCTCCCGAATGGTGCAGCCGGGCAGCAGCGCCGAAATATCCTCGCCCGCCAGCAGCCGTGCCCGCAGCGCCGAGGCGGAGGCCACCCCGTCCTGCTCCGGGCCGTCATGGGCAGCTCCCCGGCGCGGAAGGGCCAGAGGGCGGAGGCCCGTTCCCTCCAGCGCCTTCAAATACTCCAGTGCCAGCTGGTCGTTGGGTCGGGTGCGGGTGTTCCAGCTGGTCAGGCCCGGCGCAGCGTCCAGCGCCCTCTGCCGGGCGGCGGCAAAGGAGCAGCCCGTTTTCAGCGCGGCCTTCAATGCCGTTTGGTAGTCGGCACTTCGGAGGTAGGAGGCCGCCTGCTCCAGGGCGGGAAGGTTCTCGCTTTCGCTGCCGAAAACCAGCGTGTCCACCACCCCGGTGGCGGCCAGCAGTTCTACACCGCCCCGGGCAAAGCGCTCCGCCGAGGCGGAGGCCCAGGTCAGGGGCAGCTCCAGCACCAGATCCGCGCCGCCCCGAACCGCCGTCGCCGCCCGGTCGTGCTTCTCCAAAATGGCCGCGTCCCCCCGCTGCACCCAGTTTCCGCTCATCACACAGACCACAGGGGTATCCTCCCCCAGCCGGCGGCGCAGCTCCTGCATCTGCCAACGGTGGCCTGAATGGAACGGATTGTACTCCGCGATGATTCCCGCAGCTTTCATGTCACATTCCCCGCTAAATTCTTCGTATTTTTCTCAAAAAAGTGGTTGTTCTTTTCTGGGAAATGTTCTAAAATAGGTGTGTGCCTATTTTACCCTACGGGCCTGCGCTCTGCAAGCCCCCAATTACATTTAAAGGAGATCGATTCCCATGAATATTTTGGTTATCAATGCCGGCAGCTCCTCCCTGAAATATCAGCTGCTCAATCCCGAAAGCGGCGAGCTGTTGGCCAAGGGCCTGTGCGAGCGCATCGGTCTGGACGGAAAATTCACCTATAAGCCCCAGGTGGAGGGCAAGCAGAAGCTGGACGCCGTGGACGTGGCAATGCCCACCCATTCCGAGGCGATTCAGGCCGTGCTGAACGCGCTGATTGACCCTGAGAACGGCGTGATCGCCTCCATGAAGGAGATCGACGCTGTGGGCCATCGCGTGGTGCATGGCGGCGAGAAGTTCGCCTCCTCCGTGCTGATCACCGACGAGGTCATGGCTGCCATCGAGGAGTGCAATCCTCTGGCTCCCCTGCACAATCCCGCCAACCTGATCGGCATCAACGCCTGCACCTCCGTGCTGGGCAAGGACGTTCCCCAGGTGGCCGTGTTCGACACCGCCTTCCATCAGACCATGCCCGCCAAGGCTTACACCTATGCCATTCCCTATGAGTATTACAAGGTGGATAAGCTGCGCCGCTATGGTTTCCATGGTACCTCTCACCGCTATGTCTCCAAGCGCTGCGCCGAGATCCTGGGCAAGGATCCCTCTGAGCTGAAGATCGTCTCTTGCCATCTGGGCAACGGCTCCTCCATCACCGCTGTAGACGGCGGCAAGTCTGTGGACACCTCCATGGGTCTGACTCCCCTGGCCGGTTTGCCCATGGGCACCCGTTCCGGCGATATGGACGCAGGCGTGATGGAGTACATCATGAAGAAGTACGACATGGGCATCGAGGAAATGATGAACATCCTGAACAAGAAGTCCGGCGTGCTGGGCGTCTCTGAGGTTTCCTCCGACTTCCGCGATCTGACCGACGCGGCTGAGGCCGGCAACGAGCAGGCCGGTCTGGCTGTCGAGGTCTTTGAGTATGGCGTGCGGAAGATGATCGGCGAGTATGCTGCCGCCATGGGCGGCGTGGACGCCGTGATCTTCACCGCCGGCGTGGGCGAGAACTCCGCCGATATGCGCCTGAAGTTTGTCGAGGGCTTGGAGTTCATGGGCATCGAGATCGATCCCGAGAAGAACAACTGCCGCGGCGTGGAGCGCATCGTCTCTCCGGACGGCGCGAAGGTCAAGGTGATGGTCATCCCCACCAACGAGGAGCTGATGATCGCCCTGGATACCGCCGAGATCGTCAAGGCGCTGTAAGAGGTGTTTATTCAAAGTCAACACAACCGTTGCGGGGCTGTACACTGGTACAGTCCCGCAGTTTTGTTGGGATTTTTATTTGGGAAATGGCTTTACAATTTGCACTTTTACAGTTTGTAAGTCCCCTAACAAACCCATTCCCTTCTGCCGGAAAATATGCTATAATACGTTCAGACTACACTATGGGAGGTACACACCTATGAATCCCTATTATCCGAAGCTGTTTGAGCCGATCACGATTGGCCGCACCACCTTCCGAAATCGCATCTGGTCCGCGCCCAACATGATGTCCCATATGGACTACCGGGGCCGCCCGGACGACTCCATGATCGCCTATTACCGGGAGAAGGCCATGGGCGGCGCCGCCGTGGTCACACTGGGGGACTGTCCCGTAGACCGGGAACACGCCGCCACGAACCCCCGTTCCTTTGCCCTCACGCCGGAGAACCAGCCCATGCTGGCGGAGATCGCCAAGGCCATCCACGAGGGCGGTGCGTTGGCCTCTCAGGAGTTGAACCACGGCGGCAACGTGGCCTTTGCTGAGGCCAACTACGACGCGAACCCGGAGGGCTGGGAGGCCTGGGGGCCGGTGGAGGTTCACAAGACCGCCGGCGGCGTGCTGCACGGCGAGGAAGTAGCGGAGGAAGAAATTCACATTCACGGCATGTCCGAGGCGGACATGAACGTGGTGGCGGATCGCTTTGCCGACTGCGCGGAGCTTTTAAAGACCGCCGGGTTCGATATGGTGCTGCTCCACGGCGGGCATGGCTGGCTGCTGGATCAGTTCATCTCCCCGCTGTACAACACCCGCACGGACGAGTACGGCGGCAGCGTGGAAAACCGGGCCAAATTCCCCCTGATGGTGATTGACCGGATTCGTCAGCGCTGTGGCCGGGATTTCCTGATTGAATACCGCATGAGCGGTGCGGAGGAAATCGAGGGCGGTCTGTCCAAGGCGGAGGGCATCGAATTTGCTAAGCTGCTGGACGGAAAGGTGGATATCATTCACGTTTCCGCCGGTCTGGACACCGAGGAGGCCCAGGCGGTACACACCCACCCCACCATGTTCCTGCCCCACGGCGTCAACGTCCACTATGCGGCGGACATCAAGGCGGCGGGGGTCAAAACCCCGGTGCTGACCCTCGGCGGCATCAACACCCCGAAGCTGGCAGAGCAGATTCTGGCGGAGGGCAAGGCGGATATCATTGGCTTCTCCCGGGCCCTGATTGCCGACCCCCATTTCCCGGATAAGGCCAAACACGGCCACCCGGAGGATATCATTCCCTGTCTGCGGTGTCTGGACTGTCTCACCGGCCTTCACGAGGGGAACAACCTGTGCTGTGCCGTGAATCCCCGCACCGCCCGGGAGGAGCGCTATGACCGCATCAAGCCCGCAGCGGAGAAGCGGAAGGTTCTGGTGGTAGGCGGCGGCCCCGGCGGGATGCAGGCGGCGGCGACCGCAGCGCAGCGGGGCCATGATGTGACCCTGGCCGAGGCCACCGACCGGCTGGGCGGTCTGCTGAAATTCACCGACTACGATGACCTGAAAATCGACCTGATGCGGCTGAAAGACCACCTGATTGCCCAGGTGGAGAAATCCGGCGCAAAGGTGCTGTACAATACCACTGTGACCCCGGAATTTGTCAGGGCGGGAGGCTATGACGCGGTGATCGTAGCGGCGGGCTCCTCCCCTGCCAAGCCCCCGATTCCCGGCCTGGAGCTGGCGGAACACGCCACCACCGTTTACACCAAGCTGGAGGGCCTGGGGAAAAACGTGGCGGTTCTGGGCGGCGGCCTGGTGGGCTGCGAGACGGGCCTGTTCCTGGCGGAGCATGGACATAACGTCACCATCATCGAAATGCAGTCCGCCATCGCGCCGGAGGCCAACTGGATGCACCGGGAGGGCATGATGCAGGCCTTTGCCAAGGCTCCCATCACCTGCCGCACCGGGCTGCGGGTGTCCAAAGTGGAGCGGAACGCCGTCACCGCTCTGGATGAAACCGGGGCTGAGGTGGTGATTCCCGTGGATTCCGTGGTGTACGCCATGGGGATGCGGCCCAATACCGCCACCGTGGAGCAGCTGCGGGACACCGTGATCGACGTGATTCCCGTGGGCGACTGCGTAAAGGCCCGCAAGGCCCGTCAGGCCATGGAGGAAGGCTTCTGGGCAGCAGTCCGGCTGGCCTGAATTGAGATATAGAAAAAATGAGGCAATAAAAAGCCGCCGACATCATGTCGGCGGCTTTTTCAGTCTGTCAAAGAACCCCAGTTTTTATTAAGCAGGGACAGGAGCAGCCCTGTAAAACGGCGCAAAAACAGCGAAAACAAGGCGGGAAAAAGAGCCTTTCCATCTCCAGAACGCCAGTTTTTTCAGGTTCATGGCAGCAAATTTGAGCGTGACCCAGCGTGTGACTGCGGCCAAGCCTCTGTGATGTGTATATCGCATGGCGTGCTTTTCCTTCGCATCTGCGAATACACGTTCTATGGTTTCCTTGCGCTGTGCATAAATTGCTTCCCCACGTTCCGTCTTTCGCAGTCCTTCCACAAGATCCAGATATTCCTGCCAGATGTGGCGCTGGAAAGCCTTTTGCCCCTTTTCATTGGCTCCGCACTTCGCCTTGCAGGGGCAATTACGGCACCTGGCCGGTATGGTTCGATAGGTGCGCTTACCGTTGCGGTCTGTGGTAGTGTGGCGGAGTACTCCGCCCAGAGGACAGGTGTAGGTGTCGCTTGCTGGGTCGTAGGTGTATTCCCAAGGCTTATATTGTTTCTTGTTGCCGTTGTATCTGGTATAGGTAAGAATGGGGATTTTCCCATGCTTTCTTAAGAAGCCTCTCTTTTTCCCAGTGATCCTCGTCGAACACACAGTATGCCATCATCGAAAATTCCTCAACTGTGTATGCGCCAAGATCCTGCCTTTTTTACGGTATTCATAACTTATAGCCCCATCCACTGTTCTCTGTTTTCACTTGTGTCCATCGGTTAAACCGCGCAAAAAGTTCAGAAACGCTTCTCATTGCCTCCCCATCCCGTTTTCCAGCCGGCAGCTCTGTTTCCTCCACTTTCATTTTTACATATCTCTCACGGAAGAAAAAACAGCAGGAAATCCAGCAAACGCCAAGATGAAATGTCTGTCTTACAACGCTGTTTGCCAACGAATTCCTGGTAAAGCTCCACAGTCTGTGGGAATCTTTCTTTTCCAAAATCAATGAGCAATGATACTTTTTCCCTGTCAGCGACAGAACCGTGATAAAGAGCCCCCCTGTCCATAGCCCATCCCTTCATATATTTATACTTTAAAGGTCTATCCACTTTTTCCCGCACGAGGGAAATCATGAAACAAGGCCGAGGAAAGATGCAACGCTGCGTGGTTCCCCGGCTTAAGTATAGATTCAGATTGCTTTATTGGCAAATCGGAAATGGACTTGAAAACTCCCACCCCTGCCATCGTGAAGTGCCCCCTGTCAAGTAGACAGTGAAAAAACAAAAAAGTCTTTCCATG